>JALHRK010000332.1 GCA_022841505.1 Saprospiraceae bacterium | reverse complement strand
GAACCGGAAATCTTTATTTTTTTCCCCCACCCTATCTTACAACAACTGTATTCTTGCTTGAATCGCACCAGGTACATGAGGACCTATCTTTTGGCTACGCTAATTTTTTTTCTGGGCACTGCTGATGGTTATGCTCAAAACCGCAGTATATCGGACGACTGGAAGTCGAACCTGAATCAAAGCACTTGGCTTGACCGCATCGGGGAAAGGGACAGCAGTTTTTTGTTGCTTAACAAAACCCTGGCAGCTGTTGAAAAATCAGGAGATGCCGGGCGGATTGCCTCTGTAAAAATGGCGCTGATCCGGCATTTTGCCAATTATACAGAACGGGATTCTTTAGCAAAATACCTGGATCCACTCCTTGCATTTTCAGCCAAACACAATTTAGTTTCCACCCAGGTAGAAGCATTAGCAAACAAAGCCGGGTATCTGGTCGAAATTGAACGTTACCGGGAAGCCCTGGAATACTGCGAACAGGCTATCCGGCTCGCCAAACCGCTGAACGACCAGCAGCTAAACGGGCTTTGCCTGTTTTGGAAAGGCTTTGTTTTGCGCGTCTCTCACAATGATACCAATGCCCCCCTACCTTATTTTCACCAGGCATTGGAGGTATTGCAAGCAGCAGGCGATACCGCTCTGGCCATTCGAACGGCTTTAATGATCGCCAGCGGGGAGCCGGATGAAACCAAAAAAAAGGAAATGGTTCATCTGGCAGAAGTGCTTAGCGCCGTTTACCCCAGCCTGACCGCTAAAGTGCGGATATTAAATTTTAAATCTGCTCTGGTTGAAGCAGACGCAGCCATCCCGCTGCTCAGACAAGCCCTGGCCATCAGCCGAAAAATGAAAACCCCCGTGACGAGCCAACACTTGTTGATCCAATTGAGCCATCGGTTTCTGGTGCTTCAACGGTATAAAGAAGCCCTGGCTGCTGTAGACAGTGCCCGTGCTACCGCCCCGGGAACCTTGCCCGACGATGCCGCCCTCAACTATTACGCGATTTACCGGGACATGGGCGATTATGCCAAGGCAGTAGCGTATATGGAAAAGTATATGAAGTATGAAGACGAACGCAAAAAAACAGATTTAAAATCGCTGGTGACCGAGTGGGAAACCCGCATGAATACCCGGGAAAAAGAGTGGGAGATTGCTCAGAATCAAAAAGAACTCCAAAGTCAAAAAACGCGCAATTGGCTGTTGTTCATGATATTAACACTCGCTTTTATTGCAGGAGGGATCGCTGTTTTTGCTTTTTTTAGACAACGCCATGCCCGCCGTCAGCTTGCCATTCAAAATGAAACCATCCTCAATCAATCGGAAGAACTTCAATCGCTGGAAAGGCTTAAGTCACGCTTTTTTGCCAATGTGAGCCACGAGCTTCGTACCCCCCTCACGCTCATGCTCGGACCTGTCAGCAGCCTGCTCAAAAACGCTGATCAGCGGCCTGAAAAAGACCTGCAGCTGTTGCACCTGGTGCAGCGAAACGGAAACCACCTGCTCAAACTAGTCAATGAAATCCTCGATTTGTCCAAGTTAGAAGTCGGACGGCTGGAACTCCGCGAAACGCCCGTCAATTTACACGATTACCTTCAGCCGACATTGGCCCAATTCAGCTCTTTCAGCGACAGCGGAAAAACACGCCTGAAAATCGAATACCATCCCGATCCTGCCCTGAATATTTATTTAGACCCTGATAAGTTTGAAAAAATCATCCACAATTTTTTGTCCAACGCCATCAAATTTACCCCTCCGGAAGGCACGATCAGCCTTATTGTGAAAGACAAAGGCGACAACCTGCTCATTAAAGTACAGGATAGCGGCGCCGGCATTCATCCCGATGACATGCTCCATATTTTTGACCGTTTTTACCAGTCCAAACGCCCGGATGCGCCAACCCAGGGTGGCACGGGTATTGGCCTGTCGCTTTGCAAAGAACTGGCAGAGTTGATGAATGGAAAAGTTTGGGCTGAATCGGAATGGGGCAAAGGCAGTACTTTCTATTTTCAGTTTCCAAAAAAGTTGGCCGCATCAGAAATCGCAGCCGATCCATTGCCGGATGGGGTCGTTTCTAAAAAAACAAGTCCGGTTCCCAAACCCCCGCCTGTCAAAACCGGGGCACCGGATTCCGGCGTTGAAAAACCCCTCCTCCTGCTTGTGGAAGACAACGCAGATTTGAGGTTGTACATGCAAACTTTGCTGGAAGACACTTACCGCGTCAGATTGGCCGAAAACGGCAAAACAGGCTGGGAGGCGCTTCACACAGACGCTCCGCCCGATTTGATTATTTCAGACCTGATGATGCCGGTTATGGATGGGTTTCAGTTGCTGGAAAAAATCAAGGACGCCGATGCATTCCGGCACATTCCGGTCATTATGCTCACTGCAAGAGCCGATGTGCGGGTAAAACTCCGAGCCCTTCGCATTGGCGTAGACGACTACCTGACCAAACCTTTTGTTCAGGAGGAATTAGTGGCCCGCATTGCCAACCTCCTGCACAATTACCGGGAACGCATGCAGTATTTTTCCGGCACAGGAACGCCCGACCCCGAAAAGCCCGTTATGGCTAGCGTAGACAACGAGTGGCTAAAAGTAGTGGAAACCCTCATTTCAAAAAACCTTACGGACAAGCAATTCAATCTGGAATGGGTGGCGATGCAATTGAACATCAGCGTCCGCCAGTTCAACCGCCGGCTGCAACAATTAACCGGAATGACGCCTAAAGCTTATTTACAGGAAATTCGCCTTGAGCTGGCCCGAGTCCTGCTCTTCGAAGGCCAATACGCCACCGTCAAAGAAACGGCCTTTGCTGTCGGTTTCCGCGACACCCCCTATTTTTCTGAATTGTTTCAGAAACGCTTCGGCGTCCTGCCTTCCACTTACCTGCGCCAAGGAACGCCGTAATAATATTGCCAAATTTGGCGATACTCCCTTCCCGTCATCGTCAATAAATTTCCCTTTCGCTCGTATCCTATTGGTTTTTGGGCAAAAATGTCCGTTTTGTCCCTGCATGATGTCAGGTTTGTCCTACATCGCCCATCCTATATTTGCACCCGTTGTGACAGAATACCGCTACCTACTTACCAATTCTCAAATCCGGTTTTACACTTGTATTCCTTGTGCTTTGCTGCCTGCCCGACCTCGTGCAGGAGCAACATCTTGTAACTTTTAACTCAAAATAATTTTACTATGAACTATTCCCGGTTCTTCCATGCATGGAGACAACCCGTTTTCTATCATTTATTATCAGTATCGTGCGTTTTGCTGATGCTTTTGATGAGCAGTTCCCGGATGTACGGACAAATTCAGGTGTATACCGACCGTGCAGCCTGGGAGGCAGCGCTCTCAGCCGTAGTCAACGAAGACCTTGAATCCGCTACGGAGGATTTTTCCCTGGCGAACAGTTTTAATATGAATCCCGGCGCCAGCATTACAGTGGGCACCCACACGTTTACAGGCACCATTAGTGGGGATGCAACCGCGCTTGGATTGGATGTGCCCCCACTGGAGGGCCATTCTTTATTTCCGAATTCCAATCAAATTTCCTGGTGGGGAACGACAGGCGGCAGTCCCAACACGACCGTTTCCATTCCAACTGCTTTTGGCATCGGGTTTGACTGGAAATCAGCAGCGACTTCATTCGGTCTCCACAATTCTATTTATTTGCAAGCCACCGGCAATTCAGGCAGCTTTTATCAGTTATTAAATCCAAATCCTCCGACAGGTCCTGCTGGAGGTTTCATTGGCATCATCAGTCCATGCGGAGGCATAAATTCATACACCGTATTCAGTACCTGGACCAACTGGCAGGGTTTCAGCATTGATAATTTCGCTTACGGCACCATTTCCTCCCTGCCCGATTCAGACAACGATGGTACGGTTGATTGCGACGATGGCTGCCCGAATGATCCGAATAAAATAGCGCCCGGCGGCTGCGGCTGTGGCGTCGCGGATACAGACGGAGACGGAGACGGATCACCCGCCTGCAATGATTGCAATGACGCCAATCCTTTGGTTTACCCCGGCTCGGTTGAAAATTTAACCAATGGTGTTGACGACAATTGCGATGGCCTTGTGGATATTCCCGCTTATTGCACACCAGGCCTCAGTTATCCATGTTATTACATGTGGATAACCAATGTTACCCTTGATAATATCAACAATACAACCTCCTGTTCCAGCGGCAGTTCTGCTTACCCTTCCGCCAGCACTGCCCTGACGCCGGGAGCAAATCATACCATCTCCGTGTCATCCGGAGGAGGTTACGGCCAGTTCTTTTCTGTGTTTATTGACTGGAATCAGGACGGAGATTTTGAGGACACAGACGAAAAAGTAGTTTCCGACATTTACCTCCCCGATGATGGTACCCCTGCCAGTGCTACGTTTAGCGTCCCTGCAACTCAGGGAGGTGGCACTTACCTGATGCGGGTCGTTTCCGATTATGCATATTATATTCCCGAGCCCTGCTATTCTGCTTATGGGGAAATTGAAGACTACTTAGTCACCATTGATGCCTGCGATGATGCCGATGGCGACGGCTATGAAGATGCGGCATGTGGCGGCGATGACTGCGCAGACAATGACAACACGGTTTATCCGGGTGCTTTAGACATTTGCGATGGCAAAGACAATGATTGCGACGGCTCGGCAGACGAAGGCGGCAATACCCCGTCATCGGGCTGGTCGGCGGGTAATATAGGCGGCGCAACCAACACCGGCAGCAGTTTTGCCTGCAACTCGGGCAGCAGCAGCGGCACGGTCTTCACGGTGGCTTCTCAGGGTTTTTCCGGCGCGGCCAATGCAGACCTCATCAATTCCAACTACCAGCAAAGATGCGGCGATGCTTCTATCACGGTGCACATTTCCAGCAATCCGGCGCCGGGTTGGGCGGGTATTTACATCCGCGAAAGCCTGGCATCAGGCAGCAAAATGGTGGGGCTGAAAACCAACCTGAGCAGCTTTCTGAGAAGAGAAACACGTACCACGGTGAACGGCAACAAAACCACTTCGCAGAATCCCCTTTACGCTGGCAACACTTGGCTCAGGATCGTACGCACAGGCAATGCCTTTGCATTTTACACCTCTTCTAATGGTACCACCTGGACCTTTTTCGGGTCCTCTACGGTTGTCATGTCTTCGTGTGTTTATTTGGGCGTTTTTGCGGAAAGCATCAATGCAACAACTACGGTCAATGCTTCATTTGACAACATAACAATTACCGGCGGTGCGGCGCCTTTGGTTGCCGCGCCTGGAAATGAGTTTGTGATCCGGGAACAACAAACGATGGACGTCACGGTTTATCCCAACCCAAGTTCCGGAGCATTGAACCTGCGTATTGCTACTCCGGGGGTTTACGGACAATCGGTTCAGGTCAGGGTTTTGAATACGCTGGGGGCACAAATTTGGGCAAACCAACTGGAAAACATTGGCAGTGTGGAGGCTTTGTCTTCCCTTCCGGAACTCCCGGATGGCGTATATTGGATACAGGTACAGGCGCCTGACTTCACCCCGGTAACCAGCCGGGTAGTCATCCAACGCTAATTTTATACTTCACGCTGCTTTGCGGGGATTTCACAGCTTGATCGCTTGGGTCTTTTTGTGAAATCCCCGCTTTCAATTTTTCAAACAATTTACGCATGAAACCTTTTCTTTTTGCTGTAATCCTGATGCTCTTCCGGTTCCCATTCCATCATTCGCAGGCAATGGTGGCGCCCCAATCCGTCATGACCGGCGCCTGGTCTGCCCTGGGAAATGGTTTTGACGGAGATTGCCTGGCTTTGGCCCTAGACAACAGCGGCGATGTTTATGCCGGTGGTTTTTTTTCGGAGGCTGAGGGCATTTCCGGTACCGGCTTCATAGCCCGTTGGGACGGCGCTTCATGGTCAGCGCTGGGCTCAGGTTTGAACGGCCCCTGTTATGCCATTGCGATTGATCAAAACGGGGATGTCTATGCAGGGGGCGAATTTACAAGCGCAGGAGGCGTTGCCGTGAATAACATTGCCCGGTGGGATGGCTCGGACTGGACACCGCTGGGATCAGGATTAGACGGCTCTTGCAATGCCATCGCCTTTGACAATAATGGAAATGTTTACGCAGGCGGTGGATTTGCAACTGCGGGAGGAATGCCAGCAAATTTTATTGCAAAATGGGATGGCATGGATTGGACGCCGTTGGGGTCGGGTTTGGATGAGATCTGCTATGCCCTCGCCATGGATACTGGTGGCAATTTATATGCAGGCGGCAATTTTAAAAAAGCTGGCGGAAACGATGCAAATTATTTGGCAAAATGGGATGGTTCAAACTGGTCTGAACCCGGATCCGGATTAAACGGTACTTGCACCTCAATTACAACAGACAACAGCGGAAATATCTACGTGGGAGGCAATTTCACCGCAGCCGGTGGCGCCCCTGCCAATTACATTGCCCAATGGGATGGCATCGCCTGGCAGGCTCTTGAAACAGGATTAGATCAACCTTGTACGGCCATAAAAAGCGACCAAAATGGGAACCTGTACGTTGGCGGTTATTTTTCAACTGCCGGAGGGAATCCGGCCAACTTTATTGCACAATGGGACGGGGTTGTATGGTCGGAATTGGACATAGGGTTAGACTTAAATTGTAACGCCATTGCCATTGACGGAAGCGGAAACATCATTGCAGGCGGCAGTTTTTTCAATGCCGGAGGGAATCCGGCTAATTTTATTGCTCAATATTTGACGCCTCTGCCTGTCGAACTCTTCCGGTTTTCGGGTGTGTGTCGCAATGATGCCATCCACCTGAGCTGGGAAACGGCTTCCGAATCAGGCAATGCCGGTTTTTATCTACAGCGATCCGAGGATGGGAATACTTGGGCAAACCTCTCTTTTCTTCCCGGTTATGGAACCTCTTCAACGTTCCAATCTTATGCCTATACGGATAAGAACCCAATTCCAGGCATCAATTATTACCGCCTGAAGCAGGTAGACCACAACGGGCAATATGAATATTCCCGGATCATCAGTATCAATAAACCGGAAAATGAACCCTCCGTTATCCTTGGACCGAATCCGACCCAAAGCAGGGTTTTCCTGCGGCTAGGCAAATACGCAGGAAAAGGTCTGAACATTGAATTGTATAATCTCAATGGAGCACCCGTATTCCAATTGCGTACCCCCGAAGCAGAACCAGAAGTCGTTCTATATTTGTCAGATTA
>JALHRK010000331.1 GCA_022841505.1 Saprospiraceae bacterium | reverse complement strand
AATAAGCTGCTGATTCAACCTAGCCACAGCACCTTTCAATACGGCATTCGCGTAGATCATTACGGCTATACGCCAAGCACCATCCGCAGCGACGATATCCTTTACGGCGACCGCCCTTTTTGCAGCAATCTTTCAATTTCAACTTTTGTCCTTGCAACCGATACCCTTCGGCGCAGGCGGATCTCAACAGCACTGGTCGTCGGAATTATGGGCCCCGCCGCTGGCAGCGAAGGCATGCAGAAAGCCATCCACCGCTGGTTAGACAACATCCCGCCGCTCGGCTGGCAGCACCAGATTAAAAACGACCTGATCCTGAACTATCAGGTTGATTACGAGCAAGGTATTTTGAAGCGTGGTAATCGGCTGGTGGTCAATGCGTCGGCTGGCGCCAGATTTGGAACCCATACCAACCGCATCCGTGTTGGCATGAACGCGATGGTTGGCTGGTTTGATGACCCATACCGCACTGCGGCCAAAGCAAAAAAGTGGTATGGTTACCTTTATGCCCGGGGGCAGCCGGCGTTCAATATTTACGACGCCACTTTACAAGGTGGCTTGTTCAACCGGAGTAGTCCTTACGTTATTGCTTCCGGCGACCTGACCCGCTTTACGTTTCAGGGTGACTTTGGATTCGTGCTGGGCGCCGGAAACCTCTGGCTGGAATATTGCCAGTCGGTGATTACCAAAGAATTTGATACCGGAAGCACGCACCGCTGGGGTGGAATCCGGATAGGCGCAAGGTTTTAGTGTCTAAAGGGATGGTTGATTCCAAAGTCAGTCGTTCGTTGAGCGGAGTGGAAACGAACGACTGACTTTGGGATCAAACATTACGCAGCTAAAGAGACAACCACTATTTGGTGAACAGGTGCCTGTCAGCCACAAAAGTCCCAAACGGCAACAACGAAGCCAAAAAAGCGAGCACAAATTTCCGAAAAGTCCATTCGTAAATCACGGTGATTCGGATCAGCAGAAAAACGTAGGCGATGAACAAAACGCCATGCGCCAGTCCAACCACAAAATTGGGCCGGGGCATGGCATATTGATACTTTAGAATCATGGTGAAGGCCAGTAGCAGGAAAGAAATCCCTTCTAAAAAAGCGACGATCCGAAACCGGCCTAAAGGCGTCTTAAACATATACAGCAGTTTTTTGCCAAAATTAGGTCTAAACCCTCTTGTCAAAACAGCTGCGATAAAAAATGGCCTGATTATGACGGTGTCTGTTATGAACTGAAAAAAAATTACCCCCACTTCCAGTAGGAAGCAGGGGCATAGAGCGCGTTTAAATTCAGAGTAAAAAAAATATGAAGGGTGTAAAAAACTAATTTATTGGAATCTCCAGCTGATGCCGCTGGTCAGCACCGAAACCCCCATGCCCAGCTCGCTGAAAACGCCGATGTTTCGGGTGATGGCGTACCGTCCGCCAACAAAAGCGGAGAGGTAAATTTTGTTTTTGCGGTATTCATCTACGGGTTCGGGGGATTTTTCGCTGCCAATTTTGCGTACTTCCACCCGGGAAGCGCCGTAACCTGCGAGCATACCACCGTATACTTCCCAGCGGTCGAGCGTTGTCGTGTGTGCCGCTGCCCGCAAACCGACGGTTGTATAATGGTTGCGGTGCAGAGAAGGTTCAGTTTCTCCTGGAATTGTTCTCGATGCCTCCGAAACGGAAGTCCCAACATGGAGCCCAAGGCTGATGTTGGGTTTAACACGATAGTTTACGCCGAGGAGAACGGGAGGCATCAGGCTTTGGGTACGGTCTTTCAAAAAAGTGGGTAGCAGTCCTGCCCCGGCCTGGACTTCCCAGAAATCGGTTTTTTTGCACCGGCCTTTTTTGGAGAAACATTGTGCGTTTGTTACCTGAATCGTCAATACGCAAATAATTGCGGTCAGGAGAGAGTGGATGGGTTTCATAGGTGTTTTTCTGTTTAGTTGTGAAATGAAAAAGTAAAGTGGTTTTGATTTCAATCGGGTTTTTCGGGGATTTGGTTTATTGATAAAGGGGTAATCGTTTAAAAGTGCTGCATCAGATTTTGGTTTTTTATGTTAAATTATTAAAAAAAAATGCACATATTTTTAGCAAAAAACAATACAATTACTGCTCTGGATATGGTAATTATATCCAGAAGGTGAAGCGACGCAAAAAGCCGCCACATCTGCTTTTCGGGTTAAAACCCGTGCAGAAAAAATTTGTGCAATTTTTGTTTTGATTCGCCCTGTGAAAAAATGTGTATCGCAGGTATTGTGCAGCCAGATAGAAATACTGGTTTTATAGGGTTACATGTTTCTTATTACACTATAGACGATGTGATAACGAAAATCGCTGGTTGAATTATTCACTTTAACGCAATCTTCACATTTGGTTACACCTGTTGAAGTGAATTTTCCGGTTTTTTTAGTGTTCCGATTCATTTTTACTGGTTGATTGATAGCGCTTTACGCTTTATGTTGAGCAATATTTTCAGGTGTTTCTCTTTTTTATTGAGCAATTTAAAACATCCTGAAACGGAAAGCCCGCTGAATTAAGTCAAAAGTCAGGTTTCAAAGGAGGCAATCTTTGAGCCGAACAATTGCCGTTCTTAACAATTAGACACGGGTTAGACAGTCTCCCCCTATGTAACTTCGGCTTCATTTATGACAAATAGCCGACATGTGCAAAGATGGGAGGATCTGGCGTGTCCGCCAAATGCCCCGTTTTAAGTTTGTGATAAGTTTAGATGAACTAAGTACCCCTTGGGTCCCTAGGTAGTCCAGTGTCTGCTCTTTAGCGTTCGAGAGCAAGGCATACGGAGAGCCAAAAGCGGGAGCCCCGCCCGCCGGACGGGATGACCAATTTTGGCTCTTCGCAAAACGGAGTTATCGGACTCTAAAGACAGACACGACTTAGTAGCCGCCGAAATAACGGCGAAGGAACCATTCCGTGGACAAAAAGGCCAACAGAAGAAAAAACACCCATTTAAGGTTGATGACCGGCCGCGTTTTGGCCGTTTGATAAATGACCGGTTTGATGGTCGTTTTTTCGCGGATAAGGTCGGCAACGGAAAGCACCTGGGCAGGATAAACAACCGATCCGCCATATTTATCGCTCAGCAAGCGCAAGAGGTTGTGATCGGCTGTGGTTTCATATAATTCCAATTCGATAGGTTGTACGCTGAACTGGCCATTGTAAGTCAGGTTTTGGCCACTGCTGTTTACGGCAGCACGGAATCGGTAGTTGCCTACAGGGAAACTGCCCGCGTTGAGGGTATACAACTTGCCACTTTTATTGAAAGTGAATGGGAATTCCCTTCCTTCGGCGTTGGTGACTACCATGCTGGCATCCGGTTCGTTGATGAGTTCGTAATTGTCGTTGTACAATTCTGCATCAAAAAGTGCCGGCTCATTTTCATTAAAAATGTTCTTGGCCAAATTGACCCGGAACTTCCTTTTGTCGTCTTTCAGGCTGACGTATTGCACCGTTTTTCCAATCAACTCATTGAAAAAATTGTGATTCTGGTTTTGCATAAAATCAAAAAGTCGCCATTTCCAAATGCCTTCAGCGCATAAAACACCCACCCGGGCGCCATTTTCGTCGCCCATCACCAAAAGTGGATAGCGGGTATCCACCCTGCCAATGCGTTGGTAGAGCAGCACCTGCGCTTTTGCCGAAACATCGTATTCGCCGAAAGGCGCCGTTAATGGCGCAAAATTGGAGATATTGGCTTTTAGCTTTTCATCTACCGTGAAGAGGTTGAAATCTTTGCCCGGAATGCCCTGCACTTCATTGGTGTTCCGGCTCGCCGCACGGATGGACACCAGGGACTGCGCCTGATTCAGCCGCACATAATTGCTTTGGGTGCCTGCAATAAAGAGGACGGGCATTTTGCGTGAACGGATGACATTCAGCACAGCTGTTGCATCGTTATCGAGCGCAGGAAGCTGGTGCATCACCACAAAATCAAAATCCGCAACATTCACCTTCAGGTCATTGATGTATGCAATTTTGACCTCGTAGTTTTTATTGATGGTCAGCATTTGCCGAAGCGCAGCAATATCCGGGTGCGGAGAGTGTGCGAGGAGCAGCACCTTCTGGCGCGCATCAAGCACATCCACAAAAATTTCTTTGCTGTTGTTTGCTTTGGAAGCCTCGCCTGCAATGGTACTCAACGAAATGCGGAATCGCTGTACGCCTCCCTGATCCGCATTCAAAACAATATTCCTCGTAGTAAAGAAGTCGTTTCGGTCAATATTGATCTGCATTTGCTGCAATAAACGGGAGTTGGCGCCTTCCACTTTATATACGGACAACGTTGTACTCGATCCAGTGCAGTTTTGTGCGGAAACGTCTGCCTGGACGCTGAATTGATCACCAAGATACGCAATGCGGTTGTGGAATACGCGCTTCAGAACCACATCCCGGCGGGCTGTCGTATCGCCAAGCGCTACCGAATAAACAGGCGCGGTGAGTTTCGTATTCAGGTAAACCGGGTTGCTGCCTTCATTGTAAATGCCATCGGTGGCCAGGATAATGGCGCCAAGGTTTTGATTGCTATAAAGGTCGTTGATCCCCGATAACAATTCGGCAATGTTGGTGATTTTTTCGGTGTATTTGTAATCAATGCCTTCGCGGAATTCATTGCCAAAAGCGTATTGTTTCACTTCGTAATCTTTGCCCAGATCGGCAGCTAATGCGCTGAAATCTGCTTCGTACTTTTTGAGCGTTTCGGCTTTCATACCGGCAGGTACGGATTCTGATTGATCCTGGGCCAGCACGATGATTGGTTTTTTACTTTCGGTGATGATAGATTTCAACAGCGGGGAAAGCAACAAAACCGCGAGGATAGAGACTACAATGAAACGGAACACCCCAAGAAGCCGACTGAAATTTTCAGACTGTTCTTTGAAGGTTTTATCGCGGTAATAAAGCACCAGCGCGTAAACAAGTCCTAATAAAAGGCAGAAAACAAGGTACCACGCCGGGTATTGAAGGCTAATACTTTCCATGTAGTGTGCTAAAATGTCTAAACCAAGAACGCGCAATCCCGGCTCAGGTTGCATTATGCAAAGAAAAAACCGGGGCGCCACTTTTCCAAATGTGGTGGAATAAGGCGGCGCAAGTTATACAAATTAGCCGGATTTGAAGATGTGTTGATTTGAAGATTTGAAGATTGGGCGTCAGGAATAGCCAATCTTCAAATCTTCAAATTCTCAAATCTTCAAATTGTGCCTTAAGCTTTCGGCCCGACCACTTTTTTGCCGCTTTTGCCACTGGCGCCTCCGCTTCCGGATTTAGAAGCTTTTTTCTTGCCTTTTGTCTGTGCTGCCAGTTTCACAGCTTCGTGAGCATTCAGCAAGCCACCGGTGACGGACAACTGGCTCATGGACACCGTTTCATCTTCTGTTCCTGGTTTGATGACTTTTTGAGACCAGGGCGTAGCAGATTCCATGATGATGTCTTTTACCTGTTTGGCAGTCAGATCAGGGTAGTAAGACCGGAGAAGGGCCGCTGCGCCGGCTACCATAGGGGCGGCCATGCTGGTGCCTTGCTGGTTCTTATAACCGTTGTCGGGCACCGTGGAATAAATTTCAACGCCAGGTGCAAAAACATCCACGAGTTCGGGGCTGTAATTTGAAAAGTCAGCAGCTAAGTGTTCGTCTTTTGTAGGGCCATGCGCGCCTACTTCGATCCAGTTTTCTGCGTATTTTTTTCCAAAGAGGCCCGATTTCGCAAAACGGTCATTTGGAAAATTATCGGTGAGGCTAATTTTTGAACCGTCATTGCCTGCGCCGTGAACGAGTACGACATCGCGCTCCATGGCATAGCGCACCGCTGCATCCACCGCAGATTTTTCAGGAGATGCACCTTTCCCGAAGCTCATATTGATGACCGTAGCGCCGTTGTCCACTGCGTAACGTATCGCATTAGCTACGTCTTTGTCGCGTTCATCGCCGTTGGGAACTGCACGCACAGCCATAATACGGACATTGTCGGCAATGCCATCCATGCCTATGCGATTGCCGCGAATGGCGCCAATAATGCCCGATACATGCGTACCGTGGCTTGCGTCCGGACCGCGCACGTCGGCATTGCCATAGTTGCGGTCGTTAACGTTCTGGGGATCGTCGCCAATGATGTGGCGGGCATCAAATTCCGGGTTGTAATTGAATTTCAACTGGCCATTAAAATAATCGTAGCCTTCCTGCACCTGATCCATGACATCGGCAAAACTTTCGCCGCCCTGGATGCTTTCTTTTACGGCGCCGGCAACGCGCATCATCATGGCATCTGATGAGTTGAAGTTTTCTACATCCTTCAGGGTGACCGCCTTGCGCGGAATGCCCAATTCCTTTTCAAATTTAGTAAACGCGGCATGAATGGCCGTGTACAACTCTGCATTTGGCGCCAGCTCTTCGCGTTTTTTTGCAATTACTTTTTCGTACTCAACGTACGTATCGTATTCAGTACGTTCCTTTTTGGAAAGCTTGGCCGGGTCTTTGCCCTCGTACTTTTTTTTGTAGCGAACATAAAGGCGGGTGACTTCCAGATTTTCATTTTCAACGTTATTGCCATTTTTGTTGCCGAGAAAATTCCAACCGTGGATGTCGTCTATATAACCGTTTTTATCATCGTCAATGCCGTTGCCGGGAATTTCACCGGGGTTCACCCACATGATGTCTTTCAAATCTTCGTGCATATAATCCACGCCGGAGTCAATAACTGCTACGACGACCGTTTTACCCGTTTTGCCTTTCAGCAACTCCTTGTACGTCTTTTCGGTACTTAGCCCCGGGTAACCATCCTGGGTAAGATCCAGGTTGAACCAATTTTTTGGTGCGCTATCCTGAGCAAACAGCAGGGATGCTGAAAACAGCGAAAGAAACAGACAGAATGCTTTGAACTTCATTATTTTAATTTTTTTTTAAAGCTGAAAAACGTGAAATTAGGGGATAAGTTGCATCTTACCACAACAATTCCCGGAATGGGGGAGGGGGATTTTTTCTCCACCTGATGTAATAAAAAATTGATTTTGAATACAATAAATACAAAATCTGTTATGAAAAACTGCTTGATTATCCTGTTTGCCGCAGCAACGCTCCTGCAAGGGTGTACTTCAGATGCAAGTGAACCCGCTACGACGGATGGCAATTCTACGGCTTATGCACTTGTCATTCATGGTGGCGCCGGCGCCATTACCAGAGCAGATATGACACCCGAAATGGAGCAAGAGTACCTGAAAGTGCTCAACGAAGCGCTTGATATTGGTGAAACCA
>JALHRK010000330.1 GCA_022841505.1 Saprospiraceae bacterium | reverse complement strand
CCTCGAAAATTGCACAAAAGCGGGCCGGCGAATGGCCGAAATCAAACTGGGTTATTTTGGGTCGCTGCCCAATGTAGTAGAACGGGAAGCTATTTACACCGGTTGAATTAGTTCAAATCTTCAACCCTTCCAGCCAGTTCATTAAAGGCCAGCACTTGTTCGTGATCGCCAAGGATGGCCACCACATCGCGGTGGCGCAGGGTTTCTCCTGCGCCAGGGTTGGGCATCAGATGGCCTTCCCGAAGCAGCGCGACAATACAGGCGCCGGTTTCGCGCCGCACGTCGGTTTCTGAAAGGGTTTTGCCCACAAGGGCGCTGTCTTCCGATAATTCTACCCACGTAACATCCATCAGGCGGGCCACATCCTGCACTTTATCTGAAAAAACATGGGCCTCATCGAGCGGCGCGCCCAGCATTTCCCGGGCTTCTTTGCGCATGTCATCGGCTAACCGGTAAATTTCACTGGCAGAAAACCCAAGGTGATAAAGCGCGGTTCGCGCAATTTCAATGCTTGCTTCAAATTCGGGGTGAACGACTTCGTAAATGCCCAATTGGCGCATTTTTTCTGCCTGTTCGATGCTTTCCACGCGGGCAACAATGTGCAACTCAGGGTTGAGCGACCGCGCCTGCCGGGTGATGGCTTTGGCGGTAATGGTACCCGGCGCAGTGATGATCAGCAGTCGCGCATGCGAAACGCCTGCCGCTTCCAAAACCGCATGTTGCGCAGCATCGCCGTAAACCAACGGCAATCCGGCTTCTTTCGCTTCTTCTAAGCGCCTGTGGTTGTGCTCAATCACGACAAAAGGCAGTTCGAGGTGCTGGAGCACTTTGCTCACATAGCGCCCGACCCGCCCGCCTCCGGCTACGACGATGTGGTCGTTGAGTTTGTGGTTGACTAAATTAACGGTTTCCAGGGGTTGTACCGGCAGCCTGCGTCGTCTGAAAGCATACAAGGGGCCCGTAAGCCCGGAAACGAGTGGGGTCATGACCATGGTAACGATGGTGGCCGCCAAGACCAGTGAATATTGTTCTTTCGACAGCGTGCCGTCTTTCACCCCGGAACGCGCCAGTACAAATGCAAATTCTCCAATTTGAAACATCGTGAGCGCCAGGGCGATGGGAATGATGTTGCCGTAGCCGAAAAGTTTTGGCAGCAATCCAAAAATCAGGCCTTTCCCAACAACGACTAATCCAACAAGCAGCAGGATTGAACCCCAGTTTTCAAGCAGAAAAACGGGGTCTATTAGCATGCCGATGGAGGTAAAAAACAACAACCCGAACAGATCACGCAGTGGCGTAATGTCACTCAAGGCCTGGTGACCGTAGTCCGACTCGCTGAGCACCATTCCGGCGATGAATGCGCCAAATGCAAAAGACAACCCAACCAGGTAGGTTCCATAACCAATGCCCAGTCCGATGGCCATGATGGTCAGCAAAAACAACTCGCGCGAATTCCACCGGGCAACCACACGCATCAGCATGGGAAAAATACGGGTGCCCGCCACCACCATAACTACCAGAAAAACAGCGGCTTTCACAGCAGCCATTCCCAAAGCGGGCAATCCGGTTTCCAGATTACTCATTTCGGGCAGGATGATCATCATCGGCACAATGGCGAGGTCTTGCACGATCAGGATGCCGATCATCACCCGGCTCGACAGCGTGCCGATATTCCCCTGATTTGCCAGCGTTTTCAAAATAACCATGGTGCTGGACAGCGAAATCAAGGCTCCCAGCCACACGGAAGTCACCCAGTTCCATCCCAGCAATTGCCCGATCAAATAGCCGTAAGCGATGGTCAGAACAATTTGGATAATCCCCCCGCCGAGCGCAATGCGGCGCACGGACATGAGTTCCTTGAAGGAAAACTCCAGCCCCAGGCCAAACAACAGCAAGGCCACGCCAATTTCAGCTAATAGTTCTATTTCGTGAATATCAGAGATGGTAACGCCCCCTGTGTAAGGACCAATGGCCACGCCGGCAAGCATATACCCCAGAATCAGCGGCTGCTTGAGCCGCTGCATAAGGAGTGCGCCAATAAAGGCGGCGACCACGATGATGATGATGTCGGCGGCTATTCCCATGCTGACTGGTTAGTAGGTATTGGTTATTGGTCAGAAGTCGTTGTTCGTTGTCGGTTGTTGGTTGTTCGTTCAGTTCTCACATCTTTCTTATTGGACGTTCATTGCGTGTTTGGGCGACCGCGAGGGTCGCACCATACCGGCAATGCGCTCAAATCTTCAAATTTTCAAATCACCTAATTTTCAAATTAATTAAGGAGTCCCAGCAAGTATTCCCCATACCCGCTCTTGAGGTAGCGTTGCGCAATTTTTTCCAACTGCACCGAGTCTATGAAGCCCATTTCGTAGGCGGTTTCTTCGATGCATCCGATTTTTAGCCCTTGCCGGTCCTCAATGACCTCGATGAACTGGCCCGCCTGGATCAGCGATTTGTGGGTCCCTGTATCGAGCCACGCAACGCCGCGCCCCAACACCGCTACTTTTAGTTTGCCTGCTTCTAAGTAATGTTTGTTCACATCGGTGATTTCGTATTCGCCGCGCGCGCTGGGCGCAAGGTTTTTGGCGATGTCAACGACAGAATTGTCATAAAAATAAAGCCCCGGAACTGCGAAATTGGACTTGGGTGCTTTTGGTTTTTCTTCGATGGAAATGGCGCGGAAATTTTTATCAAACTCCACGACACCGTAGCGCTCAGGGTCGGCTACCCGGTAGGCAAAAATGACGCCGCCTTCCGGATTGAAACAGCTTTGCAGCAATTCGCTCATGCCCGCTCCATAGAAAATATTATCGCCCAAAATCAGGGCAACAGCATCTTGTCCGATAAAAGATTCGCCCAGCACAAAAGCCTGCGCCAGGCCATTGGGTTCGTGCTGCGCGACGTATTCAAACCGGCACCCGATAAGGCTGCCATCACCGAGCAATTTTCGAAAATTGGGCACGTCTTCCGGCGTGGAAATGATCAGGATTTCGCGAATACCCGCCGATAACAAGGTGGAGAGCGGGTAATAAATCATCGGTTTGTCATAAACCGGCATCAGTTGTTTGCTTACGGCTAAAGTAAGCGGATACAGCCTGGTTCCAAGTCCGCCGGCAAGGATGATTCCTTTCATATAATAACGCTGAGTTGGTGATGCAGGGATCGCACTGCAATATAATAAGGTACAAAGGAACGAATTCAGGACGACCTTTCAAAACCTGCCGAAATCAGTCTGCCGTCATCAGATGCAACTCCGTTTGAAGTTCACGGGCAACCTGCCGGTAATTCGCCTCCAGCACCTGGATCATGGGGCCAATGGCTTCCGGTGCATCCATTGCGACCAGCGCTTTCCAGATCTGGTTATTGGCTGCGCCCATGTCCGCATTCCCGGCAAAAGCCAGGGTTGTTTTCATACGGTGTACATGGTCTTTGATGTCGCCCCACGCCTGCCCTGAATAAAGGACCGAAAGCCGAGGAATGATGTCCAATATCTCCCTGGCAACGAGGTCAAGCAAGGTAGCCCGGGTTTGGAGGTCGTCCCCGGCAACCCGGTTCAGGTAATTCAGGTCAATAAACTCGTAGTTGGTTAGCGGCATGGTTTTAGCGTTTGAGTACAAGCTTGAATAGTGTCTGTTTTTAGGGTTCGAGAGCAAGGCATGCGAAGGCCCCAAAAACGGGAGTTTATTCGTATAAATGACCGCTTTTGGGGCCGAGCATAACGCAGCTATCGGACTCTAAAAACAGACACTATATACGGGTGGTTTTCTTTTTGGATTTCGGCGGCGCAATGCGCTCCTCCTGCGGCGGCACGGGCATTTCCAGCCGATCAAACCAGTCGGGGAAAGGCATCATATCAAACCCTTTGAACCAATCATCCATACCCATGCCCTGCTTTTGGCGGGGTTCCGGGTTTTGAATAATGCCGTCGGGGTTGGGCACCACCAGCACCTCTTTGGCGTCGGTTTCGAGGATTTTATAGCCGGCTTTGATGCTGGCAGGATGGATGTAGTAATTTCCGACCTCCCTGGGCTTCAGATAGTACGTGTAGGTCACGCTTTGGGTAATCTTGCCATTGTTCATGCTGAAGCTGGAGGACATGTTTGGACCACTCATCACCTCAAATTCATCAAAAGCAGGCGGGGTAAATTCGCTTCCCGATGCATTTTCAAGAGCGAACTGCACCTGGAAATAATTGCCAAACAGCACAGAATCGGTGCTCACTTTTACGGAGAATCGAACGTTTTCCTGGCCGGAAGCGGTCATCATTGCCAGACAAACCAGGCCACATGCAAATAATGCTTTCATAGTCTCATTTTTTAGTGTTTGAATGACTAAAGATCAAAAAAAATTGCCTTCCGTTGCATCTGCAAAAATAGCTCAAAATGCTGTTGAATTTCTACAAATTAAACAACTGTGTGAAGATGAGGTTTTTGTGAAAATGCCCGGTTTTTCATTTTTTACGCAAAAATATCGCCAACCGCGCATCGCCATAAACAACTGATAAACAATTTTTTACAAAAAGTGTTGATAACTTTCTTTGGTTTTTCTTGTTTTTCGGCGAATAGTGTTTCTAATTTAGCGTCGTTAACCGAACCTTTTACAATTATGGAAACTGTACCTTCTCGAAGTTGTTTAACAACTTTTGTTTGCCTTTTTTTCTGCTTAATCTCCTACGCCGCTACCCCGCCAAAAGACACTCCCAAAGCAACGCATCCCGATCTCAGCGAAGATCTGGTGAAAGAAAGACTCAAAAGCATTGAGCATAAACTTGTCGAAAGCAAGTACAATGCTGCTGTGGCTGCGAACATCCACAAATACGTTGTTCGCTACAAAAAAGGCGCCGAGCGCATCCTTGGCCGAACTGCGCTTTATTTTCCGATTTTTGAAGACTACATCAAAAAGCACAACATGCCCGAAGGGCTGAAGTACTTGCCGATTATCGAGTCTTCGCTTAATCCGCATGCGGTCTCCCGTCGGGGTGCCGGCGGGCTTTGGCAGTTTATGCCGGCAACCGCCCGCGAAGTTGGTCTGAAAATCAACGCCCAGGTGGACGAACGCTGTGATCCGCACAAATCTACGGAAGCAGCGCTCCTGTATTTGGCTAAACAGCACGAGCGCTTTGGAAACTGGGCGTTGGCATTAGCCGCCTACAACAGCGGCTCGGGCACCGTTACGCGCGCCGTCAAACGCGCCCGCAACAGCGATTTCTGGAAAATGCAGCGCTACCTGCCCAAAGAAACGCGCAACTATGTGCCGGCCTACATTGCCGCCGCTTACATGGCCGAGTTCTTCGAAGAGCACGAAATCATTCCAAACTATCCGGATGTGGATTTGCAAGTGACGGAAACAGCGCTTGTGTATGACGCATATACGTTCGAAGAAATTGTGAAGTACACCGGTATTGACCCCGATGTGCTCAAATTGCTGAACCCTGCTTACCGCAAAGGCATTATTCCTGCCGATGAAGAAGGCAATTACATCATCCTGCCGCGGCGTGTAATGGCTGCGTTCAGTGCTTATGTGGACGAGCACCGGCCGGATAGCGGCGATGGCGCCCTGAAAACGTCAGTGCTGCCGATCTATGTGCTCCAGTCTTCGGGAAGCCTGCATCGCGAGATGCTGCAAACCACGCACCTTGTAGAAGCAGGACAAACTTTAGAAGGGCTTTCCAAAGAATTCAATTGCAGCATCCGCCAATTGAAGACGTGGAACAACCTCAAGACCAGCGATTTGATTGCCGGTCAAAAATTGGTGGTTTTCCGCCGTCCTTCGCCAGCTCAGCCGGCCATAAAGATGGAAAAGATGAAACCCATGCTCGTTATCCCGGTGGTGATCCCGTCCGAAATAACCGCAGCGCCTTCGTTTAAGGCGGAAAAAGTCGCTTCCCGCGAAGAATATGCCTACTACACCGTCAACCGAAAGGAACGGTTGTCGGACATTGCCCGCAAACTTCCGTCCGTGACGACACCGGATCTGATGAAACTGAACAACTTTGATGACGATGTGCTCTGCAAACCGGGAACGCGCATCAAGATCAAAAAATTAGTTGTCAGAAAATAGCAAAACAAACTACAAACCAACTTTTTTGCCTCTTGGAATAAGCTCTGGAGTACTGCTCCGGGGCTTATTTTTAATTTGAAAATTTGATGATTTGAAAATTTGAAGATGGGGAGGCAATTTGAAAATTTGATGATTTGAAAATTTGAAGATGAGTGGGGGTAATCTTCAAATCATCAAATTTTCAAATCTTCAAATCAATTCCGGATAATCCGCATTCCTCCGCGGCCGCCGCCCATCTTTTTCATTTGTTCATCAACGATGTTGCGGTACTCATCAACCGTTACGGTTTTGCCGTCTTTCGGAGCTTTCGGAGCTTTCAGTGCTTTTTCGGAAGGCTGTTTCCAGTCGGCAGTTTGTGCGCGAATGACCGTTTCTCCGTTGTTGATGTCCACTTCCAGCACCATGCCGGGCAGCGAGGTATAGATGTCAGGACCGGAAGGCACCGGAATGGTGGGCGCAAACCAGGCGACAATCTCCCGCTTGTTGGTGGTATCGGACCACGTCGCTTTCATGCAATCGAAGCCCATCACCGTTTTGCGTTCGGCGGTCATCTTCCAGGGCGCGGTTTTCAGCGTGTCGTCAATGTGGTATTCCTGCCCCATAAACTCCCGCTTTTCAATGCGGCGGCGGTTGGTCAGGTCGCGGTAAATTTCGTCGTTGCCAGCGCTGATGCGGATGCGCATGCCGCCGCCCTGGTGCGTGTCTTCATCGTCTTCTTCCTCTTCAATGGCTTTGTACAACGAAGCTTGCGGTGTGAACACCAACTGAAAGCGCGAAGTACGGAACTCCGGAATCATCGCTTTCATGTCCTGGTTGTCGGGCGGCAATTGCCGGTGCAGGTTCGCTTTGAACTCGTAGACCAGCGTGCCCTGGTTCTGCTGCGCCCACGTGAGGGCCGTCAGCAAACAAAAAATAATGGTGGACAGGATTTTCATAACGTCTGTTTTTTGAAGGCAAAGCTATCTCCCGTCTGCGTTAATCATCCTTGATATAAGGTTAATTAAGGTTAATGGGGAGAACAAAGGGCTGAAGGTTAGCGTATCTTTGTCAGCCCCCAACCCCCAAAGGGCAGAGGTGATCAGTTCTAACTTTTTACCACGTTTTTGAAGAAGGATTGATGAGAGATGATTGATGATGTAATGCCATATCATTTGATGTTTTTGGGTCGTCTCGTGCCCATTGTCAATCATCAATCATGTAATCGTCAATCAAATAAAAAATAAA
>JALHRK010000329.1 GCA_022841505.1 Saprospiraceae bacterium | reverse complement strand
AATTGATTGTTGGCGCGTTCGCGGATGGGCGGGGCGCATTTATACACCGTTTGCCCATCTGGGATTGCTTCTGCGTGGAAATAGAGGTAATGGGGCGCCGTTTCCACGGTCAGCGGCAAGTGTTGTTTGGCGCGTTGCAGGCGGCTCAATAAATCAGCCGACGAAAGATGTACGATATGTGTGCGGCAGCGGGTGCTTTTGCACAATTTCAGCATCAATTCGATGGCGTGGTTTTCCCAGCTTTTGGGCCGAGATTTCAGGTAAGCAGGATAGGATGTCGGATGGTTTTGGAAATGCGCCATCATTGGGTGGGGCGCGTCCAATTCCGCGTGAACCAGCAAAGGCAGGCCTGTTTTTTCGATCAAAGGCATGGCGCGAACCAGATCGCTTTCGGAAACATTCGGAAACTCGTCAATGCCCGAATGCGTCAAAAAACATTTGATGCCAAAAACGCCGGCCTGCATCAACTCCGGCAAAGCGGCATAATTTCCCGGAATCAGACCGCCGTAAAACCCGCAATGCACGTGCAACTTCCCTGCCGTAGCGGCAATTTTTCGTTCAAAATTGGCAACGGTGGTCGTCACGGGAATGGCGTTCAGCGGCATTTCGATGAGCGTGGTGACACCCCCTGCCGCCGCCGCCCGTGTCGCCGTATCAAACCCTTCCCAATCGGCGCGCCCCGGCTCGTTGATGTGGACATGCGCGTCTATAAGGCCAGGCATGACGACCGCGTCGCCGAGTGCTTCCACAGCGCGGCCTTGCAAGGCATCGGACGGAATTTGCCCTGCGACAACCTGCACAATTTTTCCATTTTTTATCAAAATGGTGGCATCTTTGGTACCAGAGTCCAGTACCACGCGGGTGGAATGAAGGGCCTTATCAAAATCCATCGTACATGAAAATTCAATTGACACAGGATAGTTACGGCAAATCGGCTGTCCGCGTGGCAAAAATAACACGCCACAGCGACTACCACGAATTTAAAGAAGTCCACGTCGCCATTCAGTTGGAAGGGGATTTTGAATCGGTGTATACGGAAGGGGATAATTCCAAAGTTTTGCCCACCGATACGATGAAAAACACCATTTTCGGATTGGCCAAAGACCATCCGCTACATACGATTGAGGATTTCGGGCTGTTCCTTGCGGATTATTTTTTGAAAAACAATCCGCAAGTGGCTAAAGTTACGCTGGATTTAACTCAAATCCGCTGGGATCGCATGACGCTCAACGGCACGCCGCACCCTTATAGTTATGTCGGCGGGGGCAATGAAAAAGCAACCGCCAACGTTCAAGGTACCCGACATGAAACGCAATTGCAGTCGGGCATCCGCGACCTGCGCATTTTAAAAACGACGCATTCGGGATTTGAAAATTACATCGTGGATCAATTCACCACCCTGCCCCCCGCTGCCGACCGCATTCTGGCGACGGAACTGGAAGCCGTCTGGTACTATAACGCAACGAACGGGCACGATTTTCAAAAAATAAGAGAAAAAATAAGGGAAGACCTGCTGGCTGCTTTCGCCGCACACCACAGTCGCTCAGTACAACATACCCTGCACGCGATGGGCGAAGCGGTTTTGAAAAATACGCTGGCCGTGTCGGAAATCAGCATGAAAATGCCGAACCTGCACTACTTGCCCGTGAATATGACCCCGTGGGGCCTGACGAACAACAATGAAATTTTTGTCGCGTCGGGGGATGCCTATGGGTATATTACGGGAACGCTAAAACGAGAAGCTATTTAATCATGCTGTGATGGATAATTCAAATTTGATTAAGCCTGCTTTTGCGCAAATGACCGACCTCGCTGCCGAACGTTTTGGCGGCAAAACCTTAGCGTGCAGCGATGATTTTTTCGCAGAAATGGAAAACCTGCTGAAGCCCGGGCGCGGCGTTTTTATCCCCGACAAATACACCGACCGCGGCAAATGGATGGACGGCTGGGAAAGCCGCCGCAAACGCGTGGCGGGCCACGACTGGTGCGTGCTCCAACTTGGCGCGGAAGGCGTCGTGTACGGGGTGGACATTGACACAAATCATTTTTTGGGTAACCACCCGCCTTTTGCAAGCATCGAAGCGTGCCGGCTGGATCCTGCTGAAGCGGAAAAAGTGGACTGGCATTCGGACGGAACCCTGGCGTGGACGGAAATTCTCCCCAAATCGCCGCTGAATCCCGGCAGTCAGCATTTTTACCCTGTGAAAAGCCGCGAAAAATGGACCCACCTCAAACTCCATATTTACCCCGACGGCGGCGTGGCGCGCCTCAAAGTGTACGGCGAAGTGGCCAAAAACTGGGCTTTGGTGGCGCCCGACGAGGTGATAGACTTAGCCGCCGCCGTCAACGGCGGGAAAGCCATTTTGTGCAACGACGAGTTTTTTAGCCATAAAAACAACATCAACATGCCCAACCGGGGCGCCAACATGGGCGACGGCTGGGAAACGAAGCGCAACCGCACGCCCGGCAACTTCGACTGGCTGATTTTGCGCTTGGCGCGAAAAGGACAAATCCGGAAAATTGTGGTGGATACCCGCCATTTCAAAGGCAATTACCCGGATCGCTGCAAGCTGGAGGGCTGCGTGTTCCCCATGGACGACGATTCCTGCGCCGGCGCTGTCTGGACGCCGCTGCTGCCGGAAATGAAATTGCAGGCCGACGCCGAACACGTTTTTGAATCCGAAATCCTGACCCAACAGCCCTTTACCCACGTGCGCCTGACCATTTTCCCGGATGGCGGGGTGAGCCGTTTGCGGTTGTTCGGAACGGTGGATCCGGAGGCAGTGAGCCTGGCCGAGTTGAATGAGCTGCCGGCTGCACTTTTTTTAGAAAAAATCGGCAAATGCTGCGGCGCAAAAGCGTGGGCAGAGAAGTTGCTGGCTGCGCGTCCGTTTCCAAGCCGGCAGGAACTTTTTGAAAAAGCCGGCGAGGCCTGGTTTTCCTGCAAAAAAGCGGATTGGATGGAAGCTTTCGCCCACCACCCGCGCATCGGCGACGTGGAAAGCCTGAAACAAAAATTTGCTGCAACGGCAGCCTGGGCCTCAAAAGAACAGGGCCGGGTGAGCGAAGCAGATGCTACAGTGCTGGAGGAATTAAAGCGCTACAACGACCTGTATTTTGATAAATTCGGATTCATTTTCATCGTATTTGCCACCGGGAAATCGGCGGCGGAGATGCTGGCGATTTTAAAAACCCGTTACGAAAACGACCCTGTGGAAGAGGTGCTCAACGCCGTTTTGGAGCAACAAAAAATCACTCAACTCCGCTTAGAAAAACTGCTGCTATGAGTCAGATTACCACCCATATTTTAAATACGGCGACCGGAAAACCGGCTGCGGGCGTTGCACTGCGCTTAGAACAGCAAGTGGGCGCCAATTGGCAAACCCTCGCGCAGGGCATCACAAACGCCGATGGGCGCGTGGCTGACCTTTTGCCCAAAGATACCCTGGTAGAGCCTGGAGAATACCGGATGGTTTTTGAAACGGGGTCTTATTTTGAGGCCCAAAATAGCGCCACGTTTTATCCTTTGGTGGAAATCCGGTTTTACATTCGGGATGCCACGCATTATCATATTCCGCTGTTGTTGAGCCCTTTTGGGTATACGACTTATCGGGGGAGTTGAGGGAATGTTTGAATTTTTCACCTTCGGAGGAAATAAGGCGGACTAAAGCCCGCCGTCCCTTATAAAATGCCCGAGTTCACATAAAAAAAGATTCTGAAAAATGAAATTCACCATCACTTCCGACATCAAAAACACCATCCTCACTGACTTAAAAGTCGCCAATTTAGCTTATTACAACATTTACAAAGGCGACTCCCCCGAACGACAACCCGTTCATACGGTGTACGGCGGCGCCAATTTGTTTACCCACGACACCGCGGCGCGCATGTCGCAAGCAGCGCTCAATAACTTCAAAACCTACGCGCCCAATTTTGTCGTCTTAGCCAAAGTACTTGAATTGCAGGGGCACCATACCATGCCCAACCAGGAAGACATGGTGCAGGCCTTAGAAGAAAAACTGGCTGCTCTTTCTGAAACAGAAAGGCGCGAACACCCGGCCTGGCTGGCGTATACCGTTTACCAGCGCATTGTGCAGAAATTAACGCAGGAAGCCGTTGAAGATTTTCGCATTGATTTTGAAGACGGCTTTGGCAACCGCCCTGACGACGAGGAAGATGCCGTCGCCGTGCAGGCCGCGCTGGAAGTCGCCAAAGGCATGGAAATGAACACCCTTCCGCCTTTCATCGGCATCCGCATCAAACCTTTTACCGAAGATTTGAAAGCGCGGGGCATCCGGACGCTGGATATTTTCCTGACCACCCTGCTGGAAAAAACCAACGGGAAATTGCCCGAACACTTCATCGTCATGCTGCCCAAAGTGGTCATTCCAGAGCAGGTGAAAGCGCTGGTGCGCATTTTTGAAGCGTTTGAACAAGCCTTCCAACTGCCCCCGCTGACGCTCAAGATGGAAACGATGGTGGAACAAACCCAGGCCATCATGGACGCGGAAGGCAAAAACCCGCTGATGTCCTTCATCCGCGCAAGCGAAGGGCGGTGCATCGCGGCGCATTTCGGCACTTATGACTACACCGCCAGCGCAGGCATCACTGCCAAATACCAGACCATGGCGCACCCGGTCTGCGATTTTGCCCACCACATGACCAAAGTTGCGCTGGGCAATACCGGCATCATGCTTTCTGACGGCGCCACCAACGTAATGCCTATCGGGCCGCACCGGGGCGAAAACCTGAGCGCGCAACAACGCCGGGAAAACGCCGAAGTTGTCCACAAAGCCTGGCGCACCGGCTTCGACCACACGATGCACTCGCTGACCAACGGCCTTTACCAGGGCTGGGACCTGCACCCCGCGCAATTGCCGATGCGCTATGCTGCAGTGTATACTTTTTTCTTAGAAAGCTACGAAGATGCGGCCCTGCGGCTGCGGCATTTTGTGGACAAAGCCGCCCAGGCCACGCTGTCGGGCGATATTTTCGACGACGCTGCTACTGGGCAGGGCTTGCTGAATTATTTCCTGAAAGCCCTGAATTGCGGAGCCATTTCGGAAGCGGAAGCGACGGTCACAGGTTTGTCGGTGGAGGAGATTCGGTTGCGGTCGTTTTATCAGATCTTGCAGAAGCGGCGGGAGGGTTAAGCATAGAGCTTGTTTGGGAATTCATCAACGGGCTACGAGCGGCAAATTTTATTTTATACTGCGTTGGATTTTTTCGCCGTAGCTGCCGGCTACGTCTGCAAAATCTGCCTTGTCTAAAACAAAATTTCCTCGCTCTCGCTCCGTCATGAAATCCCAAACGAGCTCTTAGCGCTTGTTCGGGAATTCATAAAATTTTAAAAATAGTGAACATAAAAATTAATAAAGTAGTTGTTTTTGCGACAAATGGTAACAACAAAACTTATCAACGACATGGCACCGAATAAATTCCTGCTTGTTCTTATCGCTTCGCTTCTTTTTATTTTAAGTAGTAAAGCGCAGGTCTTCGAATTTAACCAGGGCGGTTTTCAGGAAGAAAATTACCTGGTAGAATTGCCCTATGAAAATATCCGGAGTAAAATCATTGTTACCGTTGAGATTTCAGGGCAGCCTAAAAAATTCATCTTAGATACCGGCGCACCTATGGCCATTTCTGAGCGCGTTTATCAGGAAATAAACCCACCGATATTTTCAAAGCAGGAAATTTCCGATATCCACAATAAAAAAGACTCCTTAGTAATTGTGCTTTTAAATGATTTAAAATTAAACAATTCCTTAATTTCCGGAATTCCGGCGGTGGTTATCCAAGAAAGTATTTTGAAAGAATGCTTTAATGTAGATGGTTTTATAGGAAGTAATGCCTTGAGGAATTCCGTCATACAATTTGATTCAAAAAGTAAAATTATTCGAATTGCCAGCGACGTTAGTAAGCTCAATATCAGCGCTGCAAAAGAGACAGACATTGTCCTGGATCGCCAAAGTTCTCCAATCCTCAAGATTAAAATCGGGGAAAATATATCAGAAATGCTGATATTTGATTCCGGAGCCGATGAATTCTATTCCATGTCGAATGAAAATTTGAAAAAATTCAAAAAAGCCAAAGGTTTTGAAATACTTGCCGAAAGCGATGGTTCAAATTCTATTGGACTTTATGGCGTTGCCGACAATACCCGAACATTCAGGTTAGCCATTCCAAGCTTGATCTTCAATGACATAGGAATAAGTGACGTTGTTGCAGAAAGCCATTCCGATGATAATTCAAGAATTGGAGCCAAGGTGCTGGATTATGGTATTTTCACCATAGATTTTAAAAACAAAAAAAGCTACTTCGAACCATTTGAACAATCCTTAAAATTTAGAGAAAAATATTGGACCGTTAACCCTTCTTTTATGGATGGTAAGTTGGTGGTCGGTAAAATATGGACAAAAGAAATCAAAAAAATGATCAGCATTGGTGATCCTATTGTTTCCATAAACGGCATGAGTACAGCAGGCATGACCATCTGTGACGTGTTAATGAAATTATCACTTGACACGCTGATGAAGGCGACCATTGAGGTTAAAACAAAAAGTGGGCAAGTTGAAACGGTAGAGATTAGTAAGTATTGAAAGCACAAACGTTAATAACCCGATTGAGTTCCTTCGGCATGTGTGATTGTTATTGGCTTGATTTTATTTGTTGCTTGATCACATATAGAAGGTGATAAGGATCAACTTCAAGTTCGATGGGTTCATTCGCATGGCTAAGAAATAAATGACCAAATAGGAGAAGTTTCAAATTTTCATCCGGGCATTTAATAGTTATAAATGCATCAAGATTAAAATCAATATTGTACTCAAGTATTTCATCATCTTCCACATCCCAAGGATCAATAATTGCTTTGACTTTCCCTTGATGGACAATACCATAGATTGTTATTTCGGATACTTTTCCTAAAGCTGTAGGTATCCTGATGATATGGTCGGACTGCATTGAAAGCTGTTCAAAAGCTTGGTTTTCTAAATATTCTTCAGCTTTACTTTTTTTAAAATACTCCGGCTCAAGAAAATCAATAAACCCATATTTAATTGGTGTACTGGGATCGGGATACTGCTCCTGTCTAATCATAGTCAGGAGAATCCCCTTGTCGCGGCTATTGTTATCAAAATAAAGCGCTGTTTTATCCGCGTGGATTGATATCCATTTCCAGTCGGCCTTATTATATGGCTTCTTAAGGTTTTTATACTCCAGATTGGAAAGCTTCCCTTGAGTCAAAAGATAAGTTGTCCGCAGTTGATAACCTTCAGCGACTATTTTTTTGAGTGCATCCACCACACTC
>JALHRK010000328.1 GCA_022841505.1 Saprospiraceae bacterium | reverse complement strand
TCATCGTGGTGGCGGGCATCGAAGAAGGCGAGTTTGCCGACCGCAGCCATTTGTTTTTGCCGGGAAGGCAGGAAGAAATGATCCTGCAATTAGCGGCTACGGGCAAACCTGTTGTCGTTGTGCTGGTGGGCGGCAGTGCCATCACGATGGGCAAGTGGCTGGATCAGGTTAACGCTGTGCTCCAGGTTTGGTACCCCGGAGAAGCCGGTGGCGAGGCCGTAGCGGAGCTTTTGCTGGGCCAGGCCAACCCTTCGGGCAAACTTCCGGTCACGTTTCCGCACCACGAAGGCCAGCTCCCGTTGGTGTACAACCACAAACCCACCGGGCGCGGCGACGATTACGCCGATGGCACCGGGCAGGCGTTGTTCCCGTTCGGGTACGGGTTGAGTTATACCCAATTTGAATATTCCGATTGCCGCCTCAGCCAACCAACAATTTCGGATACCGAATCGGTAGAGGTGCGTTTTCGGATAAAAAATACCGGCGCTTTCGACGGCACAGAGGTTGTGCAGTTGTACTTGCGCGACGAAGTGGCTTCTGTTGCCCGGCCCATCAAAGAACTCAAGGCTTTTCAACGGATTTCCTTAAAAGCCGGAGAAGCGCGGGAATGCGTGTTTGTCATCACGCCCGCCATGTTGTCCATGCTGGACGAACGCCTGAAAACGGTGATCGAGCCGGGGGCTTTTCGAATTATGATTGGTAGCTCGAGCAAGGATATTCGATTGCGGGAATTGGTGGAGGTGAAAATGAAGTAAATAATGTTAATTCGGGTATTTTCCCCGCTAAACTTGTCCCGTACAAGCGGGAGGGCGCTAAGGGGCGTCTCGCTTTGCGAACTTGGCGTGTCCTTTGCGGACTTTGCGGGACTCTTTTTCCCGCTAAGGGCGCAAAGGCTCCGCCAAGGACGCTAAGGTGGGCGTCACTTTCCCGCTGATTTTATCACCCAACGGGGTTTTTATTTCACACAACGGCACAACGATCACAACGGCCTGGCGTCTCGCTTTGCGGACTTTGCGGGAGCCTTTTTCCCGCTAAGGGCGCAAAGGTTCCGCCAAGGACGCTAAGGGGGGCGTCAATTCCCTGCTGATTTTGTCACCCAACGGGGTTTTTTATTTCACACAACGGCACAACGATCACAACGCCCTGGCGTCTCGCTTTGCGGACTTTGCAGGAGCCTTTTTCCCGCTAAGGGGCGCCTAATTGTTCCAAAAACCAAGCCTTTTCCGTCAACAGCTCAGTTTTTTCAACCTCATGGCGCAGCTTGTTTTTGTCTTTTTCTGAATAAGGGTTCAAGTCCACTAAGCGCTGCATCAGGCGGAGGATGTTGTGGTAGTTTTCCTGGTGGTAATTCATGACTTTTTTGCGGCTGAGGAAGGTTTTAAAGCGCTTGATGAGGTGATCTAAGAGCTGCATTTCGTCAAGGTGGTAATAGACCTTCAGCAAGAGCACTTTGGCAGAAAGATTGAGGTGCAGGTCGTCGAAATCATCGGCCACCAGCAAATCGGCGGCTTTCCGGTAGGCTTTTTGCTGAAAATACCAGCGGGAGCGGTTGTAATCGGTTTGTGCTTTGCGCCATTTTTCATCCAGTTTCGGGCTGAAATCCGTGATGAATTGGTCCGTCCAGGCGTCCAGTCCCAAACCCAGGGCAACCGCCACGATGTTGCTGAACGTAAAAGGGCTGAGCTGGCCTTTTTCCATCAATACGCCCTGCTCCAGCGCGCCTTTGTACAAGTCGAAAGTTTCCTGAAGGTAAAACGCTTTGTCTTCGGTATTCAGCCGTTTGATGCTGTAATTGATCGCCAGAATATAAAGGTCTTTGGTCTCTGAAATCGAAAAAATGGGCTGAAAATCAAATAAATACTGCTTGAATTTTGCAAAAGATTCTGCTGCCTGATCGGGTCTGGTCATGGCCTGGTAATAATAGAAATACAAGCCCAAAGCCGGCTCTTTCAGCAATTCAGGTTTTCCTTCTAAGTATTCGAGCACCTTGTTCAAAAGCCCCGTATCGTATTGCTTGGAAAACATGCCCTGATAAGAAAGTACGCGACAGGCATGCTTCAGCTTTCCAGCGAGATAGGCCAGATCAAAACTGTCATTGAGCGCCTGCAGGTTCTGCGCCTCGGCCCGGTCACCCTGTGCTTGCAGCGAATAGGTCATCCATTGCAAGCGGTAAGCCTGCTCGAGATGCGTTATGTCATGCAAGGTTTGTTGCTCAAAAAGCAGTTTTGCGGCAGCCAATGCTTCTTTGGCAGGTTCTTCCAACTTCATGGCGCGATAGGCGGCTGCCAGATCGAGCTTAAAATCAAGGTCCTTTTGTTGCCGGTGCCGGTACACCAAAAACGCTTCCATCAATTGCATCAGGTCAGACAGCAGGTGGCGCAGCCGGGGCAGGTGGAACGGCGTTTCGGGGAAGGCTTGGGCAAACAGGACGTTCTTGTCTAAAAAATGCGCTTCTTTTTCAGGATCCAATCCATACAAAAAATCAAAAAGGCGGGTCAGCACCTCCTGTTTGTTGAAAGCGGGAGAATGCACCCATTTTCTGAAAGCAACTTTTTCGGCGGCATTCAGGTGGTAAAAGATTTTTATGAACTTGTTGGATCTCATGAGTTTCATTTTCCGTAATTTTTTACCACTTAGGAACATAGGAACTTTCACAACTTGTCCCGACTCGGCGGGATAGGTCACATAGCCCTTATGTGGCCTATAAAGAGCGGAGCTTCTATGTGAACTATGTGAAAACAACTATTGTGAACTATGTGGTAAAAAAATATTCATTTCCCGATAAAACGTCTTCATTCGTATGTACTCTACAACTTTATTTTTTGTTTAGGCTTTTCATTTAAAAGATTAATAAAGAATATTTTGTGGTTTAATCGGAGTAAACATTGCTTTAAAATTCACAACCATTTGCGCAAAGCTATACAATCTTCATTTTCCGATAAAATGTTTTTTTTGTGTTTTTTTATCTTGACAGTTCCCTGTTCATTTGTACCATGAATTCGTGCGATTTGGTCAGACTCATCAATTTATCAATCACATGCCTGTTAAAATATTCTTCAACATGAAAAACCTGCTTCTCCTCATCGGCCTCTGGCTCGGGCCGCTCAGCATCATGGCGCAAGGGACTTTGCATACCTATTATAACATGAATGCTTCGGGGTTCAGAACCTATGCCAAGCGCATAGTGGATGATGGGTTTATCCTTGCCGGTACCGTAGGCATTTTCAGCCACGACCTTTACATCCTAAAAACAGACCAGTTTGGCGAGCCGCAATGGACCCGGCAGATCTCAACCACACTCAACGAGGGGCCGATAGATATTGAATACAACCCGGCCGACAACAGTTATTATATCCTTTACGAGCAATTAAACTTCGCAGGGTTTGTCTTAAAACTCAATGCTTCGGGCGAGGTTGTCTGGAATCGTCCTTTGAACATCGGCATGGGGATTTACGAGGGCTCCACCCGCTCTTCCATGAGCATTACCTCCGATAACCACCTGCTCATCAGCAGCATCACCATTGACGGCGCCAATATCTACCACCTGGGGCTGAGCAAACTGGATGCGGAGGTCAACACGCTCTGGACCCGATTTTACGACGATCCGAACAACAGCACGTATTCTATGGAGGTCATCGAAACACCCGATCAAAACTACCTGTTGGCGGGATACGTAGACACCAGTTTAGTCGTAGGTGGAACCGGACTCTACACCCGGGTCATTAAAACCGATACCGACGGCAACCCGATTTGGGAACAGGTTTACGATTTTAGTCCGCACAGTGCCCCGGAAGCAGTGCTGCCGACCTCAGACGGGGGATACCTGATTTCTGGCAGAAGTGGTATTGGCCCCAATCAAAAAATGATGGCCCTGAAAATTGACGGAAGCGGCAATTATGAATGGCATTGGGAGAGTGGCGGCAATAGCGGGTCTACCTCGGCTCAACATGCGGTTGAAAATGCAGACGGAAGCTTTACGTTGACCGGACTCTGGGCAACCGGCGTCCCCACTCCGCAACACACGCTTGCTTTTGTCAAACTTTCGCCTGCGGGTTCCGTACTCTACAGCACCAGCCTTGCCACTGGTCAGGCAGTGGCGCATGGCCGGCACATCTCGCACAATCCAAACAATGGCTATGCGATTTTCGGGATGGACGGTTCAGGTCCGTTTCTCATGACGGTGGACGCTTTGGGGCAACTTTTCACCAACTACGTCTATGGCCGCGTTTTCCAGGATCTCAACAACAATTGCCTGTATGATGCCGGGGAGCCTCCCGTATCCGGCGTAGTCGTCAACATGGCCAAAGCCAATGGCGAGCACCCGACCTCCACTTACAACGCCAGCGGCAGCTACCTGATGGAAGCCGATTCGGGAACCTATGTGGTGACGGCCAACCAGGTTTCGCCTTACTGGCAATATTGCCAGAATCCGCAAACCGTCACTTTTCCTGGTTTTTTTGGCCGCGATACGATTGATTTTCCGCTCTCCGTACTTGAAAACTGCACGTTCATGACGGTAGATGTATCTACTGCCTTCCTGCGCCGCTGTATGCCTTCGGTTTACACGGTGCAATACAGCAACCTGGGTACGATTGCTGCGCAAAATGCCTATGTGGACGTTACGCTTGATCCTTTTCTTACCTACAATTCCAGTACTGCGCCGCTGATCAGTCAAACGGGCAATGTCTACCGCTTTGACATTGGAACGGTGAACATCAACAGTTCGGGCTATTTCACCATTCAGGTAACAACGGGTTGCGACCCCGACGTAGCGCTGGGGCAAGTACATTGTACAGAAGCGCATATTTACCCTGATACGATCTGCATCCCCAACTACTGGGAAGGGCCTTTTATTGAAACCAACAGCGTTTGCAGCAACGACACGGTAATTTTTACCATAACCAACGTGGGCGCCGACATGCTTTCGCAACACAATTATTCCATTATTGAGGATCACATCATGATCCTCAGCAGTCCTTTCCAACTGGGCAGCGGGAATAGCACGCAGGCGCGCATACCAGCTGCTCCGGGCGCAATTTACCGGAGCGTCGTTGAACGGGGCGAAGACTTTCCCTATCTGCTGGGGAATACCGAAGTGATCTCCACAGTGGTGGGTTGCAATACCCCGCCGCAGGTGAACGATCCTACGCTGCTCTTGCAGTTTTACAACGGAGACATCAGCCCTTTTGTCAGCGTGGATTGCCGGCCCAATATTGGGGCTTTCGATCCCAACGATAAAAGCGCGGAGCCTTTGGGATACGAAGAGGAGCATTTTATAGAAAACGACATTCCGCTTTCCTACCACATTCGTTTCCAAAACACCGGCACCGATACAGCGTTTCAGGTCATGATTACCGATGTCTTGTCGCCTTCGCTCGACGCCAGGTCTGTTCGCATGGGCGCTTCGAGCCATCCTTATAGCTGGGAATTGCGTCCCGGCGGCATTTTGGTCGTTCGTTTCGACAACATCATGCTACCCGACAGCAACATCAATGAGGCAGCCAGCCACGGATTTTTCAAGTTTGAAATTGACCAGGCGCCCGACAACCCCATCGGTACCCGCATCGAAAATACCGCCTCGATTTATTTCGATTTTAATGCTCCGGTTGTGACAAATACGACGTTCCATACCGTAGGGCAGGATTTCATCCATATCCTCGTAACCGGAACAGAAAATGTGTTGGTGGAAAACGCCAGCGTTAAGGTTTATCCCAACCCTTTTGAAGATTCAGCGACGATAGAGGTGGCAGGTTTAGAAGTCAAAAACCTTGATTTGGTAATAACAGATGCCCAGGGCCGCGTGCAGCGTCGCCAGCAAAGCTCAGGCAGCGCACAGTTGCAAATCAATCGCGGCGATTTGCCGCCGGGCCTCTATTTTTATCGCCTTTCGGCAAATGGGCAGTTGCTGAACGCGGGGAAGGTGGTGATTAGATGAGTAAGAGGCAAGTTGGCAAGTTGGCAAGTTGGCAAATTGGCAAACTCACCAATTGCGAGCTTGCCTATTGCCCCTTGCCCCTTGCCAACTTGCCAACTTGCCCCTTGCCCACTTGCCCCTTGTTCAAAGCGACACCCGCAGCATCAAAGCCACCTGCAAATCGCTCATCCCGCTGTGCTCGTAAGTTTCAGCCGTACCTGTCAGCGTGACGGGCGTCCCGGACCAGTTGTTGCGTTCTTCGTAATTGCCTTCTAAACGCGTGACCATCCAGGCGCTACGGAGTTCAAAACCGATGCTCGCCTGCGGAATGGGGTGGAACGAAATTCCGCCAACGGGCCCGATGCCGTAGGAAATTCCGCCCGGAAAAGAGCGCACATTTTCATACACAGGCGCTTCAGGCGTCATCAGGTCGGTTGAGGAATTTGAAGATTCTAAGCGGCTTAACGAATAGACCGGAAACTCCAAACCGCCTGTCAGGGAAAATTTACCCAGTTGATGGCTTCCCGTAAATCCAGGCGCGACATGCCAGCTTCGGGCCGTTTCGCGGGTTTGGGATCCATTCACAGGAATACCGTCGGGCGTACCATAAACCGAGTAGAAGTCTGTTTGCCGAAGCGAATACCCGCCGCGCAGGCGCAGTTGGAGGCCTTTGGGCAATGCAACCTGAAGCAAGCCCTCCACCGTATAATTGCTGGCGGCGTAGTCTTTTTCCAGAATGCTTCCATAACCCCCGTTGATTGAGCTGCTGGATCCTGGCTGGGGCGGGTTTTCAAAAGGATGCGCGACATTCGGATTCGCGATGGAAAAGCCGATTGAAAAGCTTGTTTTTTGCGCCAGACACGGCGCGGCCATGATGCTGCACAAGAGCGCAGCACCCAATACTTGCTTGAACATATTGCTATTTTTTAAAGTGAAAAATCAGTGTGATTAGTGAGGGGGTCACTTACTCCTCGCATACCAGACTAACCCAGCGCGAACCCCTACGGAAGCCGGCATTAACCCCGGATTAACCCCGTCAACCCATCGCCCCTCCAGGCTACCGGAAAGCCCAAAATTGCGGGAGATGCGATGAACAACGGACACGGTGCTACTCCAGCCATTCCAATACAATCCGGATTCCTGCCGGGACCAGTTGTCCACTTCGATGAGGGGGCCGCCGTAGTTTTCAAACCTGAAGTGCCGGTATTGCGCGACCGGGCTGCGCAATTGTCCCACCGCGCTGAGCAATATTTCGGTTTTCTTCCGGGTGGGCAAAGCAAAGCGATACGCCAGGCCCATTTGAAATTCGGTCCATTGAAGCCTTACCCGATCCGGAAATTCGGGGCTTGCCGGACAAGTTGGACATGCAGTGGTCCAACCCAGCTCCGGCCCGGTTTG
>JALHRK010000327.1 GCA_022841505.1 Saprospiraceae bacterium | reverse complement strand
GCGCCTGATTATGAAGTTTCCGGAAAAAAGTGCTTACTTTGCAGCCAAAATTGAAAAACTTAAAAAGAAATAAACCATGTTGCCTACTTTATTGAGTGTAATCATCGCCATTGTCTGTGTGTTGCTGATGGCCGCAGTGCTGATTCAGAACCCCAAAGGTGGTGGTATTGACTCCACTTTTGGCGGAAATCAGGCCAACCAATTGTTTGGAGCATCCAAATCTACCGACTTCATCGAAAAAGCTACCTGGATATTGGTAAGCGCCTTGTTTATACTTTGTATCGTCATGGCCGTCGTTGTCGGTTAATTCCGAAGCCTTAAATTATGAGAAAGGTTCTCGTGCCTTTCTGAAAGCAACCTGGTTGTGTATAGCGCAGCCAGGTTGCTTTTTTTGCGCCACGTACCGCCGAACGCTATTTGGCTTGAAGCTACGCTACAACTGAACAGCGTTCGGTTGTAGCGTAGCTTCAAAACTGAAAATAAATAAACGGCGTCACACCGGCGCTGCTGGTCTGAATCACAACCCAGATGATGAGGGCCAACCCAAGCGCTTTCACCACAGCGGGCATGCGGACATAGCCCAGTTCAAAGCTGCGGTCCCAGGCGGAAGGCAACAAGTGCAATACAAAACCAGTTCCGATCAAAAACAAAACTTTCCAGTATCCGGCCACCACCTGGCCAATTACTTCCGGGCGGAAAACCGCCACGATCTGGTACAACAGCTTATAGGTTGTTTCCAATGGCGGCACGCTACTGCCCGGCGCTCCGGATCGAAAAAATATCCAGCAAAAGCAAACAAAGTGAAAAACCATAATGCCGGCCACAACCGGGCTGACCCATGATTTTTTGAACAACCAATCAAGCAGCATCGCCAGCAAGGCCATGCTCACCCAAATGCCGGCGATCAGCAAATTGCCGGTCAGCAAATCGGCGTATTCCAGTTCATCAAGGTCGCCTCCAACATATATCCGCCAGATGGCAATATGGCAGCACACCTGGAGGATCAACAGAATCAGCAACGCACGCATAGCCGGATTGACCCAGAGGCGACCCATGTTTTTCAAAAACCGGTCAATTGCCAAGGCTGCACCATGCAGGGCGCCCCAGACGATGTAAACCCAATTGGCGCCATGCCACAACCCGCCCAGCAGCATGGTGATCATGAGGTTGAGGTAAGTTCGAAACTTCCCTTTTTTATTGCCTCCCAAAGAGATGTACAGGTAATCGCGCAGCCAGGTTGACAGCGAAATATGCCAACGCTGCCAGAAATCCTGGATTGAAATGGCTTTATACGGACTCCTGAAATTTTCGGCCAATTTAAATCCAAACAACAACGCCAGTCCGATTGCCATATCGGAATACCCGGAAAAATCGCAATAAATCTGGATCGCATAGCCGTACACGCCCAGCAAGTTTTCAAAACCCGAATACAGCCCGGGATTAGCAAAAATCCGATCTACAAAATTGACGCTGATGTAATCGGAAATGACCGCTTTTTTAAACAAACCACCCGAAATCAGCAACAGGGCATATCCCAGATTTTCACGGGTCAACGTCAAAGGCTGGCGGATTTGTGGGATAAAATCTGACGCCCGGACAATAGGCCCGGCCACCAATTGCGGAAAAAAGCTGACGTAAAAAGCAAATTCCGCCAAACTGCGCAACCAGCCGCCCAGCGTACGTGCGTCTGCCGAAATGGGTTTCAAATCTCCCCGGTAAACGTCAATGGTGTAACTGAGGGTTTGAAACGTAAAAAATGAAATGCCGACGGGAAGAAATATCTTTTGAAAGGCAAATTCTGTTCCGGCAAGCGCATTGACACTCCCAATAAAAAAGTTGGTGTATTTGTAGTAAACCAGCAAGCCAAGACTGCCAACAAGGCTAAGGAGCAGGTAAAAAATCCGGCTTGGTTTGGAAGTGGCCGTGTACATCAGGTGCCCCAATCCGAAATTCCAGGCTGTTGAAATCAGCAGCAGGAAAAAAAACAAGCCGCTTGATTTGTAATAGAAAAAAATGGAAAACGCCAGCAGGTAGAGCGTGCGCAAAGTCGTGGCGCGGCGCATCGGAATAAACAGGCCGTAGACCACCAAAAACAAGACCAAAAAAGCCGCGCTGTTGAACAACAGGGGGCGTTTGGGGTCGTACACAAACAGGTGGTGTGCGATGTCGGTCCAGTTAATTTCCAGCAGCATGGTATGTTTGCATTAACGCTTCAAACAATAGCGTCCCCAACAATTGATAACCTTCATTTGTAAAATGGATCGCATCTTTCGCAGCCAGCCCCGACGCGCGCCATTTTTTTACCGATCCGTGCCCACCCATCACCGAGTGCATGTCCCACACCGCAAGTCTATTAGATTCCGCAACTTCGATCAGGATCGAACGAACCGCTAAGTTGTTGACATTGAGGTAGCGGCGGCGCTTCAATACATCCGGATTGGTGCTCAGCAAAATGGCTGCGCCCGGCAATTCTTTCTGAATGTTGCGCACCAAACGTTCCACATCCCTGCGGATAGCGCCCCCATCGAAACGCCCACCTACGGACTCATTGGTGCCCAGCGAAATAATGACCAGATCGGGCGACAAAGCGGCAAGCTGAGGCAAAAAGTAGGCCGCCTGGTTGTAGTGATTGTACGTGGCGCCGTTGACGCCGATCATGTTATAGAGCACGCCCGATTCGCGGGTATTTTCCAGCAAAATGCCATGCAGCAGGGTGCTCCCCTGGTGTTCGATGGCGGCGGAAGTCAGCAGGGAATCCAATTGAAAAACAACGTGGTGCGCGCCACTTTCCTGTCGCACCGATTCCAACGGACGCAACTGCGTTTTTTCGACCGCAGGTGCCGGAATTGCTTTGCGGGTAACGCCTACTATCAGCCTTTTACCTGGATTAATCCGGCTGCCCCGAATGCCGTTCCAGCTTTGCAACTTGCGGACCGTGCAACCGTATTTTCTGGCTAAATCGTAGAGCGTATCTCCGGAGCGCACTTTGTGGTAGCGTTTGGCGCCGGTTTCATACTGGACTGATGCGGGGGCCAAAGCTCCACCTTCGGGCAAGCCAATGTTCCAGTCGCCAGAAGCATCCTTGCAAAAAATGGTCACTTTATCAAATCCGTGCTGGGCAGCATCTTTTTGTTTCATTTGCAAATAAAGGGCTGGCGTTGCATTTCCGCTCCTAATGCCCAAGCCGCTCAAGCCCAGAGAAGGTCCCTCTCCGGCATAAATGCTTTTCAGCGATTGCCAATATACATTGCTGCTACAGGTATAATCGCGGGGGCCGTTGGTCCCGGCTACCCGGTACGGAAAAATTAAACCGCGCCCTGCTGAGCCAAATTTTTGTTGAAACAATGCCCGCAGCTTGCCGGAAAAAACATCCGCCTGCAGGTGTGAGTCGCCAATGTGTACGATTCTGATCTGGCGAACGCTGTCCGATCCCAGTTCGTGCAGCCGCGCCATAAACGGATCGAGGTTTTCAGCAAAACGAATCCGGTTGCTGTCTGTTTTCACAAAAGGCCAGGGCGTCGTAAATCCTTTTGGAGTCAGCTCCTCCCCTATTCCCGGAGCAACTTGAGCAGTTACCCAAACGGGAAAAATCAGGAGTGCAACGACCTGTACCGCCGAACTCCAGTTCGGCGTCATCCCTATTTTGAGGTATTGTACCGCCGAACTCCAGTTCGGCGTCAACATCCGAGTCCACAAGCGCAGGTTTGTAAAAGTTCGCCTCATTGGATCGGATTGTTTGACGTTTTCCTGCCCGCTTCAGCCCGTTTTGGCCGGTCGTTGTAAGCGCCCAGCAAGGCCGTTAGCAACAGGTGACCGGCCTCTTCTGCCCCGTCGAAATTAAAATGCGTATAATCGGTATTGGCTAAGCTCGGCTTTTTTTGTTCCACCCACTCAATCATCGAACCGGCGCCGCCCATCGCTTCGTAAAGACTGAAAAAGGCAGCGTTGTTTTCTTTTGCTGCTTTGCGCAAAGCTTCGGTAATGAGGGGCAGGCTGGGATCGGTTTGCAGCGTCCCGTCAATTTTGGTGGCTTTATCAGAAGGACCCACCACCAGAATGGCCACGCCGGGCAGGTTTGCCTGGAAATACCGGATCACCTGGCTCATTTCCTTTTGGTACCAGTCGTAGTTTTTCATCTTCGGGTTCAGGACGTTGAGGCCGTATTGCAACACAATCAGGTCAAAATCCATGTGCGCCTGGAACTCCTGCATGATCCCGGCGTCAATCGAAGCCAGCAGGCTGCCCGAATTGCCCCTCGTTGCGTAATTGTCCACAATAACCCCATCTGGGCTTTCCACGCTGACGCCGTAAAGCGGCACCCGTGCCGGCACATTGAAGCTGAGCGACACCCGGCGGCCAGGAGTTTGCGACAAGGTGAGCCGGTTGACTTTATTACCGCCGTCTAACAAATAGGTTTGCCCTTCCGATCCGCCGCCAAAGCTGGTTGTCACACTGCCGGTGCGGTAGCGCGCCAGGCTGTCGGCTTTGGGTGCTCCGTAGTACAAATAGGCGCGTTCAAAAACATTGGTGCCGGGATACAAACGCATGGCGCCGTAGGAAACCCGGTGGCCTTTGGGTTGCGCCACAGGCGGTTCCGGCGGCACCGAATCCGTAATGGCTGCCGGCACTGTTGCAACCGCCGAGGTATCCGTCACCACGGTAGTGTCAACCGCCACTGGTGCAGTCCAGGTCGTAAAATAAGCTCCTGAAATGCCCCTGGGCAGTTTGCGCCAGTTGTTCTGGCCCATGGTGCAGGTGAACCAGTGCCCTGAAAACGTATGGCGCACCGTTCTCCGGAACGTATTGACATGAGAAGTGATCGGCACGTATCCGACGCCGGTGCCGCCAAACAGGCGTTGCAGGCTATCGCGCAGGGTCTCGCTGATGAGGTCGCCCTCGATGGAAGAATCTCCAAAGTAGGCAATGCGCACTTGTTCTGATTTGGCGTCCAAAGCCTGAAAAAAGGCCTCTAAGTGCTCGGCGCCCTCTAAGAACATCGGCGGGGCAACCTGCTCCAGACTATCCGATACCTGGCTGGAAGTATCCGTTTTCACCGTTGCGCGGGGAACTGCCAGGCCATTGATCCAGTTGTAGGTTTCAAAATGCTGCTGAAGGAATGGGACGCGTTGGTGCAACAAAGGATAAGCCAGCACCATAACGGTTGCTAATGCGATGATTCCCAATGCCTGAAGAAAACGATCTCGTTCCATTTGCCCTGACGCAGCAGTAGTGATGTCAAAATGAGTGCGCGAAAATACGATTTTCTGGCAGATTTACGGAACGGAGATCGGAGGGCATAAAAAAAGGTCGTGCAACAAATACACGACCCTGCCAAAATTGAACTAGTATGAAAAAACTCTCTGCAATAATGAACTGACTTTATGACTAAAAGTTGCATGGCTGGGTCACAAAAAATGCACTTTTCAGTCGAATCCCCTCTTTTGTCCGGCGAGCGGCTAAAAATCATCGGCCAAATCCAGTTGCACTTTTTGTTAACTTTTCAAGTGCAAAATTTCGGGAATCGAAGAAATCTTGCATACCTTTGCGCACGTTTCGCGAAAAAGCGATGCAGCACTCCACAAAAGCGCTGCAAGCGCTCCACAAATGCGGGTAATTAGCTCAGTTGGTTTAGAGCGCTGCCTTGACAGGGCAGAGGTCACAGGTTCGAATCCTGTATTACCCACGATTAAATTTTTAGCATCGGGGTGTAGCGCAGCCTGGTAGCGTACACGTCTGGGGGGCGTGTGGTCGCAAGTTCAAATCTTGTCACCCCGACAATTGTAAATCAAGGAGTTATGGCTTTACGCGATGACTCCTTTTTCTTTTGGTGTAAATTTCAGGCTACCAGGCCATGAGAAATTCATCGCCAAACAGATGATTTTCAACACGTCTCCTTTTTTCTTCAATTAACCTGAATCTTAATAAAGTCTTTATCAGTTTTATTAGCAAGTTGGGAAATCTTTCATGAGAACTCTCAGGCGGGGAAAACAACGAAAGCTAATTCATATCTTTGCCGTTGAAAATCAACCCTTTCAATTTATGCCTTCAAAACTGGAACTCCAAAATCTTCTTAGAAAGAATGAGATTAAAAATCTGCTCTCAGGCCTGCTTGGAGTGGCACAAGAACTCAAAAACGAAAGTTTAGAGAAGAACATAATTCATCAATCCAGTCGCTTTGAGGAAATTATGCAGGAAGAAATGCAGGGCACGGTTTCAAGAGAACACTTAGACATTAACCGCAACAGAATCAGAGTCGCCCTTTCAAAAATTATTGATAAACTATTCGAAACCAATGAAGAATTATCCGCCGCTTCACCTTCACCAGTAGTTTTCCCTTCAACGGGAGCTGACAACATCAATAAACTACTGCGGGAAATGAAGGCAGCATCCTCTGCGCTTTTGCATTGGAAGAACACGCTTTCTGAACTTGACGAATGTATTGAAAGGCAAGTCACAGGTAAGATACTTGATTGGCTATTTAAGCCAATTGAAACAAAGTCGAATGAAGAAGATGATACAAAGCCAATTGCAGTTGTACATGGCGCTCCAGGTGTGGGAAAATCGGTTATCATGCGCTCCTTATGTGAAAGGCTTCAAAAAGAAAAAGTGCCAACCTTAGGCATTCGCTCAGAACTTTACAGGGCTGAAAATTTGGACTCCTTGCAGAAAAACCTTAATTTCTCAACCGCAATAGTCGAAACTGTTCAGGCTTTGACTACCAAAGCCCCATTGGTTGTTGTCCTGATTGACCAGATAGATGCCCTCTCTCAATCCTTCTCAGCCAACCGTCTATTTCTTGATACTTACAACAGGCTCATCTTGGAACTTGCTGACTTAGACAAAGTCAAGGTAATAATTTCCAGCAGAACCTTCGACTTGAATAACGACCCCGCCCTAAAAGAATATGCCAAATCAAGCTCTTTCGAGGTGCTACCCTTGGAAAAGGTACAAGTTGAAGCTGTGTTAAGCAAATTGGGTGTTGCTTCCTCCACTTTGCACCCTGATTTCTTGACTCTTTTGTGCATACCGAATAACCTTGACGTTTTTTGTCAAATCCATCAAAAAAGCACCAAACTAAACCAGCTAAAAACCCTTCGAGACCTCTACGATGAGCGTTGGCAACAATCCATAGAGCGACTGGAAAAATATGGAAAACCCGATCCTGCTAACGTGTTATGGCTTGCCGAAGAAATTGCCAGAAAATTGAACGCTGAGACATGGTTGAGCATTTCTACTTCTAATTTTCTTTTCGAGGGCAAGGTCGCTGAAAGAAAGTGGCTGGTTAGCGAGGGCATTCTTCTGGAAAGAGACAG
>JALHRK010000326.1:5534-7314 GCA_022841505.1 Saprospiraceae bacterium | reverse complement strand
GTCTAACCACTGCTGACCGGTGCATTTGTCGCCCGCAATTTGCTCGCGGATTTCAGGGTGGAACAGTTCCGCGCCACCGCCGGGCATGGAATCCAGGCCCGCTTCTTTCATGATGCGCAGGCCTTCTTCGTAGCTGATTTTGGCTTTTTTGAAAATGTAGTGGTACTCCACCGGCGTCAGTGCCTTGATGTGCAGTTCCGGGCGGTGCGCTTTGATCTGCCGGAACAATTCGGCGTAAAAAGCAACGTCGTATTGCGGCAAAACCCCGCCGACAATATGGACTTCCGTCACCGGTTCGTGGTCGTACTTCCGCACAATGTCCATGATTTCTTCGAGGGTGTACTCCCAGCCATCGGAGCGCTGTTTGATCAGGCGCGAATAGGAACAAAATGCGCAGGTATAAATGCAGATATTGGTCGGTTCGATGTGGAAGTTGCGGTTGAAATAGGTCTTGTCGCCGTGTTTGCGCTCGCGCACTGCGTTGGCCAGCGCGCCTAAGTAGCCCAGTTCGCCCTGCTCGTAGAGCAACAGCCCCTCTGCTTCCGTGATGCGTTCGCCATTGGCTACTTTCGCCACAATTTGCCGCAGCTCAGGTGTCAGCGATTTGTCGGATAGCAAGGGTTCAATAGAATGGATTGTTGCCATTGTCATATATTTGTGAGAATTGTGAAAGTACAACAAATTTCTAAACTTTCAGTTTTAAATGAAAGTCTTTTTCTTTTATGTTGTGAATTAAAATCCGGCATGCTGTCTATTCTCATCCCCGTTTATGAGTTCGATGTTAATGAATTGGTAGAAACACTTCATAATCAATGCCTTTCAGAAGGGATTGCTTTTGAAATCCTTTGTTTCGACGATGGCTCCGGGGAAGGCATGCGGCGGGTGAACCGGGACGTTAAAGCTTTAGACCAGGTGCGCTATGAAGAACTGCCGAAGAACATCGGGCGTTCCGCCATCCGGAACGCCTTAGCCGACGCAGCCCGCTACGAATTCCTGCTCTTTATGGACAACGATTCCAAAGTTGTGCAGGAAGATTACATCCGCCAATACCTGGCCCAACTGAACCCCAACTGCCTGCTTTGCGGGGGCAGGTGCTACTCCCCCACCCCGCCCGCAGATCCACAGTTTTACCTGCATTGGTTTTACGGCGTCAAACGCGAGCAAATTCCGGTGGCTATTCGCCGTCAGCAACCCTGGCATGGCTTTATGACCAATAATTTTGTGGTTCCCAAGGCGCTGTTTCAAAGTATTCGTTTCGATGAAAACATCCTGCAATACGGGCACGAAGACACCCTGTTTGGCCGGGAGCTGGAACTTCGGAAAATTGAAATCCAACACCTTGATAATCCATTGGAGCACATTGGTTTGGAAGACAAGGACACCTTTTTGAAAAAGGCGCGGATTGCTGTTCAGAACCTTTACACGCTGAGCCGGCAATACCCCGGTTTGGACACCCGGCTGCTGCGCGCATTTCGTGCCGTGAGACGCTACCGGCTTGCTGGCTTTTTGCTGTACGTGCTGCACGATTTGCAAGGTATTTTGCTGGCAAATCTGAGATCAAAATACCCGTCTTTGTACGCTTTGGATGTTTACAAATTGGCGTTGTTGCTATGGGAAGAAAAGATAAGAAGGTAGTTTTTGCCTCTTTCCCTCCCGCTGGCGTGGGACAAGCATTGCCTTTTGCCCCTTGCCTTTTGCCCCTTGCCCTTTGCTTCTTGCCCCTTGCCCTTTATTCCCAAATCCCCTCATAAATGGCCAAAAGCTTGACTTCCTCCTGCTC
>JALHRK010000326.1:0-5524 GCA_022841505.1 Saprospiraceae bacterium | reverse complement strand
TGGCGTTGTTGCTATGGGAAGAAAAGATAAGAAGGTAGTTTTTGCCTCTTTCCCTCCCGCTGGCGTGGGACAAGCATTGCCTATTTGCCCCTTGCCTTTTGCCCTTTGCCTACTTGCCCCTTGCCCCTTGCCCTTTGCTTCTTGCCCCTTGCCCTTTATTCCCAAATCCCCTCATAAATGGCCAAAAGCTTGACTTCCTCCTGCTCCCAATTCAAGGATGCGGCTGCCTTTCGGCAATTTTCCTGTAGTTGTTGGTAATACGCAGCATCGTCGAGTAATTTCCGGATGGCCTGGCGCAGGGTTTCCACTTCGAGGTCGGCGACCAGTTCAAAAACCTGCCAGTCTTCGCTCAGTTTCCGGTATTCCGGGAAATCCATCTGGATGGAAGGCAATCCGGCCTGGATGTAATCGAACGCTTTGTTGGCTAAAGAGTAATAATAACTCAGCCCCTTGTTCTCCAGTAAATTTAGTCCGATCCAGGCCTGCGCCGTGATTCCCGGAAGGGCGTTTGGCAATACAAATCCAAGAAAATGAACCTTTTGCGCCAAGCTCAATTGCTTTACCTTTTCGCGTAATTCCGCTGAAAGGTCGCCTTCTCCGGCTAACCAAAGTACAGCGCCTTCGATTCCCTGCATGGCTTCGATGGCAGTTTCCAGGCCGCGCCCTTCGTTGAGCGCGCCCTGGTAGAGGATGATTTTTGTACCGCGTGCCCTTGTACTGCCGAACTCCAGTTCGGCGTTGGGTAATTCCGCCGAACTGGAGTTCGGCGGTACAGGGGCGGGGTTATCCAACGCCGAACTGGAGTTCGGCGGTACTGGAGCCGGCACATTCCGGATGCTGGTAAATGGCGTCCCGTAACGCTCTGACAAAATGCCGGCCAGGCAATCGCCAACCGTGTAGCACCGTTTCATGCGCGGGATGGCGTAGCGGGCCACGCTTTCCCAAATGCGCCGGATGCGTGGGCGGCGCACCACTTCGGGAACCTCCGTAAAATATTCGTGCGCATCATAAACACAAGGCTTCCGATGTCCCCAACTCGCCCACAAACAAGGCAGGATAGTATCAAGGTCAACGGCACAAAGGGCGTCGAAGCGGCGGAAAAGCAACCAAAACAGCAGGCGCAGGTTATATTCTAAGTAGAACAGTTTTCCTTTTTCAAAATGACAGGCCAGCCGGGTTTGCCGGTAAGGCATTTCGGGCAGCGGCGGCGAACCCGGCCTCAGTCGTCCCACCAATTCAACCTCGTGGCCTGCTGCGGCCAAACTCCTGCAAATGCGCATCATGCGCTGGTCGTAGGCAAGGTCGTTGGTGACAGTGAGGATGATTTTCATGTTAACCAAGCCCGATACCCATTTAAAAAGCTTGCAGCATCCATCCTTTTTCCGCCTTCCGGTTGAATTTCAAGTATTTCTAAAAAGCCAGTTGCCGTAGCGATTCGCAAATTCTTTTTTCCTTCCACGTAAAAAGTCCCTGGAAGCAACCCTGTTTCCGTTTCCCCTTTCAACGTCCGCAATATCTTCACATTTTTGCCTTGCAAAGTCGTCCAGGCAGCCGGATAAGGACTAAGTCCCCGGATAAAATCATGTACGGCCGCAGCGCTTTGGTTGAAGTTGATTTCGCAGGTTTCGTGAAAAATTTTCGGCGCATGCGAAGCTAAGCGATCATCCTGAGCGACCAATTCATAGTTGCCGGATTCAATAGCTTTTACACTTTTGAGTACCAATTGCGCGCCAATCAGCATCATGCGGTCGTGCAATTCGCCGGCAGTTTCGTTTTCACCAATGGCAACTTTTTCCCGAAACAGGACGTCACCCGTGTCAATTTCCCGGGTCAGAAAAAACGTGGTCAGACCAGTTTCCTGCTCGCCGTTGATTACCGCCCAGTTGATGGGCGCTGCGCCGCGGTATTGTGGAAGCAATGAACCATGCAGGTTGAACGTTCCTTTAGGAGGCATGCCCCATACCACTTCGGGCAGCATGCGAAAGGCGACCACCACCTGCAAATCGGCGTTCAGGCTTTTGAGTTCGCTCAAAAAATCCGGTGATTTCAGGTTTGTGGGTTGCAAAACCGGCAAATTTTGGGCAAGCGCATATTTTTTTACAGCCGATTGCATCAGGTGCTTCCCGCGTCCGCCAGGCTTGTCGGGCGCTGTGATTACGCCAACGATTTCATAGCCGTTTTGCACCAAAATGTCGAGGGAAGGAACCGCAAAGTCGGGCGTACCCATGAAAACAATACGTAAACTCATGTATTTTTACAGGTATTAATCTACATTTGAGACAGCGAATTAAAACAAATTGATCATGGCCACCAAAGTATTTGCCAAAGAATCTGCCTTGCTGATCGCAACGATCCTTGTGCTCGGCTTCTCTGAACAAGTTATGGCGCGCAGCTTCGGCAAGCCTGCCACTGTACTGCAACTTGCACAAGATACCATTCCCAAGGAGTGGCACAGCACAAATGCAGAAGATTTTGACCGTCCTTATTTCAAAAGCAAGGGTGTCCAGGCGGGAAAAGACGGAAGCGTTCCTAAAGAATACAGCGACTTGAGTGAACGCGGTATCTTTCAGGAACCGGAAGAAGAGGCGGAAATTCCAATTTTTTACGAAGCCGAAGTGACCCGGGTTGGTCCGCGCGAAATCCCGGCAGTTGCGGAAGATTATTCCGGTTTCCGGGTTCAGATCCTGTTGGCAGAAACGCCCCTGCCTCCCGATCACGACATTTTTATGCGCCACGGCAGCATCGCGGCTGAGCAGCTTTCAGAGGGGGTTTATGCTTATTTGGTTGGCGATTTTCCGACTGAAGAAGCTGCGGTTGAGTTTACGGATGTTTACCTTGCCAAGCTTTATCCGGGGTTGCGGATCGTACAGTTTGAGCTCGGAAAACGCAAGTTCTAACTCGTGTCTGTTTTTATAGTCCGATAGCTGCGTTATGCGAAGGTCCAAAACTGGTCATTTACATAAGTAAAATCCCATTTTTGGACCTTCGCATGCCTTGCTCTCGAACTCTAAAAAGCAGACACACACTAAGCGTTTCTTTTGGAATTCTCCAACATGCTCTAAATGGACATACCTTAACTACATGACCACTTCCGAATTTCACTGGACCACGCCGGACGGCCTGTCCATCTACGCAATAGACTATCCCTGCCCGACGCCCAAAGCGGTCGTTGTGCTGGTTCATGGCTTAGGCGAACACTGCCATCGGTACGAACACGTAGCCGCTCATTTCAACGAAAGGCATTTTGCTTTATTGGCCTACGACCGGCGCGGGCATGGCCAATCTGGCGGAAAACGCGGGCATGCGCCCAATGTAAACGCCCTGTTGGATGAAATCGGACACCTTGTCAGCGAAGCCCAAACCCGCTATCCGGGTATTCCGGTGTTTTTGTACGGGCACAGCATGGGTGGCAATCTGGTCCTGGCCTACACCTTAAAAAGGCACCCGGACCTTGCGGGCGTCATTTCTACGGATCCCTGGATTCAGCTAGCTTTTCAGCCGCCGGTCATTTTGGTGGCAATCGCCAAACTGATGCGCCGCCTTTTTCCTGCTTTTGTTCAACGGAATAACTTAATATCAGATCACCTCTCCAGAGATAAAGCGGTGGTGGAAGCATACGAAAAAGACCCTTTGGTTCACGATTTCATTAGCGTTTCCGCTGCAACCGGGATGCTGGAAACCGCTGCCTGGTTAGACGCTTATGCGGGCCAATTTCCCCTGCCATTATTGCTCATGCACGGCGGCGCAGATCAAATTACGGCGCCCAAAGCCAGCGAAGCCTTTGCCAAACGCGTTCATGGCAACATCACCTGGCATTTGTGGGAAGGTTTGTACCACGAAATTCACAACGAACCGGAGAAGGTGGAAGTGTTGGGGAAGATGACGGATTGGATGGAGGGGGTTGTTGGTTGAGCGTTGGGTGCATCTCGAACATAAACGTTGTTCGTTGACCGTTGTTCGTTAGTTTTCACTTGGCAACAATGGAAATGATACCATCATCGAATCACGGCACTAACGAACAACGCTAAACGAACAACGAACAACGCTCACCCCTTAGAACCGCTTCACCGACTCAATAATATACAGCGGCCGCTGCTTGATTTCATTGTAAATATTGGACAGGTAAATGGACATGATGTAGAGATTGAGGCAGGTGATGGCAAAAAACACCGAAATCAGGATCACTAAAAAAGTCCAGCCAGTGGTGGCCTCGCTCAGGTTTCCAAAAATGTCCATGCCTGAAAACTTTACTTTTAAGGCATTGACCACCACGCCAATGAGAAAAACAAACGAAAAAATAAATATCCACAGCAACAGGGTTCTCAAAAAGGTCGTGTACGACGTAATCGCAATCAACGAAGTGCGAAAACGCTCCGAAAATTTTTCCGCTTCTTCGTGCAACGGCACCTCCGTATCTACATGGGCCGTTCGGTATCCCACAATGGCATAAATCGGTTTCATGAAGCGCAGGTTTTCGCGCAAGCGCAGCAGGGAGTTGAGCGCTCGCCGGGAAATGATACGGGTATTGTGCGCTTTGTCGTCAATGCTCAGGGCAGAATACCGCTTGAGGATGTAGTAAAACACCTTGTACAACAGGCGGAAACGCAGGCGGACAGTGCGCGATTTTGCGCGCAGGTACACGATATCGAATCCCTCCAGGGTTTTGTCGAACAACGCGGTAATGACCTCCGGGTTGTGGTAAAATTCCGTTTCTAAAATGACTGTATAATCGCCGTTGGAACGATCCAATCCGGCCAAAACGGCGTGGTTCCGGTTGGTGCGCCGCGACAGGTTGAGCAGCGAAATATGGCGTTTGAGGTCGGCATCTAACGGCTCGATCTTAACATCGGGCGGCATTTCAATGGCATTATTGATCAAAATGATCTCGAAATCCGCAAAATTCCGGCTCAGGACGCTGTGAACATTCCGGAGGAATTCAGGCAAATCGGGCAGTTGTGCTGCGCTGTTCAGGACACTTACGACAGAGATGAAATTGTTGTGCATTGCGATCGAAACCATTTCTACAGGCGGCGTAAAATAGAGATTAATCCCCGGTTTTACAACTCCCGGAACACGCCGGGAGGCCGCCTTTGGTTACTTTTTTTTGAAATAGCGTACCAAACATGCGTAAAGCCTTAACTTTCATGCTTATTTTTGTATCAGGTATTGCAAAGTTTTATTCCTTGCAGTGCTAAGACAGCAGAAAAACTTATGCCAGTTCCCGGAGGATTTCCGTTTTACCAACAGTTGGAGGCCATGGATTGTGGCGCCACGTGCCTGCGTATGGTCGCCAGGTACTTCGGGCGTTACTATTCCTTAGATTACCTGCGCGAGCTGACTTATATTGACAAACAGGGCGTTTCCCTGCTGGGCATCAGCGACGCCGCCGAGCACATCGGCCTGCAATCGCTGGCCATTAAAACGACGTTTGACCGCCTGTCGGAAGACATTCCCCTACCCTGCATTGCCCACTGGAAAGAAGGCCATTTTGTGGTCGTTTACAAAGCAAATAAAACCCATGTCT
>JALHRK010000325.1 GCA_022841505.1 Saprospiraceae bacterium | reverse complement strand
GTGATGGTCAGGAATTATGGATTAGACGCCCGGTGCGCCGGCGACGAAACCAGCAGCAGTCCGATTGGCATCAACGGCTGGTATGCTACCGGCCAGTTGTGGGCCTATATAGAAGGTAGTATCGGTATAAAAGTTCGCATGTTTTCCGTCAGCGGAAATTACCGCATTCTCGACCTGGCCTTAGCCGCCGTTTTACAAACGCGACTCCCCAATCCGCTCTGGGCAAAGGGGGTCGTGGGAGGCCGGTTCAGCATCCTCAGCGGTTTGGTGAGCGGCAGTTGCCGGTTCCAGTTTGAAATTGGCAAAAAATGCGACATCGTGGGCGGCAGCGAACTGGCCGGCATCGAAGTCATTGCCAGCACGCAACCCGACGGCAACAGCAGCCAGGACGTGGATGTATTCGCCCGGCCACAAGCAACTTTCAACCTGCCGATAGGACAAGTTTTTGAATTGCAGGACGACGAAGGCGAGTTTCAGGAATACCGACCAAAAATACACAAGTTTGAAGTGTTGCAATTGCGGGAAACCGCCAATGGTCAGGATGTTCCAGTTCCGGGTCAGATCCGCTGGAATGAAGCCAACGACGTCGTGGCCTTCAAATCCGACGATGTACTCACCGGAAATAAAAACTTCCGCTTAGTTGTACAGGTTCGGTTTGACAAAAAAGGCCGCTACGAAAGCGAATGGCGGGAATTGAAAAGACCGAGCGGCACACCCGAACAGCAGGAAGCGATTGTGGATTTCACAACCGGGCCGGCGCCGGATTACATTCCATCCAACAACGTAGCTTACAGTTACCCGCTGCGCGACCAGTTCAATTTCCTGCAATCTGAAAGTTCGCAGGGCTACATTCAGTTGATCCAGGGCCAGCCTTACCTGTTCAAAGGACACGCTGATTGGTCGTATGCAAGCGAAGCTTCCGCCTGGGAACAAAAAGTGCAATTCATGAACGGCACACAGGCCATTTCCAGTGGAAATATTACCTACAATGCAGGAGATAAACGGGTAAGTTATTCGATTCCATCCGGCCAGATGCCTGTAAACGCGGTCTTAGGTTTGCGCCTCGCCAACCTGCCGCTGGTGGACGACGCTGCAGTAGATGCAAATGTCGAAAGCATCCAGTCAGAATTGCTCAACCTGCAATCCAACCCGGCAGACACCGCGTTCACGAACATCATCCTCGAAGAGCGCATCGCACAGGGCGTACAACGGGCTTTAAAACCCAAAGCTTTTTACAAATCGAACTTCCGCACCAGCTTGTACAACACGTTCCAGCAAAAAGTCAACGCGCTGACGAAAAACGTCAACTGGTTCAATCCGATATTTTTGGACCCGAACGAAACTTCCGGCGCCACCATCAACGATTTCGGCGTATTTGTGACGGGTAACGAGTTGTTTGACCTGTTTGACCAGGATGGTTTTTACAATGGCGAAGAGCAGGTTGCACCGCTCATCCAGCCGGAAGCCGACCTGAACACAACGCCCGGCAACTGGTACAATAATACGATTTACCCGTATATGTACCAGCACTTACCAGCGCCGGCGCAGAACGTCACGCTCAGTTGGAGGGATCCGCTGATTTTGGGCAACGTGCCTTCAAAAGCCGTCTGGATTGAACAATCCGAAGACCCGCACAAGCTCACCCCTGAAAATATAGAAAGCGGCGCCACGGCTATTCCGCAGCCCATTACCAGCTTCGTGTACAAGCTGCCGTACCACATGCTGTTCGACGATTTCGACTACAAAAACAAAGTGAGCAATTATGCGGCGTTGCATCCCAACCTGCCGCAGGCCTGGGTGACCTTCATGCAGGGGACCTTCCAGTATGCGCCTTTCGGAAACTACCGGGTGCAGTTGAAGTACCATTTGCCGGGCAACCCGACGCCTAATTCCCAAATACCGGTAACCATTTTTTACGGAGTAAGCAATTAAGCCATGACCATGATTCGAAAATATCTGCCTATTTGTGCCTTGTTCACGCTCAGCCTGCTGACCGTACAAGCCCAGCAAAACGGACTCACACCTGCGTCGGATGAACAACACGCCCTGATGATTACTGGGCGCTCTACCGGCGCCAGCATTAAACTGCGCTGGGCGCCAACTTCGCCCTTAGCCTGGCGGCGCTGCAATGAATCCGGGTACGTGGTCGTGCGCCATACCCTGATGCGCAACAATCAAATGCTGCCCTGGGAAGAGCGTTCGATTGCCGTGCCCGTGACGCCGACGCCAGTCCTTCCGTGGAAAACGGAAGCCCAGTGGAAACCCTTGATGGAGCGCAACCAGTACGCAGCCATTGGCGCACAGGCGTTGCTGGGTGAATCGTTTGAATTGGAAGCCGGTGAAGCTTCCGGTGCATTGGTCAACCAGGCCACTGAAGAAAGCAACCGCTTCACGTTCGGGCTTTTTGCGGCTGACCATTCCTACGAGGCCGCAACAGCCATGGGGCTGGCGGTGGAAGATAAAAACGTAAAAGCCAATGAGACTTACCTCTACCGCGTCTATCCGGCAAAACAAATCACAGCGCCGTTGGATACCCTGGTAATGGAAGGCGGGCAAAAAATCCCGATGGATTTGCGCACCAGCATTGATACCGGCTTTTTTTCCATCAGCCCCAAAGACAAATTTGCCCTGCCGAAAACATTGGAAGTGAAAGCCGATTTTGGCAACCGGGTGGCGACTATAAGCTGGAATAAGACCCTGTTCCAGCAATTCTACGTCAGCTACCAGGTCGAACGCTCGGAGGACGGCCTGAGCTGGCAACCGTTGCGCGATTTGCCTTTCGTGAGTCTGGATCGCCCCGGCGCGCCATCCGACTTCATGTTCCTCATTGACAGCTTGCCGATGAACAACCGCCCTTATTTCTACCGGGTTTCCGGACGCACGGTGTTTGACGACAACGGCCCACCATCCGACCCGGTTCAGGGCATGGGCATTGACCCGCTGCCAGAGTATTTTCCGTACATCGTTTCCGTAATGGAAAACGAACAGGGTCGTTTCCTGATCGGATGGGATTTTAATGTGGCGGAAGAAAGCAAAATTGCCGGGTTCAGGGTGCTGCGCGCCCGAAGCGACCGGGGAGCTTATGCGCCCATAAGCGGAGCAGTACTGCTTTCGCCGGCTGCCCGGTCGTTTACTGACGACGCCCCATTGCCTGTAAATTACTATAAAATCATTGCTTACGACCAGTATAACCGGGAAATGCCTTCTTTTTCTGCGATGGCGCAATTGGACGACGAAACGCCCCCCGCAGCGCCGGTCAACGTGCGCGGTGCAGTGCTCAAAGACGGATCAATGGTCATCACCTGGGATGCCAACAAAGAGCCCGATATGCAGGGTTACCGCGTGTATATCGCCAACCACCCGAACGACGAATTTACCCAAATTACCCGCCGAACGGTACCCACCAACCACTTCATTGACACGGTCAGCCTGAAAACCCTGAGCCGGGAGATTTATGTGCAGGTGATGGCTTTCGACTTCCGTCAAAATGCCTCCCCGTTCTCCAAAATGGCTACCGTACTGCGCCCCGACACCATCGCTCCGGCGCCGCCCGCTTTCAAAGACCTCGTAGCCGATGAAAAAGGCGTGAACCTGACCTGGGCAAACAGCCAAAGCAAGGACGTGCTGCGCCACGAGTTGATGCGCCGTGCAAAAGAAGAACAGGCCTGGGAAAAAATTGCAGAATTTTCCATACAACAGGCCACCGAAAAAACAACCCGCTACACTGACAGCACCGGCGTGACGGGACGCGACTACCTCTATCAGATCGTGGCGGTAGACAATTCTGACCTGCGGGGCTTGTCGCAAACCGTGGAAGCACGGGTTTTGGACAATTTCATACGCCCGCAGGTAACCGCAGTGGAAGCGACGCCCGACCGCCGCAACAAAACGGTGGAATTGAGCTGGCAATACACCGAATTGGACAAGGTTCGCCTTTTTGAAATTTACCGGGCCACCGGCGATGAAAAATTAAAAAGGTATCGCGCGTTTTCACCTGCGGAACTGATGGCCGCTGACGAAAAAAATACAGGCAAAAAAGCCCGCAAAGGCTTTGCTTACAAGGCACAGGACAAAGACCTGCGCATGAATACCAATTACACGTACAGCGTGCGGGCCATTTACCACGATGGCGGCCTTTCGCCCCTCAGCGAGCCGGTGAAAGTCAATTATTGATGCCTTTTGATGTATGCAATTTCTTTTGAAAATCAGAAAAATGAATCTCGCCATGAGATATTTGAACATAATCGTTTGGACGGCTCTTTTCTTCATAAGCGGCCTGAACTTAACGGCGCAGAACACCCACGTTGATTTAAGAATGACCCGCGGCTATATTCGCGGCAGCATGGGCGATGGCGGCAGCGCACCAACCGACCCGGTATGGAAAACCACAGCTACTTTTTCAGGAAGTATTAATGCTTCGGGCTCTATATGCAGATACCTGGATAATTATTGCACTGGAACTTGGCCGTTTATAACATGCCCGAATCAGCAAACCTACAACGACGTTTTTGTTACCTACAACGACAACCCGACCAATTTCAGCCTCGCCGACGGCTTTTTGGTAACGGTTAACCTGAAGGCCTGGGAGGAAGACGGCCCATCTGCTGAATGCCACCATGGCGGCGGCGACGATGCTTATGGCGAGACCAGTACTTCGTTCTACTTCAGAGTCCCTGCCGGCGCAACGTTTCCTTATACGTACGACTTCACCCTGGCTATTTCCGACAACTTCGAAGTGGATTACCGCCTTACGGTTCACAATATTGACGCCATTAATGGATCCAAACTTCGCTATGCCAATACTGCCGGAAATACGCAATCCAGTTTCTGCGGAGGCTCAACGGTAAGGATGTACGCCGACCGCCATTCAGGCTACAATGGTGGCTATTTTCAATGGCAAAAATTGGTAAATGGCAACTGGATATCGGCTACATCATCCACCTATTCAACCTCCAATTATCTGGAATTCCCAGCAAGCACCACCATGCCTCAAATCAGGGTGCGGCCAGCAATATATTGTAGTTTTTTCTGCATTTTCATAGGCGGCACCGGAACCAACGACGGCTGGATAGATAATGACGGTGTTCCTATAACCGTAGCACCTGCCCCCCCTGCACTGGCCGACATCGTTACCACTCCCGTTGGCGCTTGTTCCGGCAACAGCAACGGATCCATCCAAGTTACGGTAAACAATGCCAATAGTGCCAGCCAGTACAGCCTGACCTTATTAAACAGCAGCAATGTAGTCGTAGCGAATGCCACGCCGCCAATGGGCAGCACATTGATGCACACTTTTAGTGGTTTATCGGCTGGCTCGTACAGCTTAAAAGTGGGTTTTTCAAGTTCCAATGTGGATTGTACAACAGAAAAATCCGGGATTATCGTGTCTTCCCTGCCCTTGCCGACCATTTCAACCGCAGCGGTTGCAGGCAACTGTTTTGGCAACAATGGATCTATAACCGTCACCATTTCCCAAAATGCAGCAGGCACCAATACTTTTTCATTGCTGAATGCTTCTGGTGGAAGCACCATATCAACTTTTAACACGACAAATAGCTCGCATACGTTTTCCGTTGCTGCCGGCACCTATCAGGTTCGCGTAACGAACGGCAATACCTGTAATTCTGCTTTGTCCGGAGCCATTGTCGTGCCGAATGCACCTTCTGCCGTCAACGCTTTGGTGGCTCTTGACAATTTTGCCGGTTTTCAGATTTCCTGTAATGGCGGTTCGGGCAATATTACCATCACCCCGTCAGGTGGCACGCCTCCGTACACCATTGCCGTAGATGGCGGCGGCTCCCAGGCCAATGTTCCTGCCGGAAGCGCCCGTGTTTTTTCAAGAACGGCAGGCAGCTATAATTACACGGTGACTGACAATAAAGGTTGCGTTTTTCCCGGCTCCGTTAACCTGACCCAGCCACCGGCATTGATGGCGCTCACGTCCAATTTACTGCCTGCTACGGATTGTGATCCAGTGGGTTCGGCTACGTTGAATGGGGCAGGCGGCGCTCCGCCTTACCAATACAGCCTGGTGAGCACTGGTCCTTTTGGAGGCAGCAATGTATTCAACGGCCTGGCTGCAGGCAACCATACCGGTTATGTCCGCGATGCTGCCGGGTGCCAGGTCAGTACGCCATTTACCATTACAGCACCCAATCCGCTCTTAGTGAGTCCGCTTACGGTGGTAAATACGAGCTGTTCCGGCAGTACCAATGGTTCTGTCACGCTGGACGCGACAGGAGGTAATCCGCCGTATCAATTCCGCATCGGCAACGGCGTTTTCAGCAGCCAAAATACTTATTCCAGCTTAGCAGCAGGGGTTTACACTTTTGAAGTAAGGGATAATGCCTTTTGTACCAACACGGTAAACGTGGACGTCTCTTCGCCCAATGCCATTCAAATCACCAATCATAGCCTTGGATTCACTTCCTGCGATGGTTTGAGCCGTCCTTTTACCATCAGTTTTACGGGCCGGGCAGACGGCATTCTCAATTTTTTTGACAATGGACTTGAAGTATCTACCGATAACGGCGCTACTTACAGCCCTTTTGCTGAAATCTATGACGATGGCCAAACCGTACAGGTGGAGTTTTTCCTGCCGGTTGGCAATTATCAGGTGATCATCCGGGATGCCTCCGGTTGTATTTCCAACACCTATCCAGTGGCAGCTCCCGCTCAGCCACCCTTATTTATTAACGTCACCGGGGTCACTCCTGAAACCTGTGTCGACGTGGATGATGGCACAATTTCGGTCAATTTTGGCGGTGGGCAGGGGACTTATTTCATTCGCTTGCTCCGGATTTTCGATAGCGATGGGATATTCGAAGTTGCCAATTTCGGACCGGTTTCAGCAGCCGGCTCACATACCTTTACCGGCATTGCACCTACAAACGACGGCTTTCATGGAGGTTATCTGGTTGAAGTAATTGATGCTTACGATCCGATGAATATGTTTGGGAATTGTAATGACCAGGCCCCTCAGGTCAATTTCCCGATTCCTCCGGGCGGTGGCATCAACATTGGCGCAGCAACCCTCTTCAACGCAGGTACTGCCCAAAGCACCGGGCCGCTTTTGAATTGCTATGGCAACAACGGCGTCATTACCGTCAGCGGCACTTCGGGAGGAGAAGCGCCTTACAGCTATTCGATAGACGGCTTTGATTTCCAAACGAGCAACGTTTTCACGGGGGTAGGCGCACAAACGGATGTTTACGTGCGGGACAACCGCGGCTGCACCGTCGGTCCGCAAACAGTGAACATCGGATCTGCCCCGGTTACCCTGAATACAACCGCCATCCTGCTTCAACCGGAAACA
>JALHRK010000324.1 GCA_022841505.1 Saprospiraceae bacterium | reverse complement strand
CAGCCGTCTTCCAGCGTCCAGGTACGAACGCGGGTGTAAGCGTTGGGACAACCGGGTTCTGGTGTGGTTTGGTCGTCTGTCAGGGTCAGCGAAACGCTTCCGCTGTTGTCGCTTGCGGTAGGCTCCATAGCCAGCGCGGCAGCGATTCCGGCCAGGTTACTGCAATCCAGGCTTGCATCTAATGCCCCTGCGGCTGAAGTAAACTCCGGAGCGGTGTTGTCATCGCAACTCAGGGTGAAGAAAATTTCGTAACGCGTGCCGGCAGGCCAACCATCCATAGACATACGGATGCTGTAATAGCCGGATGGCAATGGCCCTAATGGGGCAATGAGATTGCTGCCCCATGGGTCTTCCGGCCCGTTCGTTGGCAGGTCTTCAACGAGGATGTTCGGACTGTCCCAGGGCACGCAATTATCGCCGAGCCAAAAAGAAAAATCTACTTCTGTAAGAACGCCACTGGTCATGTATCCGAACTGGAGGGACTCAAGTACGTACCCCTCCGGGACAAAAAAAGTAAATAAGTCGTAGTAATCTACTTCCCCGGGAAACATGCAGCCTTCCATTTCAAAGACGAGGTCACCGGAAGAAACATCTCCAAAAGCAAGCAGATCCGGGTTGTCCGCAGTCAGAATACCGCCAAAGTCACCGTCAAAGCAATCATCATAAAGCATGACCTGTGCCTTTAAAGTTGGGGTGATGCAGCACATCAAAACCAGGAAGCTGATGAAAAAAGAAAAACGATTCATTTTTTAATTTTTTAATATGGGTGAATATTTGCTTTTCCGGGTATCAGGAACAGTCGGGTGATTTTTGCCCGGAAATCGTAAGCAAATTGTGGCCACAGGCAGGGCGATTGCGCGCAGAATTGACGGATGAGGGTTTTGGTTTGACGGATGGGGGTTGGGGCTTTATGAATTATACGGTTGGCATTAGCGCAGGAGATTCCATATCTTTGCCACAAAATTCCACCAGAATCACCAGTTCAACATGCGCGAAGAATATTTCCGTTGGCACTCTCCCAACCTGAACATGAACATAGAAATGCTCGTATACGGGCATCAGGGCTATCCCGTTGTCCTCTTTCCCTCTTCGATGGGGCGGTATTTTGAAAGCAAAGATTTTGGATTGACAGAATCGGCGCGCTGGTTCATCGAGCGGGGCTTTATTCAGTTGTATTGTCCTGACAGCATTGATAAGCACAGCTGGTACAACAAAGAGGTGCACCCGGCAACGCGGGCACACAACCACGCGTGGTACGACAAAATGGTATTGGATGAAATTGTACACCGGGTGCGCTGGAACACGCAGTCGGGTAAAGTGGCGGTAGCGGGCGCCAGCTTCGGCGGTTACCACGCCGTCAATTTTGCGCTCAAACATCCGGACGTGGTCAGCCACTTGTTTTCGATGAGCGGGGCGTTCGATATCCGAACTTTCGTAGGCAATCACTACGACGACAATGTCTATTTCAACAACCCCGTGGATTATATACACGGCCTCAGCCACCCTGATATTTGGCGCATGAAGATCATCCTCGGTACTTCGGAGTGGGACATTTGTTTAGAAGCCAACCAACGCCTTTCCGGGCTGTTGCACCAGAAAAACATTCCCCACTGGCTCGACCTGCGTGGCTGGCAAAACCACGACTGGCCCCTGTGGCGTGAAATGTTTCCGCATTATTTGAGTTTGATTTGACGGTTTTGTGAAGCTTGGGAATTCAGGTTTGCCAATTTGCCAACTTGCCAACTTTCTTATAAATTAATCCTGCTTCTTCGCATTCGTCTTCTGTCGGGTTTTTACGGCTTTATTTTCTGCTTTTTCCGCTTTGCCTTCCGCTTTTTGGGCTTTGCGTTGCGCTTTCAGCACGTTGGCTCTGGCGCGGGCGGCGTCTTCTTTCGCTTCGGCTGCTTTCCGCTCTTTTTTATAGGCCCGAACTTCCGATTTTGCTTCTTTGTGCTCCTTTTTTAATGTTTTGGCATCCGCTTTTGCCGGATCTTTGCTGCGCTCCGTGTCGCTTTCTTTCTTTTTGAAACTGAACACCTTCTCTTTTTTTTCTACGGCGGGCTGCTGTTCTTCCTTTTTCTCTTCTTTTTTCTTGAATAACTGGGCTTGCGCTTCGCCGGCGAAGCAAAGGACGAGTGCGAATGTCATAAAAAACACCAAACGATTGGAGATGGTCATGTTATACGTTTATTTTGTGAAGAATTCCAAGTATTAACGCCGCCGGACTCCATTTGATTATAAAGTCCGGTAATTCATGTTCAACCGCATGCCTGTTCCTGATCACAGTACCCATCCGAACGTCAACCCGCATTTGAGCGAGCAAATTGCGCAACGCAAACCGAACGCGCTTTTGCCGGAAGACTATGTGGCGCGCCTGCTCACGGGCGACCGGGTGGCTTTGGGCAGGGCCATTACGCTGGTGGAGAGCGCAAGGGCAGATCATCAGCAATTGGCGGAGCAAATTGTAGCGCAATGCCTCCCGCACAGCGGCAAAAGTTTTCGCATTGGCATCACCGGGGCGCCCGGAGTGGGCAAAAGCACCTTCATTGAAACTTTCGGATTGTATTTGTTATCGCAGGGCCGGCGGGTTGCGGTACTGGCGGTTGATCCGTCAAGCCAGGTCAGCAAAGGCAGTATTCTTGGCGACAAAACGCGGATGTTCGAGCTTGCCTCCCAGGCAAACGCTTTCGTCCGGCCATCGCCATCTGGAGAATCCTTGGGCGGCGTAGCCCGCAAAACCCGCGAAACCATCTTGCTATGCGAAGCGGCAGGCTACGATGTCATCATCATTGAAACGGTTGGGGTGGGGCAGTCCGAAACCGCTGTACACTCCATGACCGATTTTTTTCTGCTCTTGCTGATGCCCGGCGCAGGCGACGAATTGCAGGGCATTAAACGCGGGATTGTGGAAATGGCCGATCTGATCGCGATTAATAAGGCTGATGGTGAACGAAAGGGCTTGGCCATGCGCGCGAAACGCGAGTACGCCGGCGCATTGCACCTCTTCCCACCCAAAAGCAGCGGATGGTCACCTCAACCTGTGCTTTGTTCTGCCATTGAAAATTTGGGGATTACTGAAATTTGGCAACTATTGCTCGCCTACCAGGAACTGACCTTAAAAAACGCCTACTTTCAGCACAATAGAACCCGACAGGCGACCTTTTGGCTGCATGAGAGCGTCCAGGCCAGCCTCCACAACCTGTTTTACCACAATGAGCGGGTTCAGGAGCAGCTGCAAGCGGTGGAAAAGGCCGTACTTGACGGCAGCATGACGCCGTTCAAAGGCGCAGCACTGCTGATGGAAAAATTTTTAACACCTGAAAAAATTGAATGAACAGGATAATCGCTGCAAAGCATTTGCCTGCAAGGGAAAACAGCCATATAATAATCTTCTTTCATCCTTCCTTTCAGAATTTTTTATTCTGAAAATTTCGGCACATGATTTGCTTTCATAAAAAAGTTTTTACCTTAGCCCCGTCGAAGCAAGCTAAAAATCTTCTGATTATGTTAAGCCGACAATGGAAAGCACTAACATTTACACTTTTTTTCGGATTTCCCCTCGCTCACTGCGCCACTTCCAACACCGACCGTTTCACTGCTGATTCAGTCGTTGTAAGTAAAGAAATGGCTATTGAAGAAAACCTTGTACGTCAACAGGTTATCTCATATGCAAAGCAATATTTGGGAAGTAACTACAAGTATGCCGGCCGTTCCCCGAAAGGGTTTGACTGCTCTGGTTTTACGCACTTTGTAATGAACCACTTTAATGTGGCCGTATCGCCCTGTTCCCGAAACCAGGTTGGTCAGGGCAGGAAGATCGAACTTGCAAAAGTTCGTCCCGGCGATCTGATCTTTTTCCGCAGACCGAAATCAAAGTACATTTTCCACGTAGCGATGGTCGTTTCTAACGACAAAAGTGGGGTACACATCATTCACAGTACTTCGCGCGGCGTGGTTATTGACAATTTGAACGAATCGAAATATTGGAAACCTAAAGCTTACGTCGCCAGAGACGTTGTCTCGGGCAGTAATTTTAAACTTCAGGACATGAATCTGCAATCGGAATTGCCCCTGCAAGAGCAACCGATGACAGATTTTCACCTGAACATGCTTGCTTATTTTATTTAAATCCTCCCGCTTCGATCATGCTTAAAAGGTTCTTGTCCGATAGTTTACGGACAAGAACTTTTTATTTTTGTTGGGTTTTACTGTCAAAACATTATTTTTGAAACGTAAAACCTAAAACCGCCACAATGCCAATGCTTAAATTCGAGGACTATCAGTACACCCGTCCTGATATGGCCGTAATGACGGCACAATTCAACGAGCGCCTGATCCAATTTGAAAACGCATCTTCCTTTGAAGCGCAATCCCTTGCCTTCGACCGGCTCAATGAGCTGAAGGAAGATTTTTACTCCATGCGCAATATTTGCCAGATCCGGCACACCGTAGATACCACGGACGTCTTCTACGAAGCAGAAAACAGCTTCTTTGATGAGCAAATTCCCCATGTAGACGCGCTTACCCACCGCCTTTACGAGGCTTTGATTGCGGCGTCTTACCGGGAGGGGCTGGAAGCCAAATGGGGGCGCCAACTTTTCCGCATTGCCGAATTGAGTCTGAAAACCTTTCTGCCGGAAATCATCGAAGACCTCCAGGAAGAAAACCGGCTGAGCAGTGATTACACCAAATTAAAAGCTGGCGCAGTCATCGAGTTTCGGGGGGAAACCTACAACCTCTCCTCCATGCACGCGATGGAAACTTCACCGGATCGGGAAACCAGAAGCGCGGCTTCCGCAGCCAAATGGGCTTTTTTTGTCAATAATGCGGATGAATTCGACCGTATTTTTGATCAGTTAGTCAAAACCCGCCACCGCATCGCCCAAAAATTGGGGTATCCTAACTTCGTTCCTTTGGGCTATGCCCGTATGTTGCGCACGGACTACGACGCAGCAATGGTGAAAAATTTTCGAAAACAAATTCAGGAATTCATCGTCCCTTTAGCAACCCAACTGTTTGAACGGCAACGCATTCGATTAGGTTTAGATGTCCTTAAATACTACGACGACGATTTTCGGTTTGCCGCCGGAAATCCTAAACCAAAAGGCGATCCGAACTGGATTGTGGAGAACGCGTCGCGGATGTACGCCGAACTTTCGCCCCAAACCGACACTTTTTTCCGCTTCATGCGCGATTGCAACCTGATGGACCTGGTAGCCAAACCCGGCAAAGCAACGGGCGGGTATTGCACCTTCATCAACAAGTACCAGGCGCCTTATATTTTTTCCAATTTTAACGGCAGCAGCCAGGATATCTACGTCCTGACCCACGAGGCGGGGCACGCATTTCAGGTGTACAGCAGCCGGAACATGGGCCTTGGAGAATACCATTGGCCGACCTATGAAGCTTGCGAAATCCATTCCATGAGCATGGAATATTTCACCTGGCCCTGGATGGACCTGTTTTTCTTAGAGGATGCAGATAAATACCGTTTCGCGCATGTTACCGATTCTGTTTGTTTTTTACCTTATGGCGTAGCAGTGGATGAATTTCAGCACGTTGTGTATGAAAATCCGGATTTTACCCCGCAGCAACGCCACCGGGCCTGGCGCGAGATCGAACGCCGCTACCTCCCGCACCGCAATTACGAGGACAATCCCCACCTGGAAGCAGGCGCTTTTTGGCAAAAACAAACGCATATTTACGCTTACCCATTTTACTATATAGATTATACGCTGGCGCAAATCTGCGCTTTCCAGTTCTGGAAACGCAACAACGAAAACCACGAAAGCGCCTGGGCGGATTACGTCCGCCTTTGTGAGACCGGTGGCAGCAAATCTTTTTTAGATCTGGTCGCGCTGGCAGGGTTGCGCTCTCCGTTTGAAGACGGCTGCTTAGCTTCGGTGATTGACGATATTGAAGGCTGGCTGGCGGGGGTGGATGATACAGCGTTTTAAGACCTTTGGCAGTTTGAGAGGGTTTGTAAAGAGGCAAAATGCAAGAGGCAAAGTGCAAAACGTAACTTGATAAGATTCAAATTATTGCGTTTTGCACTTTGCCTCTTGCATTTTATTCTATAATTCCCTATCGCATCAGCACCACATCTCCTTTAAACAACCGCGTTTCGCCGTCAATAAATTCTACTTCTGCAAAGTAGACAAACACGGCTGCATTCATGATCTGCCCGCGATGATTGCCATTCCAACCGTAGGCCGGATCGTTGGGCTGGAAATTATCCAACTCGATGATTGCTTCGCCCCAGCGGTTGAATACTTTAAACGACTTGATCTGCGCTACTTCAGGGCCAGCCTGGATGTACAGCACATCGTTGAAGCCGTCGTCGTTGGGTGAAAACACGTTTGGAATAAATACATTGCGATTTTTGGCCACAAAAATGGTAATCGCATCGGTATCCGTACAACCATTCTCGTCCGTCACCGCCACCGAAAATGCTGCCGTTTCAAAAGGCCGAACCATTGGATCGTAACAATCGGTACATGACAGTGCCGGGTCAATTTTCCAGGAGTAGGAAGCTACCGGATAGGATGTTTGAGCCGGGAGTCTGATGCTGTCGCCCAGGCTGATTTGAATATCCGGCCCCAGGTCAACGATGAGTTCCTGTGGCTGGTTCACGGTCTCAATAATTGAGGTTTCGCATCCATTGGCATCCTGCACCTGAATATTGTAAGTTCCAATTCCCAGGTTGCCAAATACCGGACTCACCGTAAACGGTCCGTTGTCTATGGAATAAACAAAAGGTCCGACACCCCCCGTCACCGTAGATACGTTGATGAACCCTTCGCGGTCGCCAAAACAAAGCGGGTCGGTAACTTCCGCCTCTATGTCTAACGGCTGAGGCGCGTCAAGGGTTGCCTGCGTTGTGGTAGTACAACCATTTTGGTCGGTCACTGTAACTGTGTAGGTATTGACCGTCAGATCTTCAATCGTTGACGTGTTCAGGCCGGTGTTCCAGGCATAGCTGTAAGGCGCGGTTCCGCCAATAGCCGATGCCGTTGCCGTCCCGTCATTGCCGCCTGCACAACTGATGTTGAAGCCTTCGTTATCAGAAAGAGCAATGGTGGCATTCAACGCGGGTGGTTGTCCAATCGTAAAGTCAATGGTTCCTATAATTCCGTAACTGTCGGTCACTGTGATCCGGTAATTGCCGGCCTGCAGGTTGTTGATAAAGGCATTGGTATTGTTGGTTGCAATATTCCCCGAACCATTGAGTGGGTTCCCGCCAAGTCCCTGCCAGGTGTAGGTGTAAGGCGCTGTGCCTACGGTCACTGCAAACCGGTATGCACCGTCAGCAATGCCGTTGCAAAGCGCCGCTGTACCCTGAGTGTTGAACGACAATTGGCAAGGGTGCGTGGTCAGGTTCAGCGTCACAATACTATCAC
>JALHRK010000323.1 GCA_022841505.1 Saprospiraceae bacterium | reverse complement strand
TTTACGAACGCGTCGTGCTGTTTTTTGATTTTGGCGCCAACGGTCCTGGCGTTGCAACAACGTCCTATTTCGACGACCTGCAGGTGTGCGCCAGCGGCGTGGTCGAGCCTGCCGACGTCACCTTTACGGTAGATATGAATGATTATAGCGAACCATTCACGCAAGTTTACGTAAGCGGTACCTTCAACGATTGGTCTGATGTTTCCAACCCGCTTTCCGACGCAGATGGCGATGGTGTTTGGACGACTACACTACCGATTCAACCGGGCGTGATCGAATACAAATTTCAGGTAGATGCCTTTACCGATCAGGAACAATTCCTCGGCACAGAAACCTGCACCGTAACCACGGATGGGTTCACCAATCGCACCGTTGTCGTTCCGGCTTCGGGTGTGGATATCGGTAAAGTATGCTGGAACAGCTGCTACGAATGCGGCGAAAGCGTACGCATCACCTTTAACCTCGGTACCAGCAACATCAGTGTTTCTCCTGATGGCGTTTTTATTGCGGGTGGCGGCAATTTCGGCATCCCGGGCGATTACCCGCTTTCGGATACGGACGGCGACGGCGTTTATTCCATTGTATTCGAAAGGCCAGTCGGGTTTACGTCTTTTTATACCCTGACGAACGGCGCTTGTCCGGATTACAGCTGTAAAGAAAACATCGCAGGCCAGGATTGTGCCAATCCGGACAATTTCAACGACCGCGACATGGGCCCGATCACGCAGGATACCGAAATCAATACCTGTTTCGGACTTTGCACGACGACCACAGATTGTGGCACGGTAGAAATTGGCTCCATCACCTTCAACGTTGATATGTCGCAATACACGGGCAGTTTTGTTAACGTGTACCTCAGCGGTTCGTTCAACGGCTGGTCGGCGGATTCCAACCCGATGAGCGATGACAATTTCGACAACATCTGGACGACCACTTTGGATCTTCCTCAAGGCGCATACGAATACAAATTCCAGTTGGACGGCTGGAGCGCACAGGAAGAGTTTGTTGGCGGCGAAGATTGCACGCTCACAACCGGCGGCTTTACCAATCGCCTGATCGAAGTGACGGGAGATGCCACGTTGACGGCGGTTTGTTTTGCATCCTGCGAAGCTTGTATGACCGCAACCCGGGACCTTGCGTTGGTGAATGACCTGTTCAGCATCGCGCCGACTGTGGCCGATCAGGAACTGCGCGTAGAGCTCAAGCGCAGCATGGGTAACGAAGCACAACTTCACATTTACAATATCGCCGGACAGACGGTTCACCACCGGAAACTGGAAGGCATGGGAAATCGTACGATTGACACGGCAAACCTGCCTGCGGGTATGTACTACCTCGCAGTGCGCAATGGCTTGCTAATGGACGTCAAGAAGTTTATTATTCAGCACTAACTTTAGAGTCCGATAGCTGCGTTATGCGAAGAACCCGAAAGCGGTCATTTACGCGAGTAGACTTCCACTTTCGGGTTCTTCGCATGCCTTGCTCTCGAACTCTAAAGATCAGACACGCCACTTAAAGGGAAGCTGTCTTATTCGTTTTTTTATTGATGATTGACAATTGATGAATGCGGATTGTTAATGTGGGACCGTCCACCGTCCACCGTCCACCGTCAATAAAAAGATCTCTACACTAATAACTCACATATATTATGAAGCTTAAACCTTTGCTAATGCTGCTGCTGATCTGCGGGATCGGAACAGCTGCATACAGCCAGATTAAAATCACCGGCAAAATCACGGAACCGGGCGACCCTTCCGGCTTGCCGGGCGCAACGGTTGTCTTGAAAGGCACCACGACAGGTACCGCAGCCGATGTGGACGGCGCTTACGAAATCGCTGTTCCGGACGAAAATGCCATCCTCGTATTTTCATACATTGGATTGCAGGACCAGGAAGTGCGCGTCGGCAGTCAACGAAAGATTGACGTCATCCTGCAGTCCGACGTTACCCTCATGGAAGAAGTGGTCGTCGTTGGCTATGGCAGCCAGAAACGCAGCAACATCTCCGGCGCCGTTTCTACCATTTCTTCTGAAGAGATCACAGAATTGCCCATTTTGCGGGCCGAACAAGCGCTGCAAGGGCGTACTGCCGGCGTGCAGGTCGCGCAAAACTCCGGTTCTCCGGGCAGTGCGCTGACGGTTCGGGTACGCGGCATCAGCACCATCAACGACAGCAGCCCGCTTTACATCGTGGACGGCATCCCGGTAGGCGGCATTGACTACCTCAACCCGAATGACATCGAGTCCATCAACGTACTGAAAGACGCTGCTTCCTCCGCCATTTACGGCGCACGCGGCGCCAACGGGGTGGTGCTCATTACCACCAAAGGCGGAAAAAAGGATCAGCTGGGGCAGGTGAGCTACGATGCTTATTACGGCGTGCAAAGTCCCTGGAAGCACATGAACCTGCTGAATGCCCGCGAATATGCAATTTTGGCCAATGAAGCGCACATCGCTGCGGGCAAAAATCCATTGCCGGAATTTGCCAACCCCGACCTGCTCGGCGAAGGCACCGACTGGCAGGAGGCGCTGTTCCAGGATGCACCAATTACGAGCCATCAGTTAAGCTTTACCGGCGGCTCTGACCGTTCTTTGTTTACCTTCAGTGGTGGTTATTTTGGACAGGATGGCATCGTTGGCGGGGCTAAATCCGGCTTCGAACGCTACACAGCACGCATCAACAGCTCGCACCAGGTGAAAAAATGGCTGCGACTGGGCAGTAACCTGGCTTTTACGGCGCTTAAGCGCAATGGATTGCCGGAAAACAACGAGTTCAATACCCCGTTGGTTCGGGCGCTGAACATTGACCCTGTTACTTCGGTGCGCAAATACGACGGCACGTACAACTATTCCGTCTACGCCGATACAGACATCGCAAACCCGTTGAATGCCATCGAGCAAACCCACGACACCTGGTCGAGTAACCGCGTGGTGGGTTCGGCTTTTGTGGAAATCGAACTGGCAAAAGGCCTGACGTTTAAGTCTACTTACAGTTTGGATGCGACTTACGCAAAACAAGACCTGTTCTTTCCAAAATACGACCTGAGTATTGATACCACCCTTCGCGACGCGCCCGCCGCAGAGCGCAGCGTGACCAACACCGTCGTGAAAAGCGATTACACCTGGCGCAACTGGCAATGGGAAAATGTGTTGAACTACGAACATACCTTTAATACCCGCCACAAAGTTGGGATAACGCTGGGTACAACCGCCCTCGAAAACAGCTTCATTTTCCTGACCGGTTCCAATACCAACCTGCCCACCAACAACGTGTTGGATGCTTACCTTGGCAACACGATTGATCCGAGGACCTCGCAGGGTGCGGGCGATGGCATTTCAGAAGCTTCCCTGTTGTCTTATTTTGGTCGGGTTAACTACGATCTGGACGACAAATACTTATTCTCCGCAACATTCCGGGCCGATGGTTCTTCGCGTTTCGGCGTCAACAACCGCTATGGATACTTTCCTTCTTTATCGGCAGGTTGGGTCATCAGCCGGGAAGATTTCTGGAAGATGGAAGACATCAGCTTCCTGAAATTGCGCGGCAGCTGGGGGCAGAATGGCAACGACAAAATTGGCGATTACAGCTTCACAACAATTGTATTTGCCGGACAGAACTATACCTTTGGCCCGGATGAAATCATCACCAACGGCAACGCGCCACTGGAAGCCAGCAACCCGGATTTGAGGTGGGAAACCAGCATCCAGACCAACGTTGGGCTTGATGTGGAATTGTGGGACGGGAAAGTGAACTTCACCGGCGATTATTACATCAAAAAAACTGAAGACATGTTGTCGCGGGTGCCCATTCCACTGGTCGTGGGCGTGCGTTCGCCGTTCCAGAATGTGGGTACGATGGAAAACCGCGGCTTGGAGCTTTCGCTGCAATACCGCGACAAAGTAGGTGAATTTAAATATAGCCTTGGCGGCAATGTAGCGTTCGTTTCCACAGAAGTGATCAGCCTTGGCAAAGGCGGCGAACCCATTGTAACCGGCAATGTGTTTTCTGCCGGTAACGTTTCCCGCACCGAAGTGGGCCACCCCGTTGGCGCTTTCTACGGCTATGTAACGGACGGCATTTTCCAGAACACGGAAGAAATTGCCGCCCACGCTTTTCAGAATGAAAGCACCGCACCCGGCGATATTCGCTTCTTGGACCTCAACGGCGACAACATCATCAATGAAGACGACCGCACGTTCATCGGCGACCCAACCCCAGAATTGGTTTATGGCCTTACGGCTGATTTCCAGTACCAGGGTTTCGACCTGAACGTGTTCGTTCAGGGCACGCAGGGCAACGAGATCTACAACGGCATCTTCCGCTACGACTTTTTCTACACCAATCGGCCGCAGTCGTCACTGGAGCGCTGGCGCGGACCTGGCACGTCCAATTCTGAACCGCGCGTGAACCTGAACGACCCGAACTTTAACGCCCGCGCTTCTGACCGCTTTGTGGAAGACGGCTCGTACCTGCGCATCAAAAATGTGCAATTGGGATACAGCTTGCCGCAAAGCTTGCTGGGTAAACTGCAGATCCAGAAATTCAGGGTCTATGTGGCCGCGCAGAACCTGCTCACCGTAACCAAATATTCGGGACTCGATCCTGAAATCGGCACCGTGGGCGGCGCATTGGAATTGGGAATTGATCAGGGTTTCTATCCGCAGGCACGTATGTTCCTGACTGGGGTGAACCTGACGTTTTAAAAGGAATAAATAACATTGAAAATGAAACGAACAAGTATCATAACAGCCGGCAAATCGGCGCTCGCAGCCCTGCTCTTCTTATCGCTGGCAGCCTGCGAAAAAGACTTTCTGGAGCGGAATCCCATCATCGGTTCCACGCTCGACAATTATTACAAAACGGAATCGGATGCCATTGCGGCGATCAACGCTACCTATGCAACGCTGCAATTCGAAATGACGCCGGCAGGCCATTTTCGCTGGTTTTGGGGCGATATTATGTCGGATGACGCAATTAAAGGCGGCTCGGGCGATAACGACCAACCACAACTCGCGGCGCTCGAAAACTTTCAGGGGCCGACCAATACCGAGTATTTGGAAGCCGAATGGGCTGCCGATTACGAAGGCATTTACCGCGCCAATGTGGTGCTGGAAAAAGTGCCGGCCATTGAAATGAACGAACAACTCAAAGCGCGTATTTTGGGCGAAGCCCACTTCATCCGGGCTTGGTTTTTCTACAACCTTGTGACCATTTTCGGCGGCGTGCCTTTGGCCGATCACGTGCTGGCGCCCAGCGAATACAACATGCCCAGAGCTACCGCAGAAGAAGTTTGGGCATTGGTCGAAGCCGATTTGCGCGCCGCAGCAGCAAGCCTGCCCATGCGCAGTGGTTACCCGATTTCTCAGGTTGGACGCATTACTAAAGGTGCGGCACAGGCACTGCTGGTAAAAACCTTGCTGTGGAAACAAAGCTGGGGGGAAGCCCAAACCATCGCAGAAGAAATCATCAATTCAGGAGAATACACCTTGGTGCCGGAGTACAAAGACATTTTTACATTGGCTGGAGAGAACAATTCGGAGTCTGTTTTTGAAATCCAGTACATGTCGGAATCCGGCGGTAACTGGGGCTACAACTCCAACAACGAAGGCACTTTTTCAAATGTCTTCCAGCGCGCCCGCGGAGAATTTGGGGGCTACGGATTCAATATCCCAACCCAGGATTTTGTAGATGAGTTTTTTAAAGAAGGATTTGAAGATCCGCGCCTTTCGTCCACCGTATTCCGCGAAGGCGATCAGATGGGCGACCGCGGTGTATTCACAAAGGAAGCCGTTGGCGGCGTCAATGTATTCGATTTTTATCCAAAAAAATTCTTCAACAACAGATCAGAAGAAGCTTCTTTTGGAGATCCGAACCCCAACGGCGCATCCAACGACCGCGTCATCCGGTACGCTGACGTGCTGCTGATGCACGCCGAAGCGGCTTACCACGCAGGCAATGAAGGCGCTGCAAAGCAATCGTTGAATCTGGTGCGCGACCGCGTCAAAATTCCGGAAGTTACCGCCAATGGCCCGGCTCTGCTGGATGCCATCTACCACGAACGCCGCGTTGAACTGGGTTTGGAAGGCCACCGCTTTTTCGACCTGGTACGCACCGGTCGCGCAGCTGCTGCACTGGGTGGTTTGGGCTATGTAGACAATATCCACCGGGTGTTGCCCATTCCACAATCGCAAATTCAGGCGACGAATGGTGCACTGGTGCAGAATCCAGGATATTGATTTGAAGATTTGATGATTTGAAAATTTGAAAATGTTAGTGCTTCGGGAATGATAAATTATTTCGTTATCGGAAGCCTCCATTTTCAAATTTTCAAGTTGCCCCAATCTTCAAATCATCAAATTTTCAAATTTTCAAATTGCCCCTAATTTTCAAATCATCAAATTTTCAAATTTTCAAATTAATAAACGTGAAAATACCATATATCCTCACACTCGGGCTCTTCGCGGTCGCCGCCTGTGAACCCTTCATCGAAGAAGACGTTGCCGTTGGGCCGCTTCCGGCGCCGCCGCAGTTTTCTTACGAAGTCCTGGCCGACAACCCCAATCAGGTAGTCATCCGGGAAACTTCCACGGACATTTTTGACCGCGTGTGGAGCATTCCCGGCGCGCGTCCTGAAACATCGGAAAAGGCCGTGGATACGCTCTTTTTCCCAAGGGCCGGAACCTTTACCATTACCCTTCACGCCTCTATAAATGGAGGGGGCACTTCCAGCTCCAGCCAGAATATTGTGATTGAGCAGGATGGGGTGGCTCCATGCACCGACGAATTGATTTTGCTGGCGGGCGGGTGCGAAGAATCCAGCGGCAAATGCTGGACGTTCAGCCACGCTGCGGGTGCGGTGACCGTTGGACCTACGCCGGGCTCTGGCGAATGGTTCCGCTCAACGGCAGACGGCCTTCAGGGGGAACAGTACGACGACAAATTCTGCTTCTATTTTCAGAACAGCTCTTTCCGCTATTTGAACAACGGATTGACCATAGATCCTTTTAACGGCTACGTTGCGGTACCGTACGATCCGCCTGCCGACTATACCTGGGCACTGACGCCGGGGGGCGGTGCAGGCGGCGAATTGCAAATCAATTTGCCAGTAGGCGCTTTTATGGGGGTTTGGGATGCTTCCAACAATTACGACATCGTTGTTTTGACGGAGACGGAATTGATTGTGCGCACCCCGTTTCTGAATGGTGGCGGCTGGTTTGAATTGTATTTTGAAGCGGCTGATTAGTGTGGTCGGTGTCCCGTAGGGACTTAATGTCGGTAGCTCCAGAATTTTGTTGGTTTGTACGTGCCGTAGGTACGCAATGCCGGTATCATTACGCAGCTAAAGACAAACACTAATTAGCGTAAACAACCAATATTAAGGATGCACCTTTTAACTTTGATA
>JALHRK010000322.1:355-7408 GCA_022841505.1 Saprospiraceae bacterium | reverse complement strand
ACCGCAAGCGACAACAGCGGAAGCGTTTCGCTGACCCTGACAGACGACCAAACCACACCAGAACCCGGTTGTCCCAACGCTTACACCCGCGTTCGTACCTGGACGCTGGAAGACGGCTGCGGCAACAGCAGCGCTGGATCCTATACCCAAACCATCGAAGTTTACGACAATACCCCACCCACGTTTACCATGATTGCCGGCGCTTTAGACGTTGTTGTGGAATGCGATGACGCAGCGGGGTTAGCCAATGCATTGGACATGACACCCACTGGCGCCGATGCCTGTGGCAGCGCAAGCTTAATGCTCATTTCTGACACAACCACGCCCGACCCTGATTGCTCCAAAGCCTACAACCGGGTGCGGACCTGGCGCCTGGTGGATGAATGCGGCAACCAGAGTTTAGCTTTGTTCCACCAATCCATACAGGTCGTAGACAATACACCTCCGGTGGCTGTGGCTGTAAACGGTGTGATCGCAATCTCAGACCCGGAAGGCTATACCCTTTCTCCGGCTGATGTCCTCAACCTTGCCGCTACATTTGATGCCTGCGGCGAAATTACAATTGCCATTGAACCGCAGGTGCTGGGCTGCGATTTGCTGGGCCAAGTTGTGCCCGTAACAGTATCCGTGACAGACGAATGCGGCAATACAACCGAGGTGGTTGCCATGATTGAAGTGACGGAAGACACCAGCATCAAAGCGCCGTGGGACAACGATAATATTGGGATTACGGCCAATGGCAGCGCCACGCATTCCCCGTGTGAAGGTACCTACAACGTTACGTCCAGCGGCTTTTCCATGCCCAACAGCGATGTTTCACACTTTGTCTACGTGGATCTGTGCGGCGACGGGGAAATCATCGCCCGCGTCACCAATGTCAACCCGAACACGGGTTGGGGCGGAGTCATGATTCGGGAAAACCTGCAACCCGGCGCGCGAAAAGTAGGGCTAAAAACAGGCCTCAACAATACCATCCGCCGGGAGGTGCGCACCGCGACCAACATGAATTTCCAGATGCAGCAGTCGGCAATCGTTGCGGGGCCGGTGTGGTTCCGCATCGTTAGAACCGGGAATACGTACAACATGTATGCCTCCACCAATGGCTCGCAATGGCAATTTCTGGGCAGTGCGCAACTCAATACCGGCAATTGCGTGATGATGGGCATTTACACAGAGAGCACCAACAACAACACGCCCGTTACCGCAATTTTCGATGAAGTCAGCGTAAGCGGTGGCGTTCAACCTTTGGTGACATTGCCCGGCGGATTGGTTGAGGCTGCTCAAACGGAGCAATTATCCCCGGTTCCGACGGTGTACCCCAACCCCGGTATAGGCAATTTTAAGGTAGACCTTAGCTCGTATACAGGCATGGAGGTGACGATGGAGGTAACAGACCAGAACGGCAAGCAACTGTTCTCCAGCCGCGTAGAACCTGGAAAAACACCTGAAACCCTGTCTTTAATGAATTACCCGGCGGGGATGTACATCGTCCGCATTCATACGGGCAGCGGCAGTCCGCATGTCGTAAAATTGATAAAACAATAGGTGAATGGTCTTCGCTGCCCGGCAGGTTAACCTGTCTGACGAAGACATAGGCAAGGGAGTACTGCGGTTGGGCAGCGCCGCGGCTCCTTTTTAGTGTCTGTCTTTATAGTCCGATAGCTGCGTTATGTCTGGCCCCAAAATCGGTCATTTACGCCAGTAAAATCCCGTTTTTGGGGCCAGACATGCCTTGCTCTCGAACTCTAAAGAGCAGACCCCCGACTAAAGGGCAGACCATTTTCATCAGATCAAAAACAACTATGTGTCCTATGTGAAAACAACTACTGTGAACTATGTGGTAAAGAGATACGAAATCATTAAATTTGTTGAAAGGGCGACTTCATGGAGAAAATTAACCTACTGCAAAATGATCGAAAAGCCGGCCAGGAAAAGGCTTCTGAAGCGCCGAAACCATTTTCATTTGAAGAAATCGAAAAGATATTCCTGTATTTTTCAACCTCTATTCTGGAAAAAAACACCGAAGAAGAAATACTCTGGGACCTGGCCAAAAACTGCATTTCCCAGCTTGGCTTCGAAGATTGCGTCATTTATTTATTAGCGGAAGAAAAACAGGTATTGGTCCAAAAGGCAGCCTATGGACCCAAAAATCCGAAAGAACAAAGCATTTTACAACCCATTGAGATCCCGGTTGGCAGCGGCATCACCGGATCGGTAGCCTTAAGCGGCGTGGCCGAAATTGTGGAAGATACTTCGCTGGATCCCCGCTATATTGTTGACGATTTGCCCCGGTTGTCAGAAATCGCGGTTCCCATTTTAACAGACGGCAAAGTTTTGGGCGTGATTGACTGCGAACATCCTGAACCCCATTTTTTCACCTCGCAACATTTGCGCATTTTGACCGCCATCGCTTCTATATGCGCCATCAAACTATGCCGGGTGAGGGCAGAACAGCTCGCGTTGCGGGAACAAAAAAGACTGTTGGAAGCGCACCGCCAAATGGAAGAATTGAAAGCGCAGGCCCTTAAAGCACAGATGAATCCCCATTTCCTTTTCAATGCGCTCAATGCCGTACAGTATTTCATTACCAGCGATGACAAAAAAGCAGCCTTGTCGTACTTGTCTTTGCTGGGCAAATTGATTCGCTACCGGCTACAACATTTTCAGGATGAAACCGCCTCGCTGAGTTCCGAAATCGAAGTATTGGGTTGGTATTTGAAGCTGCAAAAATTGCGATATGGAGACAAATTCACGTATTCCGTGGAAACCCCGGGGCTGGAAACAGCAGGCGACGTAAAAATTCCCGCTTTGGTGCTTCCCGTCATTATTGAAAGTGCCGTAGAGACTTCCATGCTGGATCAACCGGCGGGACATGTGCAGCTGACGCTAAAAATAGAGCATGAAGCAGTTGGGCTGGAATTGCGGCACAACCTGCGCAGCCCGGAAGCGCCCAATACGGATCGCCTGCTCAACTACCGCCAGCACATTGAACCCTGGCAAAAACAAGTAGAAACGCTCAATGCCTTGCAACCGTACCAGATTCGGGAAAAGACGACCATTATTACAGATGCAGGGCAGCAGGCAAGCGGTGTTTACATTCACCTTCACATACCCATATTGAAATGAGGACATATCCTTGGTCACAGTTGCTGCTGTTTCCCATTGCGCTCGCAGCGTGGTGTGCGCCCACTGCAGGTCGTGCTCAAACCACCCGTTCAGACAGCCTGAAAGCCCTCACCGCCCACAAAACAGATACGATCCGCATAGATGCGCTGATCAGCTTAGGCCGGGAACTCCGGAAAAAAGACCCTGACCAGGCTTTAGTGGTACAGACTCAGGCAAAGGAGCAAGCCGCTGCAACCGGCCACACCGACAGACAGGCCAAAGCGCTGAACGATATGGGCATCAGTTATGGCATGAAGGAAGATTATGCCAGCTCCATGGAACATTTCAAACAAAGCCTGCAGTTGCATTCCGTACGGGGAAACCAGATAGGCGTGGCAGACGGGTACAATAACTTAGCCATCGTTTATAAACATATTGGGGATTATTCCCAAAGCCTTAATGCGCACCTGAAAGCGCTGGAAATATACGATGCTTTAGGGAATCAGTCTGGCAGGGCAGCTTCCCTGCTGAACATAGGCGTTGCGTACGACCTGATGAAAGAACCCAAAAAAGCCATTGAGTACTTCGAGCAGGCGCTTGAAATCAAAGAGAAAATCAACGATGAGGAGGGCAAGGCGCTTGTGCTGCACAATATGGGATTGATGTATGAAACCCAAAAGCAGTACGAAAAAGCCCTCACTTATTTGTTCGAGCATTTGGTGATATTGGAAAAAACAGACAACCAGGTGGCTTTGGCGAATTCCCTGAATTCGGTTGGCAAAGTCTATCTTTCTATAGGCGATTATAAAAATGCGGCAATTTACCTGAATCAAAGCCGGGAAAAAGCCACTAAGTTAGGGTTAAAACAACCGTTGATCCACGCCCTTCACAACCTGGCGAAAATTCATATCGGGCAAGGCGAACCGAACCGCGCCATTCCCCTGCTCGAAGAACACAACAGGCTTGCTGATGAGCTGAAGAGCTTTTTATTGAAAAGACAAGGACACGATTTGTTGGCAACCGCTTATGAGCAAACCAACGACTATAAAAGTGCCTTGAAGCAGGCTCAATTGGCCGCAGCATCCCAGGACAGCCTCTTCAACACCGAAAGAACACAAGCCTATCAGCAATGGCAGGCACGGCTGGAGGTGTATGAAAAAGACCGGCAACTCGATCAGCAAACGCAGGAACTTCATTTGCTCGAAGCCCGCGCCCGAACAGAGAGCCAGCTCCGGTGGGCCCTGGTAGTTGCTTTCCTGCTGTCCATCTTCAGCGCCTTTTTATTTTACCAAAAATACCGCATCAGACAACAAACCAACGAAGTGCTGTTGCAAAAGAACCAACTCATTGAGACCCAAAAAGCAGAAATTGAAACAACCAGCAAAGAATTGGAAAGGCGCATGCTGCGCGCTCAGATCAACCCGCATTTTATTTTTAATGCGCTCGGCTCCATCCAGCATTTCATCACAGCGAATGACCGGGCTTCGGCATTGAAATACCTGTCCAAATTCTCCAGCCTGCTGCGCCAGGTGCTGGAAGACTCCATCACCAATATCGTGGTGCTGGAGGAAGAAATCAAATTATTAAAAATCTACCTGGAACTGGAAGCCCTGCGCTTCGACGGCGGCTTTAACTACCAGATAGAAATAGACCCTGACCTTGACCCACATACGACGGAAGTGCCCTTGCTGCTGATTCAGCCTTTTGTGGAAAATGCCATCCTCCATGGGTTGATGCCCAAAAGCGGGGAGCGCCAACTCCACATCTCCTTCGCGGTGGAAGGCAATTTCACCGTTTGCCGGATCACAGACAACGGCATCGGCAGAAAAGCTGCCGCTGAACTAAAAGCCCAAAAAGCCGGAAGCCAGCCTTCCAGGGGCATGGAAGTGACCCGGAAAAGGCTGGAAGCGTTGAATAAAAACAGCGCCGCCCAAACGCTTGTCTCTTTTAATGACCGATTCCAGGCCGACGGCAGCGCCGCAGGTACCGAGGTGGTCATCCAAATTCCAACCGCTTAAATGATTGCGTTATGCTGCGAGCCATTATTGTAGAAGACGAAAAACACAACCGGGAAACGCTGAAAAACCTGCTGACCGAGTTTTGCCCGGAAGTTGAGGTCGCAGGCATGGCCGCGTCGGTGGAGGAAGCCCTGGTGTTGATCCGGTCGGTACGCCCGGACCTGGTTTTCCTTGATATCGAGTTGCAGACAGGAACGGGATTTGACCTGCTTGCCCAATTGCAGGGCCTTGATTTTGAAGTAGTTTTTACGACTGCTTTCGAGCAATATGCCATTAAAGCAATCAAATTCAGCTCGCTCGACTACCTGCTCAAACCCATTGACCTGGAGGAATTGCAGGCAGCGGTGGCTAAAGCCTTAAAAAGGAAAAGCGCCACAGAGCAAAAAGCACGCTTAGATATCCTGCTTTCCCACCTAAAACCCTCTGTGCAACCGGAACGGCGCATCTGCCTTTCCACCGCCGACGGACTGGAATTCATCACCACTTCTGATATTCTTTATTGCGAAGCAAATGGTTCTTACACCAATTTTCATTTAAAAAACGACCGCAAAATCATCGTCAGCAAAAACCTGAAGGAATACGAGTCGCTTTTTGACGAAACCCATTTCATGCGCGTGCACAACCGGTACCTGGTCAATCTTCGCGAAGTGCGCCGTTTTGTCAAAACAGAAGGCGGGTACATTCTGATGAACAACGATGCCCAAATCGGCATCTCGCCCAAAAACCGGGCAGCGTTTATTGAAAAAATGGGGCAGATTGGGTGACGGATTTATGTAAAGAGGCAAAAGGCAAAGTGCAAGGGGCAATTTTGTTCCGCAAAGCTTGATATTTTTGCAATCGAATAAATCTATTTTACGAAATTATTGCCTTTTGCCTTCCCGCGTTGCAGGACAGGTCTTGCACCTTTTTGGGAAACAAGGCGGAGTAAAGCCCACGAAACATAGCCCGCCCTCCCAAATTGCAAAAATCCGTAGCTTTATGGCGCATTGAAAATGCCGATTCAGAACAAAACCCTACGCTCGTGCAAAACAAGGTAGCTGCGAACCTCATTTCTATACCAATAGCCGACAACAAATCCATCCCAATGATAGCGGTGGAAGGCGGTGATTTTATGATGGGCGGTGATCGCTACGATGAGGAAAACCCCATACATGCTGTCACATTGGCGCCTTTTGAGATCGGCCAGTATCCGGTGACTCAAGCGATATGGGAATGGGTGATGCAGGAAAATCCGTCTTTCTTCAAAGGCGCTTCACATCCTGTTGAACAGGTTTCCTGGAATGATACCCAGGTTTTTCTGAAAAAACTCAATGCTTTGCCCGACATTAAACGGCTAAATGAACAGCAAGGCCGCCAGTTTTGCCTGCCCACAGAGGCTCAGTGGGAGTACGCAGCTCGTGGCGGGAAATACAGTCTGAGCTTCCCCTATGCGGGCAGTCATGAATTGAAAGAAGTGGGGTGGTTTTGGGAAAACAGTCATGAGGCGACTAAGCCAGTAGGGCTAAAACTACCCAACGAACTAGGCTTGTACGACATGAGCGGGAATGTGCGGGAATGGTGTGCGGATTATTGGCACAATGATTATGAAAATGCGCCAAGGGATGGGAGTGCCTGGACAGTGGGTGGGAATGATACTCACCGAGTGGTTCGTGGCGGGGCCTGGGGCAGCGTCGATGACTTCTGTCGGGTGTCCGACCGCCTCGCCAGGTATACTGATGACTGGGACGACAGTATCGGTTTCCGCTTGGCCCGGTATTAACCCTTGATCACTTTTACGCTTTTACCCTTTGTGGGTTCAGGAAGGCGGGTTCTGTGTTTCGCGGGCTTCAGCCCGCTGGCCTTAAAAAATGCCCAGGTTCACGTTAAAGTACAAAATGTCGGCGTGTAACCAATTCCTGCATCGTTCATTATTGGTACGTCACCAATACTC
>JALHRK010000322.1:0-345 GCA_022841505.1 Saprospiraceae bacterium | reverse complement strand
GTATGTCCATTCGCTTGCTCTTTTGTTTTTTGATGGCCGCTCCGGCGGTTTGCGCCCAACCCCTCGTTTTCGACAGCATGCTTTGGCTACGCCAGGAGCAGGTGCTGTTCGACTTTGGGAAACACGAACTGCGGCCCGGCGCGGATTCTCTGCTGCGCAATCTGGGAAAAGAATATCTTGAACAAACCCGCGTTTTTTTGCACGTGTGCGCCCATACCGACGCCATTGGCAGCAACGACAACAACCGCAAATTGTCGCAGCGCCGGGCCGGGGCCGTATCTGCCGTTTTGTTGGAAACCGGAATTCCACAAACCCGCATTCAAATCAATGAATACGGAGAAGAAC
>JALHRK010000321.1 GCA_022841505.1 Saprospiraceae bacterium | reverse complement strand
ACGCAACGCCCTTGTTTTTGACCACAAAAAGCGAAAACGACGCTTATTTTTCAAAAAAAAAGAAGTTTTTTCAAACGGATTTTTACAAACACCAACGGCTTAACAATCAGATCCTGCTTGAAAAAAACCAGAAACCGCTCGGCGGCAAATGGACGTTTGATACCGATAACCGCTTAAAATATCCAAAGGGAAAAACGCCTCCAAATACAGCCTTTCCAGAAGCCAATGCCTACTACTTAGAAGCCATTGCTTATACCGAAAAATATTTTCCGGATCATTACGGCACACTCGACGCTTCATTTTTATACCCCTGCACTTTTGAAGCAAGCAGGGCGTGGTTGCAGGAATTCTTAAAAACCCGCTTTTTTGATTTTGGCGCTTATGAAGATGCGATGGTCGCCACGGAAAGCATCCTGCACCACAGCGTACTCACGCCGATGCTGAACGTGGGATTGCTGACCCCGCAACGCATCGTGGATGAAACACTGGCGTTTGCGTCGGAAAACGAAATACCGCTCAACTCCCTCGAGGGATTTATCCGCCAGATCATCGGCTGGCGGGAGTTTATCCGGGCGGTATATGAACTGAAAGGAACGGAAGTGCGCACCTGCAATTACTGGGGATTTACCCGAAAAATTCCGCCGGCTTTCTGGGCGGGCGAAACGGGGATCGAACCTTTCGACCTCACCGTGAAAAAGGCGCTCAAAACCGGCTATTGCCACCACATCGAGCGGCTCATGGTTTTGGGGAATTTTCTGTTGCTGTGTGAATTTGACCCCGATGAGGTGTACCGCTGGTTTATGGCACTGTTTGTTGACGCTTACGACTGGGTGATGGTGCCGAACGTTTATGGCATGAGCCAGTATGCAGACGGCGGTTTGATGACGACCAAACCCTACATCAGTGGAAGCAATTACCTGTTGAAAATGAGTGATTTTAAACCGGGGCTCTGGCAAAGTACCTGGGATGGTTTGTTTTGGCGGTTCATGCACAAACACCGCGATTTCTTTTTACAAAATCCGAGATTAGGCATGCTGGTCAATACCTTTGATAAAATGCCGCACGAAAAACAACAAACACATTTGGGGAACGCTGAACGTTTTTTGGCATCAATTTAGAAGCCCTTTACACTTTATCCTTTATACTTTATCCTTGAACAAAGACCTACTCCCTTCCAATCACACTTCTCATCCCTTTCAGTAAAGGATCCCCACCCACACCTTCGAGCAACAAAAGCGCGAAATTATCCGCCAAAATTTCATCCGGGTGGATGATGTAACTGGTATTGTCGCCTATTTGCTCATAAAATCCTTTCTTTTCGACTTCCAACAGCGTGCTGCTGCCATCCGAACGGCTCAAGACCTGAAAAGTCCCGTCCGATTTTTGGCGGATGGCGTACAAGTCAAAATGCAGGTAGGGAAAAAATTCGCGAATGGCGGGGTCAAACGCCGGATAGCGCGACCGGATCAGCGGAATGGCCTGCACTTCGCTTCGGGTAGGATGCGGCAGGCGGATGGCATAGGCCACGTTGATGCCGTCGGGATTGGTGAGCAGCGATTCTTCCAATTCGGGTGAAATCCGCAAAGCTGCACGACCGCCAGGCAATGGCCGGAACCCGATGAGCGCATACAGGGCCTGTCTTTGTTTGGGATGGTAGCGCGAGTAGATGTGGAACAACTCGTGCAACATGACGCGCAGGAGTTCGGGGCGATCCGGTTCCAGCAAATCGCTTTGGGGGATAATGATGTTGCGTTCCCGCGTATAAAAAACAGAAGGGCCGTAGTGTTTTCCGGGCGTTTTGATCAAGCCCAGCGTATCAGGAATCAGGGCAGGCGACAATTGGCCGCAGAGGCGGAAAGCTTCGCCCAACACCTCCTGGAGCAACTCCTTTTCGGGTTTGGTGAAGGCCCGCACGTCGTCCTGCAAATAGAATCGGTACTCTTGCAGGAAGGTCTCCCGGGTACGTTGATGCTCCGAAATGAACTTCAACTGGATGGCAATATCCAGCATGCTGATCTGTTCAAAAAAATGCTCTGCGTCGTCTTTTACGATTGCTTTGGCGGCCTGCAGGCTGTCCATAAAGAGGAGTTCGCACTCGGTGTGCGTTTCTTCTACCACAGCCGACTGGCAAGACTGGCTAAAAAAGGTCAGGATCATAAAAAATCCAAACAGGCGCATTGAGTTGGAGGTTTTGGAAAGCTATCGTTCGAGTGCCTGGAAATGAGCACCTTACACTCAATTTTTCGACTTTTTAGGAAATAGGCGGACTAAAGCCCGCGGAACAAAGCACGGCGTCCTTCGTTTCGCGGGCTTTAGTCCGCCTTATCCTTCTACAGTCCTTAAATAATTAAATGAGATGAGCCATCCCAATAGTTTTCGGGATGGCTCATGCATTCAGTTCGCAAACGCGTCCTTATTTTTTCACCAGATCATACGTAAACCGCAGCATTTCCATGATGGGGTTGCCCGTCTCCGGTTCGTTGTTTTGCAGTAGAATATCAATGTCAATCGTTTCGTTCACCTCTTTTTCCGTGCTGTCGAATACGATTTTGATGTACCCTTTTTGGCCGGGTTTAACCGGTTTGGTGGAGTAATCAACTGTTGTGCATTCGCAGGCTGTGGCGGTTTCGATCACCAGATCTACGGTGCCGCGGTTGACGAATTCGAAAGTATGGTAGCGCTTTTCGCCTTTTTTCACTTTGCCAAAATCCACATTGCGCTTGGTGAACTGCATCACCGGAACGCCTTTAATGCTGCTTTTGTTTTTGCGGCGCGCCAGCGAAGACCAATCTGAAATTTTGACGGTATCCGCTACCACCGGAGCTATGGTGATGGCAGGCGCTTTCACCATCGCATTTTTACCTTTCGGCTGTTGCTTCACCTCTGGCTGCTTGCGCAGGCGGGTGCTTTTGATGACAATGCTGGTCGGGCCGGCAGTGATCGTAAATTCCGTACGGCGGTTGATGGCGTGCGCGGCTTCTTTCTGCTCGTCAGTAGCTAACTTGTTGATGTATTCTTCCGTCAGTACATCACCTGCTTTCAGGAAAGGAAACTGGGCAGCAAATTTAGCCGTCACAGTTTTAGGCTTCGTTTCGCCATAGCCTTTTACCTCAATGCGGTCGCGGGCAATGCCATTGCGGATCAGCCAGCGGCGGGCAGATTCTGCACGGCGTTGGGAAAGATCCATGTTAAAGTCATCCTTACCGCGGTTGTCCGTATGCGAGCTCAGCTCAATTTTCATGTCCGGATATTCGGTCATCAGTTCCTTAACAACCGTGAGATCACTTTCCGCTTCCTTTTTGATGACATCCTTGTTGTAATCATAAAGGATGTTTTCCAGCAAGATCGGGGTTTCGCTGGTGATCGTATCGTATTCCGGCGGAACCGGTTTAGCTTTCAGGAAGAAGCGGTGCTCAAAGGTTTTGGAATCTTTCAGTCCCACCGTATTGATCCGGATTGAATCCGGGTAGTAGCCTTCTTTGCTGGCAACAATCATGTACGGTTTTTCCAGACCCAGACCAAAATCGAGGCGGTTGCCTTTTTCTCCGGCCGTTTTGGACTCCGTATTGCCGCGCATTTCATTGGTCATTTCCACCAACTGCACCGTGGCGCCGGTGAGCGCTTTTTTACCTTCGTCAAAAATTCCCACCACCAGGTCTGCGTACAGGCGGGCGATGTTGAAGCTATAAATGTCGTCGCAGCAGGTTTTTCCATGAATGGAACGGCTGCCGCCTGGACGGTTTGACGTCAGAAATCCGGTATAACCTTCCTGGTCAATGTAAAAGTCGAAGTCATCCACGCTGGTGTTGTAAGGTTTGCCCATGTTTTTAGGCTCGCTCCAGGTGGAACCATCCCAAACGCTGAAGAACACATCGAGTCCGCCGATACCCGGGTGGCCGGTAGAGCTGAAATACAGCGTGCCGTCTAAGTAATGCGGCGTGATTTCATCGCCAACGGTGTTGATTTTTGGTCCCAGGTTCACCGGATCAGCGTAAACGCCGCCGCCTTTGTGGGTCGCGTAATAGAGGTCGTAGCCACCCTGTCCGCCTTCCATATTGGAAACAAAAAACAGGACTTCTTTACCGAACAACTCGCCAACAGCCGGGTCTTTGGAAATAAAAGCAGCGCCGTTCACTCCCTGCACTTCATTAGGTGCAGCCCAATTGCCGTCGCCGCCTTCGCTCATAAAGATGGTACCGCCCGTAATTTCAGTGCCCGTCAAGACGGCGCGTGTAAAATACATGCGTTTGCCATCCGGCGCGAAGCTGATGTTTACGTTGTGAAAACCAGGGCGGTTGATTTTTACATCCAGGGGCGTTGGTTTGGCCCAGCCTTCTTTTTCTTTTCCGGCTTTGTAAATTTTTGCCTGGTGGGTTTCCTTGTTCTCATCATCAATTTCGATGGCTTCTTTGGTTTCCTCAAAAGCCGAAAGATAAAGGGAATTTCCATCAGGAAAAAGTGCCGGACTGTATTCTGAAAAGCCGGTATTGATGTTTTTGCCCAAGCTTTCCACTTTCACCCCTTTGGCATTTTCGGGCATCACCGCAGCCATTTCACAGCCAGCTATTTCGTTGTTGGCCAATTCTTTCAGCTTCGGGTCGGTGGTGGCCTCAATGAAGGTCTTAAACTCTGCAATAGCGAGTTCATATTTGCCATTCATCTTGAGCATGCGGCCATATTCGAAGCGCTTCGCAACAAATTCATCTTTTTTATCGCGCTGAAGCAGGCGGCTGTACCAGCGTTCTGCTTTTTCGTAATCGCGCAGCAGGTAGTGAATTTCGGCGATGATGGGTGTCAAAGCCTTGTCCTGGCTTTCTTCATAAGCCAGTTCGTACTGATCCAGAGCATTGTAATAATCTTTCTCAGCTAATTTTTCAGCGCCAGCCTGGAGCTTCATCTCATAAGAGGACTTTCCGATTGGCTGCGCCGTTGCGGCAAAAAAACTCAAAACGCCGGTGAAGGCAGCGAGTATCCGAATGCTTCTCATAGAGGTTCGCTTGTTTATTTGTATGGATACTTTACTTAACGAAATCATTGGAAAATGTTGCTTAACAGATTGTTAAAGATTGAGCATCAGAATCGTGGGCACAGTAATCGTTCTTTGATGATCGGTTTCCGATAGATCTTGATGATGTACCAGGCTGCCAGTTCAAACCCGCCCTGATAATTGCTCGCAGCATTCAGGGAAGATACGTTTACATCGTAGCTCAGGGCCACACGAAGGTCTTTGTAATCGCCGCCAAACAACACCTGCCCGGCGTCTCCGAAGCGATAACCCAATCCCATGTTGAGCCTGAAATCTTTGTTGATCTGGTTGCTCGCCCAACCCTGGAGCGCAAATTCATTGGCACTTGCCGTGGTTTGGTACAGGAATGTAGGAGAAATGCTCCACTTTTCGTTGATTTCCCGGTCGTAACGGCCATGTGCGGTAATACGGGCCGGGCGTTTTCCGGAATCTTCGTCTCCAGCCATCGCTGCGCCCAAGGTATAATCCGGTTTGGTCAAGTGGCCGTAAGAAACCCCAAGTTCCATTGCGGAGATGTCGTCTAGTTTGGCGCGCAACATTAACCCGGCGGTGAAGTCTAAGTAACTGGCACTGCCTTCGGCTTTGTCCATACTGCCATTGACGCCAAGACCGCCACCACCAACACTGGTGTCAAACTCGTCTTCAAAAACGAAATCGGTTACGGCTTTCGCACGGCGCTGCACGTTTCCCCCCTGCAACCCGAGCGTCAGGATGCTGGTGCCTTTTTTGTTCAAAGACAGGTGGTAGGAAGCAGACAGCAAGCTGGCGGCTGTTTGTAAGCTCAGGCTGCCTGCCTTGTCGGTGAACATGGTAAATCCTACGCCCACCCAGTCTTTTTTCCCGAAGCCCCGGATAATCGGCGCATCAATGTAAAAAGATGGCGTGACGAATTGATTGCCGATCACGCTGGCCCATTGGTCGCGATAGATCCCGCCAATGCGCGCTGTGCCTGAAAAGGCGCCTGTAAGTGCAGGGTTGAGCGTTAGCGGCGACATGTTGTAAAGTGAGTAGTGAATGTCTTGTGCCGATAATTTTCCCGTAGCATTTACGATGACAATCAGAAGTAAAAGTCTAAACAACTTCATATCCTGTTTTTTACTGTTTGAGGTTGAAAAGCAAGTTTCATAGTACCGCCCTTGCCTTATTTAGACACAGACGGGTTGCATGAAGGCGAAAGATAGGCTTTTTTGCAAAATTTCATCTCCCCCTCCCAAAATTTAAGACTTCTGCCCGACATTATGTGGGCGGTCAAGTGGTTATTTGTTATTGGTTACTGGTTATTTGTTACCGTTGATCGTTGTTGGTTGATCGTTATTCGTTCTGTTCTCGCATCTTCAAATCCTCCCTACCGCTTTTTCATCAACACCCGCCGGGACGTGCTCAGCGAACTCTCGTTGTGCAGGCGGTTCAGCGCCGACACGGCATAGGTATAGCTTTTGCCTGGCTGTACCGCCGTATCTATGTATTGAAACCGTTTGCCTTTTTTGTGCATGGGGGTCAGCGCCAAAATATTGCGCGGATCGTTGTAATCTATGCTGCGCCCGCTGCCTTCTACCCGGTAGATGGCGTAATAAGCGGGGGGACTGATTTTTTTATCTACTTTCGAAGGTTTCCAGCGCAGGCGGATGTCTTCCTTGCGGATTCTGGGGCGCAAAAAATTCGGCGCCTGGGGTTTTCGCAGTTGCAAATGCTCCATCACTGGCAGCAGGGCAGGCGCGGCATAATAAAATTGTTGCAAAGAATCGCGCAAACGCAATGGATTCGCCAGCAAAGATTTGGCACTAAAAAAAGCGCTGCCCCGAACAATCGGGTTGCGGCGGTTCATTTCAATCTGACGCGGAATTTCGCCCGGCTGCTGCCAGGCCACTTCTTTATTTTCTCCGACTTTATAGGCTGCATGGCCAATGTACAGGTGCTGATCCCGCACGTAGGTACTCCACCAGCCCAATAATTCTGAATAATCTGCAGGAGCAAAGCCGATGTTCCAGTAAATCTGCGGCAAAACGTAATCGAGCCAGCCATTGCGCACCCATTTCAGGACGTCGGCGTAGAGGTCGTCGTAGCAAGCGATGCTGGCGCGGGTCTTGGACCCCATGGGATCTTTATCGCGGTTGCGCCAAACGCCAAACGGGCTGATTCCGAATTTGACATGTGGCTTCAACTCCTTGATTTTCAAATAAACACTTTCCACCAACGCGTCGTTGTTGCTGCGGCGCCAGTCTGCGATGCTGTCAAAGCGCTCGCCGTAAAGGATGAATTCGGTCGTGTCCGGGAATTCAACACCTCTTTCTTTATAAGGATAGAAATAATCGTCGAAATGGATGCCGTCTACATCGTATTTTTCTACAATTTCAGCCACTACATCCACCACATGTTGCCGCACTT
>JALHRK010000320.1 GCA_022841505.1 Saprospiraceae bacterium | reverse complement strand
ACCTGGGCAACAGCCGTAGACCGCCAGGGATATTTATGGGTATCACACTTCAGCGGCCTGAGCCGGTTTGACGGCGTAACGTTCAAAAATTACCCTTTTAATGAAAAAGCCCCGGGAGGTTTGCGCAGTGCAATCGAATCCGAACTTCTATTAGACAATTCTGGCAGGTTGTGGATTGGCAATGCCGCGGGTATTTGCTGGTACGACGAACGGAACGATCATTTTAATTACATCAGCCCGAAAGACACTACGCTGGATTTCACACCCCGAAACATGTTGTTCGATGGGAAAGAGACCATTTGGATTACCGGTGGCGAAACCTTGTTTCGGTTAAATACCCAAACCCTTGAAATTACCCCCATAAAAGAACGCCTTGAGTATACTTTTTGCATTGCCAAAGACCCTTCCGGAAACATTTGGGTGACCGTTTTTTTGTCGGGTTTGTACCGCTACAACCCATCAAGCGGGGAGCTGAAGTTTTTTCCCCGAAGATCGAATATCAATAGTCTTTTTATAGATTCCAAAGGTCGGGTCTGGTTTATAGAAGGACATCAATTGGTATTGATTGATCCTGAATCCGGCAAAACGGAAGAATTTCCTGCCGGCAAGTTTTATGACAAAGGACTAAGTTACATTGGAGGGAATGTGATAGGGACTTTCCCCCGGCTCACCGGAGAACACGTCCTTTGGATTCCTTCCACCGGACATGGGATTGTGCTGTTCGACATGGAAAAAAAAGCATATTCCGGGCAAATTAAACACGATTCTTACCGGCCCAACGGCCTGCCAGCAGTGGATTTGCACAGTGCCGTCCGATTCGACGATCAGGTCATGTGGTTTACAACTGACCAAGGGGGATTGATTAAGTTAGATTTAAACGACCAGCAATTTCAACCGGTTCGCTTCCCATTTCTGAGTGACGAAAACCTGGAACAGGTTGTGAGCATACTGCCCGACCGTGCGGATGCTTCCATTTGGTGGGTTGCCGTACAAGGCGGAGGACTTGTCCGGTATGACACAAAATCCAAACAGGTCTTGAAATGGCAGTTCAAAACCGGAGAGGAACGCTACATTGAAGACATTGCCTATGACAACCTGGGAAGACTATGGGTCGTGGGGAGAAAAGGAGCTGCCGTGTCGAACGATGGCCTTTCTTTCAGGTACGTCAATTTAAACATTAAAGACAGGCTGCCATATATTACTCAAATTGCGCCTTTGGAAGGAGATGAATTGTGGATGATGGCGGTTGGCGGCGTTGTGCTTTACAATGTTCAAACGGGTAAAAGCAGGTTTACACAAATTGGCCAGGAGATCGCCACGGCCCGATCCGGGCAAACTTTATCCCATATTTTGTCAGACGCGAATGGCAACTTGTTCACTTCAGGTTTTTTTGGTATTCACCGGGTTGATCGGGCTACGGGAGTTGCAGAAAAGCTGACAGAAAGTAATTTCGGCCATGAAGGCGGCGTTTCGGGCTCTTATGAAATGGCTTTTGATAAAAAAGGAAAGCTTTGGTTTGGAACGCGCGGTTCGCTGGGGTGTTATGACCCTGCGACTGGCAAGACCGAGTTCTTCGACGACATCAACCTGTTCATCCAAACGGCCTGCTATCATGTTTTTTTCGATGATTTGGGCTATCTGTGGACGCTCACCAGCCACGGGCTTTGCCGCATGGATACCGAAAAACGCACGTTTAAATGGTACCTGGCTCCGGGTGGCGCTTCTGCAACCCGAAACTATACGGGCGCAGTAAAAGGCCGGTCTAAAATCGGGAACGATGTTTACATAACGCTGCTCAGTGCCAATTTTCACTTTAATCCACTGCTCGCCGACAAAAACGACGCACCAGCGACCCCGTTGATCAGCGTGTTCAAAATAAGAAACCAGCCCGTTCCTTTTTCACCGGAGGGCGTTGCAAAAGAGTCCCTGGAGCTTCCTTATTCCCAAAACTTCCTGTCGTTTGACTTCACTGCGATCAATTACACCCAATCGGAGCGCATGCAGTTTCGCTACCGGTTGGAGGGGTCAGGAGAAGGCTGGAGCGAACCTTCACAAAACCGCAGCGTCAACTTTACAAACTTAGCTCCCGGATCCTATGCCTTTAAGGTCATGGCGGCCAACAGTGCTGGGGTCTGGAACGAGCAGCCTGCCGTATTCAGATTCAGTATTTTACCGCCCTGGTGGGCAACCTGGTGGTTTCGGTTATTGGCGCTGGGAGCCTTGCTTTTTTCGGGGTATGCTTATTTTCAAAGCCGCGTCAGGAAGATCCGGGAGCAGGCTGAATTGCGCGAACGTGAAGCAGGGTATAAACAACGCGAAGCGGAGTTACAACGAGAGGTTGCCGAGTTTTCCAAACAGGTGGCAGAAGTGGAACTTGCGGCCTTACGCGCCCAGATGAATCCCCATTTTGTATTCAATTGCCTCAATTCCATCAATACCTTTATCCTGCTCAATGACCCTAAAAATGCTTCCGGTTACCTTCAGAAATTTTCCAAACTGATCCGTCGGGTGCTCGATGCTTCCCGTTCGGAATACATCAGCCTGCGCGATGAGTTGGACACGTTGCGTTACTACATCGAACTGGAGCAAATGCGCTACGGCGGACGGTTCCAATTCGCAATTGCGGTGCCCGAAACACTCGATCCCGATGCGTTCGAATTGCCGCCGATGCTCGTACAACCCTACGTGGAAAACGCCATCTGGCATGGCCTGATGAATCGGGAAGGCGACGAGGGGTTACTTGCTCTGGAAGTTTCGGAACAAAACCAGGCATTGGTCATCAAAGTAGAGGACAATGGCATTGGCCGCAAAAAGGCTGCTGAACTTAAAAGCCGCAGCGCAGTGGCGCACAAAAGCCATGGCATGCAGGTAACCGACGAGCGCATCAAAATCATTAATGAACTTTACAACATCAAAGCCACCGTGACGGTGGAAGATTTATTTGATGAACAGGGAGAAGGAAGGGGAACGCGGGTGACCCTGATTATTCCGGTACAAAAAGACGATTAACTATGCTGCGCACCATTTTTCTCGACGACGAGCCGCAAAGTATTGCCCTGCTCAAACACTTAGCCGCCAATCATTGCCCGGAGCTCGACATTATTGGCGCCTACACCGATTCTGTTGAAGGCCTGGCTGCCATTCGGCAGGATAAGCCGAATCTGGTTTTTTTGGACATCGAAATGCCCAAACTCAATGGCTTTGAAATCCTAAACCAATGCCATCCTCTAACCTTCAAAGTCATTTTCACAACGGCATATAATCAATATGCGGTGCGGGCTTTCAAATACAGTGCATTAGATTACCTGCTCAAGCCCATTTCAGAAGAAGACCTCATTGCTGCCGTAAAAAAAGCGGTTCAGGCGCCCGTGCTCCCCGATTTACAACAGTACGATGTGCTGCAGCAATTCAACCCCCTGCGCCAAACGCCACCGCAAAAGATGGTTATTTCCACGCTGGAAGGCCTGATTTTCATCGAAATCAACGATGTGGTTCACTGCGATTCCGATGGCAGTTATACGCGCATCTGGCTCCTGAGCGGGGAATCGGTGCTGGTTTCCAAATCCCTGAAAGAAGTGGAAGAGATGCTGAATTTTGATTTTTTCTACCGCGCGCACCATTCTCACCTCATCAATTTACACCACATCAAAAAATTCGTCCGCGCCGACGGCGACGTGCTGATGAGCAATGGAAAAACGGTGCCGGTTGCCCGCAGTAAACGGCAGGAGTTTCTGGAATTGGTGATGCGATAGGGTGTTATGCTTCGCCGTGCTTAAAATCTTCAAATTAAGAACCCAACCTTGCCAATTACTGCTTCTGAGTTACCAACCACAAACCCTGCCGGAAATGCCTTTTTGGCCCGCTTATATTTGACGATGCAATCGTTGCAGCTCAATTTCATTCACTAAAAGTATTGCACCATCATGAAACACTTTCTGATTCCGGCCTGCATGGCCCTGGCTTGCTCATGCCTGGCCCAAACCTCCACCCCTCGTGCAGATTTCCCTGGACAAGCCCGTTTTGGCGCAGTTCAGTTTGCCATCAATAACCTTTTGTACGTTGGACTCGGGGAAGCAGGAGCAGGTACCTATCCTCAAGATTTTTACCGCTATGATGCCGTGACGAACCAATGGACACCCATCGCTAATTTTCCGGGAGCCGGACGTGAAACGGCCATTTCCTTTGCCCTCAATGGAAAAGGTTATGTCGGGCTTGGCGCATCTTTCACCAGCACTGCAACGTCGGTTTTCAAAGATTTATGGCGCTACGATCCGGTAACGAATGCATGGACTCAATTAGGCAATTTTGATGGCCCGGCACGGTCAAAAGCAACTGTATTTGTCTTGAATGGCGCAGCTTACGTGGGCACAGGCTCCGATGATGCATTTGGTTTTCGTTCCGATTGGTGGAAATACGACCCCGGGGCAGACCAATGGACGATCCAGAATAACCTGGGCAACCTTCCGCCACGTTACGGAGCCGTGGCTTATGTGGTGAACAATAAAGCATACCTCTCCGGTGGTCGGGGCAACGCCGGGGTGTTTTTCTCAGAAATACATGAGTTTAATCCGGCCTCTGGCGCTGGCAGTGGATGGGTGTTGAAAAACACAGACCCGGTTAACCTGCGCTTTGAAAGTGCAGCCGCTTTTGTGCTGAACAACAAAGCTTATCTGTGTTATGGGCTAAGTTCCAATTTTGTCTCCAGTTATGATCCGATAACCAATACGGTTACCAACCTTGGCGATGTGTTCGGCCTGGGAGACCCCATCCGGTATGCGCCCATTGCGCATGCAACTTCATCAGGTAAAGGCTATTTCGGGCTTGGTTATGGAAGCGTCGTCTCCAACCAGCAAGCGGAATACAGAAACGATTTCTGGCAATTCAACCCGATTACAACAGCTACCTATGAGCCTGCCGGCTCTGAATTCGTTCAGGTGAACCCAACCATCAGCAATGGGCGCTTTCGCGTCACCATAAGCCCGGAAGCCAGGTTCCCAAAATTAAGCTTCCACCTCTGCAACGCACAGGGTACGCTCCTTGAAACATCCGGAGTAATCGAGGACGGATATGAACTTGACCTAACCTACCTCGCTGCCGGTATGTATTTCCTGAAATTTCAGGCAGGAAATGAATTTTGGACGCAAAAGATTGTAAAAATCTGATTTTCAATAATTAAAAGTCATTCACCTTTAACACCTTGTAACATCATGTCACGAAAGTCATTTTTCTTCGCCCTTTTTTTCTTTGTCGCTTTTTCGGCCAATTCCCAAACCGAAATAAAAGATGCAGACAACAACACCAAAGTGCAAACTGAGAAAACAGCCAACGAGAACGCCATTCGCATTGACCTCGACGGGTCGGAACGCTTTGTGATTCGAAAAAACAACAACGGCAATACCCTGATCGAAACGCCGAATACCAACCTCAATCTTTTTATAGGATTCGGAAACGGAGTGAACAATAGCGCCACAGCGTCGCGGAATACTTTCATTGGCCACCAGGCAGGAGCCATAAACTCCAGCGGGCAGGAAAACACCTTTATCGGAAATGGCGCCGGCAACCAGAATTCAACCGGAACTTTTAATACGTTTCTGGGCGAATCAGCAGGCATTTTTAATACATCGGGAAGTCTGAATACCTTTCTGGGCGAATCAGCAGGTTTCAACAACACCACTGCAGGCGAAAATACTTATGTTGGAGGCTCAAGCGGTGCAAGCGGCACAACAGCTCAGTTCAACGCTTTTCTTGGAGCGTTTTCAGGGATTTTCAACACAGCATCGGGCAACACTTTTGTGGGTCACAGTGCAGGCAGGGAAAATACGACCGGAACCAGCAATACTTTTATAGGAAGAGATGCAGGCCGAAACAATACCACTGCGGGAACCAATACCTTCGTTGGGGCGTCTGCCGGTTTTAACAACACAACAGGACTGCAAAACACGTTTGTAGGCAATGGCGCCGGAACCACCAATTCAACGGGGTTAGCCAATACCTTTGTTGGTCAAATGGCCGGCAAATCCAATACAACCGGCAATTCCAATACCTATATTGGCAATGGCGCCGGTTTCTCTAATACCACGGGCTTTACCAATACTTTTGTGGGCCAAAATGCCGGCTTTAACAATACATCCGGGACAACCAACACCTTTGTTGGAGACCGTACCGGCCAGGCCAATACCACCGGCGGTTCAAATACTTTTGTCGGTGAAGTGGCTGGGATTTCAAATACAACCGGAACCGGAAATACCTACCTCGGCAAAAATGCCGGGGATTCGCATGCGACAAATTCCAACTGCACCTTTCTTGGAAATGCTGCCGACGCCCTCCTGAACGGCGTAACCAATTCCACAGCGCTGGGCAACGGCGCCATTGTAAATTCCAGCAACAAAATTCGCTTTGGCAACACTGCTGTCCTTGTTATAGAAGGCCAGGTAGCCTATACCACTTCCGACGGGCGGTTTAAGCGGGCTGTAAAAACCAATGCGCCCGGACTGGAATTCATCCTCGGACTGAATCCGGTGACGTACCAATTCGACTATGCCAAATTTTCAGATTTTTTAGGCGAAGAAAATGTGGATCATAACTTGTTGCACCAAAAAGGTCAAAAACGCGAAATGGGATTCATCGCACAGGAAGTTGAGCAGCTTTGTGCCAAACAAGGCGTGGACATCAGCAATATTGTGCACGTACCCGAAGGAGAAGCAGATAATTATTCAGTCGCGTACGGCCAAATCGTGGTGCCTTTGGTGAAAGCGGTACAGGAGCAACAAGCCGAAATCGAGGCTTTAAAAATCCTGGTTGAACAGCTCCTTACTGAGCGTCAAAGCAAAGCGAATGTAGCGCCTGTGCCGGATGTTCAGGTTTGGCCTAATCCGGCGGAGGATGTGCTGTATGTCTCCCTGCCTGGAACAGTTCAGGCCGCTACCATTTCGCTGCTGTCACCGGACGGGGTGCGGATTAAATCTCTTACCGGTACGCCGGGTACACAAAAATTCGATATGAAGCCATTGCCTGTCGGAACTTATTATGTACAAATCATTACCCCCGGTCAGGCACCTGTGGTGAAGGCGGTTGTGAAAGGGCAATAAAGCTATTTTGGGATCCCTTATAGCTTCAACGCTTCCTGCTGAATCAGTGCCCAGGCCCGAATGACATCTTCTTTTTTTAGATGCGCCTGGCCTGCTACAAAGCGCAGGACATATTTATCCTTAAGTTTGGTTTGCGTCAACAGGATCCTGCCACTGCTGTTCAGGTTAGCGAGCAGGGTCTTGTTGAGGCTTTCCAGCCTCGTTTCGTCCTCAATATCTGATGGCCTTAGCCGGAAACAAACCAGGTTCAGCGGCACGGGCGCCATGATTTCAAAACCTGCTGTGGCGGCTATTTCATCCTTTAGCATTTGCCCGTATTCAATGTGGCGGCG
>JALHRK010000319.1 GCA_022841505.1 Saprospiraceae bacterium | reverse complement strand
GCGCTAGTCCAACCTCGATGACCTTAATTTCGACGACTTGCCGGGCGATACTTTTGAAAAACCATTTGCTCCGGCAAATATGAACGTCATCACCCGGCCCTCCAGGATGAATGACGACGAAGATATTCCATTTTAATTCGTGTCTGTCTTTATAGTCCGATAGCTGCGTTCGTTTCGACTCCGCTCAACGACCGCATGTTCGACCCCAAAAACGGTCAATTATGCGAGTAAACTCCCGCTTTTGGGGTCTTCGCACGCCTTGCTCTCGAACTCTAAAGTCCAGACACGGGGCTAACTAAACAGTCAAACATAAATACTTTTTTCATTAAACAAAACGATTCTAACGTATGAGCTGGTTGTACATTATCGTAGTCGGCGCCATCGCCGGATGGTTGAGCGGCCTCATCATGAAAGGCTCCGGATTCGGGCTGCTTGGCAACATTGTCGTTGGCGTGATTGGCGCCGTTGTAGGCAGTTGGTTGTTCACTTTCTTTGGAGTTTCTGCCGGCAGAGGTATGGTAGGCTCCATCCTGATGGCGATGGCCGGAGCCGTTGTGTTGCTTTGGGTGGCCCGCCTGCTGAAAATCAAAACATAAGATGACGGAAAGGCGGCTGGCCCGCTGGCGATTGGTTTTGGGCAACGACGCCGACCCTGAAAAAGGCGTCCCGCTCGATCCCGAAGATTCGGGCATGGATCAGGTGCTGGAAACGCTGTACAACAAGGAACGCAGCGCCGGACTAGGCAATTCGACGCCCAAAATCAACCGCTGGCTGGGCGACATCCGGAAATATTTCCCGTCGCCAGTCGTACAGCTTATGCAAAAAGACGCGCTGGATCGCCTTGGTCTCACGCGCATGTTGCTGGAGCCGGAACTGCTGGAAACCGTGGAAGTGGATGTGCATTTGGCGGCTACCCTGTTGTCGCTGAACAAAATCATGCCCGCCCAAACCCGGGATACCGCCCGTGTGGTGATCCGGAAAATCGTGCAGGACCTGGAGCGCAAATTGCGCCTGCCCCTGCAACGGGCCGTGGAGGGCGCGCTGAGCCGGGCTACCCGCCAGTACCGTCCCCGCCTGCGCGAGATCAACTGGCATCAAACCATCCAGGCCAACCTGAAACACTACCAGCCGGAACTCAAAACCCTGATTCCGGAGCGTTTCATTGGCTATGGCAAAAAGAACCGGCAGTTGCGCCACATCCTCATCCTGATGGATCAGAGCGGTTCGATGGCGCCGTCAGTCGTGTATGCCGGTATTGCCGCCTGCGTGCTGGCGGAATTGCGCTCCGTAAAAACCCGCCTCATCGCGTTCGACACCGCCGTTGCAGACCTGAGCGAGCACCTCCACGACCCGGTGGAGACGCTGTTTGCCACGCAATTGGGGGGTGGCACCGACATTGGCAAAGCGCTCACCTACGCCCTGCCTTTCATCGAGCAACCCGCCGATACCATCGTGGTGCTCATCAGCGACCTTTTTGAGGGCAGTCACCCGGCTACGATGCTGCGCCAGGCCAGTGCGATCAAAGCTTCCGGCGCGCAACTCATTGCCCTGCTGGCCCTCAGCGACGAAGGCGCCCCGGCTTACGACCACGAGGTTGCGCATCAATTTGCACAATTGGACATTCCTGCTTTTGCCTGCACCCCCGATCTTTTTCCGGATCTGATGGCGGCGGCAATTCAGAAAGAGGATTTGAATTTGTGGATGGGAAGGCGGGGGATGGAGCGGAAGAATTGATATTCCTCGATTACACGCGAGAAATATCATGATTTTGGACAAATACAAAGTCATGTACATCAATCGGGCTTCTACGGCCAGGCTCTAAGTGCACGATCACGGTGAACAATCTTTTATAGTTTCGGTTAGACCTTGCATTCATCCACAGGGCTGCCGAAAACTGGATAGAATAGGCGTTCCCATCAATCACTTTTCCAATGAAAAAATTACTAATTTTTACGTTCTTTATCGCAGGTGTTTTTCAGGCTTGTCAAACACTAAAATCTCAAACATACATTGATCCACAAAAGTCGTTTGTCCTGGGAGAAGGGAAACATGGAAGTTATGTGGCTCAAATTCAGAATGTTGGTAAAGGCGATCTGGAAGTTATACAAGTCAGCGAAAAAGGAGTCGCCACGTCTTTGGGCATCTTGAAAAGCAAAGAAAAAGGGAAATATCAGGTATCGAACAATACAACGGTGCAGTTCAAAAATGATAATGCGAGCGAAAAAGGGATTATTGATATTCGTTTGGTAGGGGATACTAATTTATCCATGGGGTATCGAGGCAATAATCCTTAAAAAGTAATTTTCTGCCCGGTCATTTCGACAACGCTCCTTATGATAAAGAAGCTTTTGGAATAGCATCGTGAAGTATCGTTTCAAATAATTCGAAATGAAAAAAAACACCCGTATCGAAATCATCTGGTTAACCGTCCTGGCGCTTGCTGCCACTGCCGTGAGTGCCCTGCTGACGGGGTTTAACCGCCCACTGTTCCTGCCTTTTTTGGGAATGGAATTCGCCTTATCACCACTGACGTTTGCCGTAGGCTTGTTTTTATGCCTTGGCTTTCTGATTTTCGGAGCAAGGGCGGTAATTGCGAGCTTTCAAAATAGACCAGTCAACTTTATTTTTATCGGCTTCACCGGAATTGCAATCCTTGGGGCTGCACTTATGCTCATGGAGGTTTCAAAATGGAGTGCAGCAAACGGGAACTGGACGGCTTACCCGCCAAATTCGAGGCTTCCATCTCCGGAGGTATTTGGCCCTGTTGTGACCAGGCTTATTGTGTTACTGACAGCACTAATCCTGACTGTCACGACAACCGTTGTGATGATGATTCGTCGTAAAAATTAATAAATACCCAAAATACAATATCCCCCCTACCAGCCTGGTTATTTCCGCAAATTTTTATTCAGCCAAAACGGGGAGTACATTTTGCCGGAATTTTATCCCGAATTAGAATACGGAACAATCTGGCTCAACCACCTCGAAATTCCTTTTCATTTGGACTGGCTCATCGGGGTTTTTGAAAAAGATCAGTTTTACGACTGGAATTTGAATCTGGGTGTCGCCTACACCAAACTGCTCGGCTACCGGGTGGAAGACCTCAACAAAGTGGACGTCACCGACCAAATCGTTTACGGAAATAAAGAAGCCTTCCTGCTGCAGGCGGGTACGACCTATCATTTCACAAAAAATATCGGTTTGAACCTGAAGGCTTCCCTGCCTATCCGCATTGATGGCTTGAACTGGACCCTGGCAGGCAGGTTGGTTTATTTGATGGATTGATATTTCTCGGGGATCATCAAGAATATAGTTATATTTATCAGTAAATATCCCAACATCCCGGTCACACAAGGCAATGTGAATGCTTATAGAGAAATTCTGGCACCATCATATTCACTTGTACGCTACAAAACACATGAAAAAGAACCTACCTTTTACCATCCTCTTTCTGCTTTGCTTTTTTGCTTCTACCGCCCAGGACGCCAAAGAACTCCTGAAAATGTCATACGATAAATGCCAGTCCATTCAAAACGGGTATTATGAAATGACGCGACACCACAAACAATTGAGCGCAAAAGATACTACCCAACGCTCTTTTCATTGCCACTTTAAGAAACTGGAGCACGACTCCTTAGGTTCCAGCGCATTTCACAATAAAACATTTTATGCCGGCGTGCTTGAGATCGAGTCTATGTACACGGGCGAAGAATTTGTCAGCATGAATCCAAAAGAAAGCCGGGCAGTTATTGCTTCGAAATCAATGTGGCCTGATGCCGTCAAATCCTACATGCGAAATTGTAATTTTTACGAGCCGTTCACCAGCAAAAAGAGTTCACCATTGCCCTCAAAGTTTGATTTTACAGCAGACGAAAGGTTCGTTTTGAAATACATTGGCGTGGAAAGCGTCACCGGCATTCCTTGTCACCACGTCCAAATCCAGATTAATGAAAAAAATTTGGAAAAAAATGCTCCTGGAACCTTTACCGTGTTAAAGTTAGAATATGATTACTGGATCAATCCGGCAGACGGGGTTCCTGTTCAACATGCCATTACCTATAATGGATTGATGGATAATGATACCATGATCCAGTATGAAAAATTTGTGTTGAACAAGTACGAGTTGAATCAATTGAAAGACGAAAGTGTCCTGAAAATGGGTTCCGTTCCGGCAACTTACAAGTTAGAAGAATATGCCCCTAAAAAAACCCAGGATTTGTTAGCAGCAGGTGTTGACGCACCGGACTGGACGTTGCAATCCATGAAAGATGAACAATTGACTTTAAAGGACTTAAAAGGAAAAGTTGTGTTGGTTGATTTTTTCTATAGAGCCTGTTTCCCTTGTTTGAAAGCGCTGCCAGTTTTGCAGTCGCTACACGAAAAATACGGAGAAAAGGGTTTAAAAGTCATCGGAATTGACCCCATAGATAAAAAAGATGACGTGATGACCGCTTTTCTGGCAAAACGAAACGTCACTTATACGGTTTTGATGGATGGGAAGGAGGCAGCAATGGATTATAAGGTTTCGGGCTATCCGGCCCTGTATTTGATTGATAAAAACGGAAAAGTGTTTCATGCACATACCGGTTATGATGAAAATATGGAAGAGAGCCTGGAGGAAATGATAAAGAAGCTTTTGGAATGATTCGTCGTAAGAAGCCGGCCCAATAAACACCTCTTAACATGACTCGATTTTTACTCGTTTGCATATTGACCTATCTGGCTCTGCCCATATTCGGGCAAAGCCACACCCAAAACAATACCCTGATTGTCAACACACTAAACGGCTTGCACCTGCGACAGCAAGCCAGTACAAAAAGTGCATCAAAAAAACTGTTGCCCTATGGCGAACAGACTAAGAGGAGGTCCATAACAACCTGTTTTCTCAAAGATAAAGAACAAGTACCGGCCTACACTTTAAAAATGCTTAACTTTGTGGAAATCTCAAAAAGATGATCCACAATATTTTACAGGTCCTTGCAAAAGACCTGAATACCTTCCTCCAGATGCGCTTTCAGTCCAGCGAGGACATTGTCCTCCTTTCCGAATTGGTGAACAACGCAGACGGCTCTTTTGCTGTCGCCGGGGAAAATAAAATGGTCTGTACCCTCATGAATGTGGAGCAGGAGCGCTTGCACGCCAACTCCCCGATGGGAGCCAAAGCGATGATCAATCCGCCTTTTAACCTCAACCTCCACGTTTTGTTTTCTGCTTTTTACAACCCGGCCAACTACCTGGAAGCCTTAAAAGTGCTTTCGTATACCATCGGCTTTTTTCAAAGCAAGCCACTTTTTACGCCGGCCAATACGCCGAATTTGGATCCCGGCGTTGATAAAATCACCATCGAACTTGCCAACACGAACGTAAAAGACCAAAGCAGCATGTGGACGGCCATCGGCGCGAAGCACATGCCTTGTGCGCTTTTTAAAATCAGAATGCTGTCTATTTCTGCGGAGCGGATGTTGGAATAAACCTTTCAAAACACCATGCAACAATCCTTCAAAAAAAGATTCTGGAAATACAGCGCCTGGCTGGGCGGTCTGTTTTTCGTCATGTTGGCGTTTCGCCTAATTTACGGCTATGTATCCACGCAAGAATTTAATTCTGACCTCAACGACCTTTCGAATTACTTCGGGAGCGTAGAAAATTTGAGAAAAAACTACGCCAGCGAAAAAAGCATGGCTAAAACCGATGTCGGGCAACAGGCAAGCGTCGCTTCCGGTCAAAAATATGAAAAAACGGCGAGTGTAAAATCTACAAGCAGCCAGTTTGAGACAGCCGGAAAACAGGTCAAAAGCAAAACACAGCAATTTGCCGGCGTCATTCAATACGAACAAAATACCGGCAATGCAGGCAGCCGGGAAATGCACCTGATGATTGGGATTAATCCTGAAAAATTCGACAGTTTTTATGTTGAAATCCAGCAGATTGGCGAAGTGCAATCAAAAGAAGTCACCAAAATTGACAAAACAAACGAATACCGGCAATTAAACGCCAAAAAAGCCTCACTTGAAAAAATATTAAATTCTCTAAACGAGCTCAAGTCCAGAAGCGGCGCCATCAGCGATTACGTCTCGCTTCACGATAAAATTCTGGAAATTGAAACCCAATTGCAGGAACTGGGCGTCGAGCTTGGTAATTTTGACACCGAAAATGAATTTTGCACGGTTCGATTTTCGCTCTACGAAGGCGCAACCACCCAAAAAATCAGCTTCATGCACCGGTTGAAAGTCGCTTTGGAATGGACCATCGAATATTATTCGATATTGATGATCAGCTTGCTTTGCATGTCGGCTTTTGCCCTTATCCTGCTGTTGTTGCTGGACAAACTGGGTATCCTGAAAACGATCGTGAATAAACTGGACGAATAAACCAGAATCATCATGGACATCGTCAACCACAACAAAGCTGCCTGGGACAATTACGTTGACCAGCAAGACCGCTGGACCATCCCGGTATCCGATGAGGCAATCGAAAAGGCGCTCCAGGGCGAGGGGGACGTTATTTTGACGCCATCAAAACCCGTGCCGCGACACTGGTTCCCGGATTTAAAAGGATTGAAAATATTGGGATTGGCGTCGGCAGGCGGCCAACAGGGGCCTGTTTTAGCGAGCCTGGGCGCAGACGTTACCATTTTTGACAATTCTGAAAAACAATTGTTGCAGGATAAAAAAGTGAGCGACCGGTTTAAGTTGAATATTAAAACGGTTCAGGGAGATATGAAAAACCTTGCTGTTTTCCCAGACAATGCCTTTGATTTGGTTTTTAATCCTTGCTCTGTTTTGTTTGTGGATGATGTAAAACAAGTCTGGAAGGAATGTTGCCGGGTATTAAAAAAAGGTGGAATTCTGATGACCGGCCTTATGAACCCGCTTTATTTTCAGTTGGCCAAAATTCAGGATCAATATATTTTGGCGCACCCCCAACCCTACTCCGACCTCCATTCTTTGACAAAAGAAAAATTGGAAGCGCATCTGAAAGCGAACGAGCCGCTGGTATTTGGCCACAGCCTGGCAGACCAAATTGGCGGACAATTGGAGGCTGGTTTTGTCATCACCGATCTGTACGAGGATGACTGGGGCAGAACAGATGAACTGGATCAATTCATGCCGTCGTACATTGCAACCCGCGCTGTAAAATCATAACCGTCTCCGCCACTCCTCCAAACTAAACGCATATTCGTGCTGCGCATCCGCCTCGTGGTATTGCGAAGACACCAGTTCCCATTGCGACCAATCCACCTCCGGAAAAAAAGCGTCGCCTTCCACCTGCGCGTGTACCAGGGTTCGGTAGAAATAGTTGGCTAAGTGCAGGGTTTGGCTAAAAATTTCCGCGCCGCCGAGGATGAAAAACTCCGGTTCGTTCGCCAATAGCGCGAGTCCTGCTTCGATGCTGGTGGCCTGTTCAGTGTTGGGGCCAAGGCGGAGTCCC
>JALHRK010000318.1 GCA_022841505.1 Saprospiraceae bacterium | reverse complement strand
GGTTTCATTGTTCAGCATTTTCATTCAACACATCCCCTCAAATCCATATTTGGATAGACTCCAAAACGCATCCAATGCGATGATGCGTGGCTTAAAGAACGAGATAATTTCCGGCCAGTCTTCGGTGCGGTTGATGTTGACGCCGGTTATTGTTTTGCTGATCGTACTAATCGTTTTGCCAAACTCATTTTGGATCAGCGGTTGCCAACGCCAGTCTTCACCCAGAGCAGTTTGCAGCAGGTGCTTTAACTGTACAAACAGATCATAATGCCGGCTTTGCAAGTCAATGTCGCCCTCGGATAAAACGATGGCGATGCTTGCTTGTTGGTGATCTGCATCCATTCTGAAGTGAATGCCCGATATGCCCGTTTTATAATTGATCCAGTTGACTTTATCGCCATCTGCCGAAGGGATGGGTTGCATGTACTTGCCGAAGGCGGTCCAAAAGGCTTGTTTTTGTATGGATGTTTGTTGTTTGGTGTACATAGGTGGGGCGAATATACGGCTAAACGGGATTAGAACAACTGAGCACCTGTCGATTGTCCACTACAGCCAGTGTAGAAACTGACGTGGCTGTTTTAGTTTTTGGCTTTATCGTTTTTAATTGTTTTTTATTTTTTTGCGAGTACCGGAATGAATAAAAAACAGCGGCACATCTACGGTTAAGGAAATTCCAAACCTTAAGCGGCTTTTTTCGATAACTGGACCATTAGCTGTTTCGACTTTCCTTAGTGCCGGCCCATATTGGACGCCAGCACCAAAGGAAAGGGGTGTTCGTCCGATTCCCCACATCAGGTAGGCGCCAGGGGCAAAAACGTTTTTCCAGGCTAGTTCAGGCAAAACAGAAACGCTGTCCTGGAGTCGGAACGCAGTAACAGCACCAATATCCAGAATCGAGGCGAAGATCGAAAACGATCCCCGCTCTCCGGTTCCCCAGTCTAGGCCGATGCCTAAAGGCGCTGTGAATGCGGTCACAAATCCTCCTTGGGTTTTGGATGGATCAGTTTCATCAGATTCATAGCCGAAGCTTAATCCAGGATAAATGTTGATGGCAGCGGTAAAATGGCCTGCCCCGCGTTTTCTGCGATAGGATTCTACAGGAGCGGCAGCGCGTTCCAATATTTCCAGCAATTCGTCCGAAGTTTTTGCATTTGCACAGGAAACGAGGAGGTTACCGTATTTGTCAATAAGGCCTATGATCTTACTACATTGGCTATTAGCAATAATTGAATCTACAGGACACGGGTTGATTAAACGAAGTATCTCAAGTGTCACAGAAATCGCATCACCAAATCGTTTTTTATGCGCAAACCGCACCAAATTCTGAGAAGCCGTGAGCAATTGAATGGTTGATTCGTATTTATCAGTTGGAGTGCCACCTGTGGCTTTCAACAGCTTTGCAGCAGACTTGAGCAACCCAAATACTGAAATGGTATAGTTTGCAAAGTTTTCCGAGCGGGACAAACTATCGGTTTTTCCTGAATTACTGGATAATGGCGCAGCAGCACTCTGAACGGCCGCAAACGAGGTGATCAATTCATAAATTTGATTTTTGATAGGCTGATTAAGTGAATCGGTGAGGATTTTATACAGTGAACTACCTGAAAACTTTATCTGCTCTAATTTTGCTTTCTCTTGCACCAACAATAGTGCCATCCAGAAATTGAAGGCATCTTCGTCAGAAATCATTTCCAGTAATTTGGCTTCGTCGGCCCATCCAGTTGGAGAATTGCCCTCCCAATTGCGCAGGTGTTTGGATAAAATGCCCGCAATACTGACGATTTTACCATAATCTGTATCAGGTTTTACGTAATCGCGGTAGGCTAAAAACTCTACAGTTATGGCTGCGGGCTGCTTGCGTTCGAGGGTTTGCATTAGGTCTAATGCGCCCAAAACCACAGGAAAAGTTTGCTGGTCAATTGTGTCTTGATATTTCCGGACAAGGTTGCCCATATTTTCCGGCAAATTGTATAAATCCGTTTGTGCATTTTCATGAAGGGACTGGTAGAATTGGGCATAATTGAAAACGTCTGCACTGGCAAGGGTGTAGTAAGTGCGAGGGAATATGATTTTCAGTTCCCCAAACTTTTCTGACATAAGGGTGTCGCGGAATTTTCCTAGAAAGGAAATCGTAAGTTCTTGTTTGAAGCGCTTGGCAGCAAATTTGCCAAGTGCGTCAATGACGAGGGTTGGGCTTAGGAAGGAAGATAAGTTACCAATTTTTCCAGATTTTGGTTGAGAACTAATTGCAATATTTTCATTGCTCTGAGTTGAGGTTGGGAATACAACACAGTATTCTTTTTTGAAGTAGGTCGTTTCTTCCGGGCATTTAGTAATACCGTAGTAGTTTTTGAGGAGATAGTACATCGAATCTTGCCAGCCTGAAGCTTTCGCGTCATAGAATTGATTTAATTTTATGGCATCTCTTAGTGTATTGGATAAAAAAACACCTTCCTGACCCACGGTAACAATGTTTGGCTGAGTACTATTCGAGGGGGTAATGGTGCTGGGTATTACTGACTGGCTTTTTATGATGCCATTCCCTTTTTTTATTCCGTTGCATAGAAATTCCAATGTCGCATCACGTTCAGTCATTGAAAATATCGAATCATTCGGAAGAGTTAATGTGATTGAATCTTGGATATTGCCTTTGATTTTTACTTGCAATCCCAATCCTGGACAGCATGTTAAGTTTTCCGTTTTAAATACTATGCTTGTATTTTTTTTAATTGCAGTGATTTGGTCAGCCAGAATAATTTTCTTTTCATCATTACAAGTTAAAGTAATGACGGTTCGATTTTGAGCATTGGATGTGTAGAAAATGCTTGTTAGAATCAAGGGTGCGATAATTTTTTTCATTGGTTTTAATTTAATTTTTAAACGATTATAAAACAGAGTCATTAATGTCGAGCTCAAGTAACGCTAAGGCTCTATAAATAGGAATTGCGTAGGTGTTTGTCTTACCGTCTCCTGCGACTATCATCCCAATTACCGCGCCTTCTTTATCAATAACTACGGCGCCGGAATCTCCAGGTTGAGAAAAGACTTCTAATTGGTCATTATTTGAAATATAGAGCAAGTTGAACATCTCTATAGTTTTATTTCCATAGTCTATCCTTATTTTATTTTCCAAGGATTTTATATTACCTTTTCTTGCACCTATGGATTTTGCACCATTTGTCCAAACTTCAATTTCACGATCTAATTTTACATCTTTGTATTGAGAAATCAAGCCTAATTCGCTGTCTTTATTAGAATAATTAAAATTAGAATTTAGTTCGATTACTGCACAATCTCCCCATTCATTAATTTCACCTGCAATTGCTTTTCCAATTACTATGGGAATTCCATCCGACGATTCTGTCATTACTTCGGAAGGCTCATCCAACTTAAAATGATTCTTGTTTTTGCGAACAACATGAAAACAGGTTACCATTATCGGAATCATCTTGTTGTCTCTTTTCAAATTCGTGAAAAAACCGGCAGTTCCCCAATTGCTTTGCCAGTCTTTATTGTAGATTTTATCACCAATAAAAAGCATATTCCCAAGAGGAACTACGGGTGGGCAATTAACAATAATGGTTATCCGGGTTTTGCTTAACTTTTTCTCTCCACTGCGTTCGTGGTAGTCGAAAGTTTCTTGATGAAGAGCATCTGTATCCGCATCAGAAACCCTAATTTCAAGTTCGGATTCACCTCCTGAATTAAATATTCTGGCAATAGAGAGGATGTTTGGATATTTCGCCATCAGGCGATCTTTATGCCTTTCTAGCACCATTTTAACGGGGTCGTCATTTGGCGATTCAATGCGCTCTTTTAATGTTGCTATATCGGGGCTATGATAAACATAGTCGTCAGCCATTTTTCTTCGAAGTCTTTTGACTTCGTACAGCATCTCTAGTAAATCGTGGAAAAATTTTGAGCCAAAAGTGAGCAGAAAGCCTGTGGCAAGGCAACCTATTAACATCTTGATAAAACCCAAATAAGAAGCACAATCTTTCCAGCAAAATTGATAATCATGCCACCCGAATACTTTATGAGGAAGTTGGCCACTTCCAAGCAACTCGAACAAATTGGCTCTAAAAGCCAATGCAATGCTAAACCCTATCAGGATACTAAGTTTGCTTATTGCAAATTCAACCCTTGGTTTATCTTCTTCGGGCGCATGTTGTAACCTGCTTTTAGCTAAATCTGAGATATTGTCCAGCCGAGCCAGCCATAGGAAAAAAAATTTGCCAGCTGCTTTGGGATAAGACCAAAATGCCTTAAGTACCCTCGTTTTGATATCATTTTTATTTTTAGCGATTGAATCCGGCGAAACGATCACCTTGATATACATCCGAATGAATGTAGTGATCTTTTCAGTGATCTGGCTGAGAATGAGGAGAGCAATGCCCACAAATATTAGAGAATCAAGCAGTTCGTTAGAGGTAGGCATGTACAATGGGTTTAATGGAGTAATAATCATTTGCAAATACCCGAAGCTGCAAAATTACATCAGGAAATTTTTTAATTCAAACAAGTAATGTTGTTTTTTTTATAAAAATGACGAAATAAATGTATTTTTTGAAATTCACTGCAGATAGAAGTGCCGTAAAACAAAAAAGGGCCGTCTCACGACAGCCCCATCCTTTATTTCAGCGGAGAGACAGGGATTCGAACCCCGGGACCTGTTACAGTCAACGGTTTTCAAGACCGCCGCATTAAACCACTCTGCCATCTCTCCTTTTTCAAAAGCTGCGCAAAGGTATGTGATGATTTGCAAACTAGGAAACATCCCGCAAGAAAAATTTGTTCCGTCGCTAAGGACTTCGTGTAAAACTGCCAATAATCTCAACTAACCCCCTATTTTTGCGTTCTCGAACAGGGCTTGTTCACAGGCAAGCCATTTCACACAATCCATCGCATTCATGACCACACTTAGTCAACTCCGCGAACAACTCGCTCAACGTATATTGATCATTGACGGCGCCATGGGCACCATGATCCAGCGCTATCGTTTAGACGAGCAGGATTATCGCGGCGAACGCTTCGCCAACTGGCACAAAGACGTCAAAGGCAACAACGACTTGCTTTGCCTCACCCAGCCCCGTATTCTAGAGGACATCCATAAAGCATACTTAGAGGCGGGCGCCGACATCATTGAAACCAATACCTTCAGTTCTACCAGCGTGGCGCTGGCCGATTACGACATGCAGGCGCTGGCTTACGAAATGAACCTGGCATCCGCACAGATTGCCCGCCGCGCTGCCGACGAATACACCCAAAAAACGCCGGACAAACCACGCTACGTGGCCGGCGCGCTTGGGCCGACCAACAGAACTGCTTCGCTTTCGCCGGACGTGAACAACCCGGGCTTCCGCGCCATTACCTTCGATGAATTGCGCGACGCCTACTACGATCAGGCTGCGGGCCTGATGGACGGCGGGGTAGACATCCTGCTGGTGGAAACAATTTTCGATACCCTGAACGCCAAAGCGGCGCTTTTTGCCATCGAAACCCTGTTTGACGAACGCGGCATACACCTGCCGGTCATGATTTCCGGTACCATCACCGACGCTTCGGGGCGCACCCTGAGTGGACAGACCGTGGAAGCGTTCTGGATTTCTGTGCAACACGTAAAGCCGTTTTGCATCGGCCTCAATTGCGCGCTCGGCGCCAGCGAAATGCGGCCCTATCTGGAAACCTTGTCGGAAATTGCAGATTGCTACGTCCACGCCTATCCGAATGCCGGCTTGCCCAACGAAATGGGCGAATACGAGGAAACGCCCCACCAGATGTGCGGCAAAATCGAAGAGTTTGCGCAAAGCGGTTTTCTCAACATTGTGGGCGGCTGCTGCGGCACTACGCCCGACCACATCCGACACATTGCCACGCATGTGGAACGCATCGCACCTCGGAAAATACCGAAATCGTCGCCTTATACCATGCTCAGCGGACTGGAACCGCTCATCATCCGCCCGGAAACCAATTTTGTGAACGTGGGCGAACGCACCAATGTGACGGGTTCCAAGCAATTTGCGCGGCTCATTAAAAACGGCGATTACGCAGCCGCGTTGGTCGTTGCCCAACAGCAAGTGGAAGGCGGCGCGCAAATTCTGGATGTGAACATGGACGAGGGCCTGCTGGATTCGGAAGAAGCCATGGAGACCTTTCTGCACTTAGTGATGTCGGAACCCGAAATCGCCAAACTGCCGATTATGATTGACTCCTCCAAGTTTGCAGTCATCGAGCGGGGGTTAAAATGCGTGCAGGGAAAATGCATCGTGAATTCCATTTCGATGAAAGAAGGCGAAGCGGAATTCATCCGGCAGGCAAAACTCGTGCGCCGCTACGGCGCAGCTGCCGTGGTGATGGCATTTGACGAAAAAGGTCAGGCCGATACCAAAGAACGCAAAGTCGAAATTTGCAGCCGCGCTTACCGCATCCTCACGGAGCAGGTGGGTTTTCCGCCCCAGGACATCATTTTCGACCCAAATATTTTTGCGGTCGCCACCGGGCTCGAAGAACACAATGGCTATGCAGTGGATTTCATCGAGGCGACCCGCGAGATCAAAACGAACTGCCCCGGTGTGAAAATCAGCGGCGGCGTCAGCAATATTTCCTTCTCTTTCCGGGGCAACGACGCCGTGCGCGAAGCCATGCACTCGGCTTTCCTGTACCACGCCATTCACGCGGGCATGGACATGGGCATTGTGAACGCAGGCATGATTGAAGTGTACGAAAATATTCCGAAAGACCTGCTGGACCTGGTGGAAGACGTGCTGCTCAACCGCCGGGATGATGCCACCGAACGCCTGACGGAATTTGCCGAACGTGTGAAACAGGACGGCGGCAGGCAGGTGCAACGAGACCTCTCCTGGCGGGAGGCGCCGGTGGCCAAGCGCTTAGAATACGCCCTGGTGCGCGGCATCACCGATTTTGTGGAAGTGGATACGGAAGAAGCCCGGCAGCAATTCCCGCGCCCGCTGCACGTCATCGAAGGGCCGTTGATGGATGGGATGAATGTGGTGGGCGACCTGTTCGGATCCGGGAAAATGTTTTTGCCGCAGGTGGTGAAAAGCGCCCGCGTGATGAAAAAAGCCGTGGCCTACCTGACGCCGTTTATTGAAGCCGAAAAACAAGCCGGCGACAAAAGCTCCAAAGGCAGAATCCTGCTGGCAACCGTGAAAGGCGATGTGCACGACATCGGTAAAAACATCGTCGGGGTGGTGCTGGCCTGCAACAACTACGACATCACGGATTTGGGGGTGATGGTGCCCGCCGACAAAATTTTGAAAGCGGCCAAAGAAATCGGTGCGGATGTCATCGGCCTCAGCGGACTGATTACGCCTTCGTTAGACGAAATGGTGCATGTTGCCAAAGAAATGCAACGGGAAGGATTTACGATTCCGTTGCTGATCGGCGGCGCTACGACTTCCAAAACCCATACGG
>JALHRK010000317.1 GCA_022841505.1 Saprospiraceae bacterium | reverse complement strand
CAAATAGTTCGTTCCTGTTTTTTTTTACCCTCTAATTTGGCAGATACTTTATCGTAATAAGAAGAAATATCCTCTATCTTATTTTTTTGATACAGTTTTTCTATCTCATCCAAGGTTTGCTTAAACGAATATTGTGCCCGGATACCCGCCGGGATAAAAAGGCTTAACAACAAAATGAGTGCTGCCGCTTTCATAAAATCTCTTTTTCTAATGAAAAAATTAAAAGGCGCCCCTTACTCCTCCATCAATTATACTCACCCGCAATAGCTTTTGGCTATTGCCGGTTATTGCGCTGTCGGCTTTTGAAAGCGATCAGCGCTGGGTTTGGTTTGCACTAACCCCATTGCAACGAAGTATAAATCGGTTTGAAGAGGGTACCTTCTGGTACCAAAAGACTGACAGCCTAAGCGGAGCAAAATTTAATAAGGTAAATATAGGTCATTGGTATTCAAAAAGCAAGTGCCCTATCTACATATCTTGCAGATAGGGCACTCATTATAATTTAGCTCTTAAATATTTTTTGACCTAATTTTCAAAAAACATTCGCGAAGAACCAGTTATTATTCCTTTTCTCCCGAAGGAGGAGTATCCTCCCCCAACTGCTCCTTCAACTGCGAGAAAATATCCAGGTCTCCCAGTGTAGACTTTTCAATGGTAGACTGTTGTTTTTTCACAGCGGTGCGGGTTTGCACGCGTTCGTCGTCTTTTTCGCGTTTCACGACTTCGTCTGCCTCGCGGCGGATGTCCTCAATGTAGCGCAGGTGAGAAACGAGGATGCGTTTGTCGTCGCGGTTGAATTCGATGACTTTCACCGTCAGCACTTCTTCCACTTCTGCCATGCTGCCGTCTTCCTTGCGGATGTGTTTGGCCGGTGCAAAAGCTTCGAGACCATAAGGCAGCTGTACGATTGCACCCCGGTCGTCGCGGCGCAGCACGGTTGCTTCGTGGTATGAACCTACCGGGAAAACATTTTCAAACGTATCCCATGGGTTTTCTTCGATGTGCTTGTGGCTCAGCGACAACTTGCGGTTGTCTTTGTCAATGTCCATCACCACCACTTCGATTTTGGCGCCCACTTTCGTGAACTCGGAAGCGTGCTGGTAGCGCTTGGTCCAGGACAGGTCGGAGATGTGAATCATCCCGCCGATGCCTTCTGAAAGCTCAACAAATACGCCCCACTGCGTGGTGTTTTTCACCTCGCCCGTCAGGCGGCTGCCAATCGGGAAGCGCTGTTCGATTTCGCCCCATGGATCTTGTGCCAACTGCTTGATGCTGAGCGACATTTTGCGGTCGTCGCGGTCAATTGTAACCACTTTCGCTTCGTACATCTGACCCAGCTTGAAGTATTCGCGGGCATTAACCGGCTGGTTGCTCCAGGTTACTTCCGAAACGTGGATCAGGCCTTCTACGCCCGGTTCAATTTCGAGGAATGCGCCGTAATCTTCAATGTTGACGATTTTGCCTTTAACCACTGCACCTTCCTGGATGTCGGCATTGAGCACTTCCCATGGATGTGGTTGCAGTTGTTTGAGACCCAGAGAAATCCGCTTTTTGTTTTCGTCGAAATCGAGTACCACCACGTTGATTTTCTGGTTGAGCGCCAGTACGTCGCGCGGATCGGAAATCCGTCCCCAGGAAATATCCGTGATGTAAAGCAGACCATCTACGCCGCCCAAATCGAGGAATGCGCCGAAATCGGTGATGTTTTTGACCACCCCTTCCAGTACCTGTCCTTTTTCCAGACCGGCAATGATGGCTTCGCGCTGTTCTGCCAGATCGCTTTCAATCAGCGCTTTGTGCGAAACAACAGCGTTTTTGATGGTTTCGTTGATCTTCACGACCTTGAATTCCATCGTTTTGCCTACGTATGCATCGTAATCAATGATCGGTTTGATGTCAATCTGAGAGCCGGGGAGGAAGGTTTCCAAACCGGAAGCGTCCACGATGAGACCGCCTTTCGTTTTGCTAACCACCGTACCGCGGATAACGGTTCCGTTCTGGTAAGAATCCACGATGTTTTCCCAGGCGCGCAGCAGCTTGGCTTTGCGACGCGAAAGCACCAACTGGCCTCTCGAATCTTCCTGCTGCTCCACATAAACTTCTACCCGGTCGCCAATCGTCAGTTCCGGCATGTCGCGGAATTCAGAAAGGGCAATCAAACCGTCTGATTTGTAACCAATGTCGAGTACGATATCGCCGCTGTTGATCGAAGTGACCCGTCCGGATACGATTTCGTTCTCCAGCACGGCCGTCAGCGTAGCGTCGTATTGTTCCTGTAGTCTTTGCTTTTCTTCTGCCGGGTAGGTGCGCCCGCGCTTGTTCGTAATGGCCCAGTCGAAGTCGTCGTGTGGCGTATCATTGGATACCAACGGTTCGAGCGGCAATTCCAGTTCTTCTTCCTCTTCTTCTACAACCAAATCTTCGGTTGTGTCCACTGCAGCGATGCTTCTCACCACCAGAGGGGCTTCTGCAACCAGTACTTCGGCTGCGGCAATTGCTTCAATTTCCTCCTCTGCAGGAGCGTCTAAGATTTCCGGCATTTCTTCTTCCGGATCCAGATCAAGATTTTTTTCGTCCAGCATTGACAGAATGCTTTTAATAAGGTGAATAAATAAGGTTCAAAACTTCCATACCTGTGTTTGTATCGCTACCCCACGGGTTTGGAGGCGCAAAGGTAGGTTTTTTCTATTGTAATCATGTATTTTTTTACCACAATAGGTATTGAGTCGGAACAAGTTCTGGTAAAAAGAACGGCATGAAATTGCAGGGCAAAAGAAAATTTGTACTTTTGAAGTTACAGAAGAATTACAAACAAATACCAGACATGACAGCAGAACAAAGACCATGGCTTAAGAATTATCCAAAAGGCGTACCTGCCAATATAGATGCAGATGCTTATCCGAATCTGGTGAGCATGCTCCAGGAATCTTTCAGCAAGTACAGCGAAAAACCGGCGTTTTCCTGCATGGGCAAAACGATTACGTTCAGTCAGTTAGACCGGCTTTCTGCGCAGTTTGGCGCTTATCTTTTATCGCGCGGATTAGAGCCGGGTGACCGGGTGGCCCTGATGATGCCCAATTTGCTGCAATACCCCATCGCTTTGTTCGGGGCTTTGCGCGCAGGATTGATCGTGGTGAATACCAATCCGCTCTATACGCCGCGCGAAATGTTGCACCAGTTCAACGACTCCGGCGCCAAAGCCATCGTAATTGTAGAAAACTTTGCCGCCAACCTTCAGAAAATCCTGCCCGAAACGCAGATCAAAACCATTATTGTAACCAGCATTGGCGAGTTGCTGGGATTCCCCAAAGGCGCGATTGTGAATTTGGTGGTGCGCAAGCTCAAAAAAATGGTTCCGGCGTTCAACATTCCCAATACGGCCAGCTTTTCAGAGGCATTGGCACAGGGGAAAAAATTTACCCTGCCTCCGGTCTCCGGCGGCCCCGACGATACCATCCTGCTCCAATATACCGGCGGCACCACCGGCGTATCCAAAGGCGCCATGCTGACCAACCGGAACCTCATTTCCAATATGCTGCAAATGCGGGCCTGGGCAGCGCCCCTGCTCAAGGAAGGCCAGGAAGTAATGCTGTGCCCTTTGCCACTCTACCATATTTTTGCATTTACGGTCAACTGTCTGTTTGGCATCAGCATGGGTGGACTTAACGTACTGGTTACCAATGCGCGGGATATTCCTTCCATCATTAAAGCGATGAAAGATTTCCCGATTTCGGTGGTAACCGGGTTGAATACCCTGTTCAACGCCATGCTGAACAACAAGGATTTTGCTGCACTCGACTTCAAGCCCCTGCGCATCACGCTGGGTGGCGGTATGGCCGTGCAGCGGCCTGTTGCCGAGCGTTGGCAGCAAGTCACCGGTTGTTTTTTGGCAGAGGGCTTTGGCATGACGGAATCTTCGCCCGTCGCTACCGCGAACCCTTTTGACGGCACCGGTCGCCTTGGCACCATCGGCATTCCGATTCCGTCCACCGACCTGCGGATTGTGAGTGAGGAGGGCAACGTCTGTGCTTTCGGTGAAATTGGCGAAATCCAGGTCAAAGGCCCGCAAGTTATGAAGGGGTACTACAACCGCCCCGAGGCCACTGCGGAAACCATTGTAGACGGCTGGCTTTGCACGGGCGACATCGGCATCATGGAAGAAGACGGTTTTGTCCGCATCGTGGACCGCAAAAAAGATATGATTTTAGTTTCGGGCTTCAATGTCTACCCGAATGAGATAGAAGAAGTGGTGGCTGCTCACCCGAAAGTGCTGGAAACCGCAGCGATCGGTGTGGCGGATGAAAAATCGGGCGAAGTGGTGAAAATTTTTGTGGTCAAAAAAGACGCTTCCCTCAGCGAAAGCGAATTGCTTGCTTACTGCAAAGAGAACATGACGGCATACAAAGTGCCCAAGCACATTGAATTCCGCAAAGATTTGCCTAAAACGAATGTCGGTAAAATTTTGAGACGGGAGTTACGAGATGCCAAGTAGACAGCGAATTGCAGCGGTTTTATGTCGCCAGCTTAGCGACCTGAATGACCCTGCAAGGGTCAAATTTGAATAGCCCCCGATGCAATCGGGGAAAAAAGTGGAAGTGGTAAGGTAACGCACAACCCCGAATGGGGTTGAATATTGAAAATGGAGTGTGGCGTATTAACGAGTCCTGGCTTTGCATATTATGCTCTGTGCATTTGCCTGGGGTCCTGCTAGAATTTAGCCGATAGGTCATTGCTCCTGATTTCTTCTTACTTTTTGTTGGGCCCAAAAAGTAAGCAAAAAGGCCTATCGCCATAATGCGCCCTTGTTTTCAGGTTTGAAAGTCGGAAAAACTGACGGTTGATCTTTAGCCTAGCCTTAGGTTGGCTCCTCGGCTCGCCGCTGATTTTTGCCTGGTTTTCAGGCATAAGAAAGGATTGTATCTGGCTGTTGATCCTTAGTTTACCCATTCAAAGGTATCTAAAAGACAAAAATAGGCGCCCTCACCCGCAACCCAGCCCACCGCGAGCCGATCCGCCTTTCGGGGCGCTGTATGGCGACTCCATGCGACAAGGTTGCAGGTTCCGATGAAGTGCTTACAAACTCGTGTTCATAAATGGGTATCGAGTTTATTCACTGCTTTCATGCACTGCCTGTGATCGGCAGTAGTGTGGTTATGGTTCACTAAGTTGACGACATTATATGACAGGTTACCCCCCGTATCTAAAAACATCCTGATCTTTCAAAAAAGGAAACTTTTCGCGGAAAGCCTGTTGCGCGTCCGCGGAAAGTTCAAGGGTATGCACACCTTCCACTTCGGCAAGGTGGTACAGCGCGTTTCCTTCGTAATCCACTACGCAGGAATCGCCTGAATAGGCAATGTCCTGCCCGTCTTTGCCCACACGGTTTACCCCGATGGTATACGCCTGGTTTTCGATGGCGCGCGCGGTCAGCAAAGCTGTCCATGCCTGGCGGCGGCGCTCCGGGAAATTGGCGACGTACAGGAGCAGGTCGTAGTTTTCCGTATTGCGGCTCCACACCGGAAAGCGCAGGTCGTAGCAAATCAGGGGACAGATTTTCCAGCCTTTGAGTTCCACCATCAGCCTTTTTTCTCCCGGCGAATAGGTTCGGTCTTCTCCGGCGTAGGCAAAGAGGTGCCGCTTGTCGTAAACCGCCCAACTCCCATCCGGACGCATCCAGACGAAACGGTTGTAGTAGCGCCCCTTTTCGAGCGCAATAAAACTTCCGGCAACCACTGCGCGGCTTTTGGCTGCCTGCCCGGCAAGCCACTGCATTGTCGGACCGTCCATGCTTTCAGCAAGCGCAGGCGCATTCATGGAAAATCCGGTGGTAAACATTTCCGGGAGCAGGATGAGGTCGGTAGTGGCAGTGAGCGCTTCAATTTTTTCATCGAAGCGCTGCAAATTAGCGGTTTTATCCTCCCAGGCTAATTCCGCTTGCAACAGGCTTACACGCAGATTTTCCATGGAACAATCATTTTAGAACGGTATAAAATAACATGAGCCATCCTGAAAAAAAATTCGGGATGGCTCATATTTGAGTCTATGGACAGAACAAAAATTACTTCTTCTTGCCGCCGGTTGCTTTTTCAGCAGCCATCGTTGCACTACGCAATGCGCGCGGGATTTCGATGGTGGCAACGGGAATACCCGGGGAGCTCAGGATTTCAATGCCTTCGCCGGCTTTGATGTCGCGAACCCGGATGGATTGACCAAGCTCCATGTGCGTGATATCAAGCAACAGCTCGTCTACCATTTTATCCGGCGTAGTTTTGATTTTTACTTTGCGAACTTTTTGCAGCAATTTACCCCCTGCTTTCACACCGGCAGCCGTTCCTTTAAAACGAACCGGAACCTCCACCTTGATGGTGTTGCCTTCATTGAGGCGCAAAAAGTCTATATGGAGTACATTTTCACGCGTTGCGTGGAACTGGAGATCTTTCAGGATGCAGCTGTAGTGCTTGCCATCCACTTCGATGTCCGCCAGTTTGAAGTCAGGCGTATAGATCAGTTGTTTCACATCGTTTTTCGTCGTTGTGAAATGGATAACGGTATCGCCGCCGTACAATACACATGGAATGAGACCTGCAACGCGTGCGGCCTTCGTTGATTTTTTGCCAAGATCCTGTCTGACTTCCCCTTTTACGGCAATTGATTTCATGACTGTATTTGCTTTAAGATAACAACTTCTTTTCCAATGAAATATTGAACTTCGCAGTTCAACCCCTGAAACGGGAGGCAAAGGTATTGATTTTTTTAAAAGAAAAAAGAAAGTTGGCGGAAGATTTTAATGATTATACAAATCGCTCCACATAAGGGCCGACCAGCGTTTTTAAAGTAGCCAGCGCTAAGCCTTTTGCATCCTCAGCTTTGATGCCCCGATCCATGTAATAGTCTTCCAGCAGCACCTGCGACTGAAAAAATACGACCTTAAAAGCTGCGACCATTTGATCATTCAGCGGATCGCGGGTTGCCCAGCCATTGAGCCCGACCCAGGTTCGGGCATTCCAGTTTTCCGTTTCCTTCAACTCCTTGTCTGTGAGTGCTTTGGCGGAAAGCGTAAGTTGTGCGCGTCGGGAAGTTGCAGCGCCCATGACGGCAGCATTGGGCATTTCGCCGGCATTGAGGTCGGCGGCAATTGCCTGCAGCACAGCTATGGTTTCCCAGTTACTGAGTTGATCGCAGGCTTTCATGGCAAATCCAACATCGGAGTAATCGGCGATGATGGCCTGTGCAGTGGCCGACTCTGAAGGGTGGCGTTCATTCAGCCAGCACGGAGCGGTGTACGTGTTACCCGGTGCGCTATGGATGTAGTAGAGGTGTAAAATCAGCTGGTTGAGGTCTTCGTAAGCGTAGGTCGCATTGTAGTCGAACGGCAGGCGGCCTTTCATTTTTTTGCCGCTGTAGGCGCCGCGCAAGGCATTGTTCATCAGGTTGTTCACCTGTTTGTCCGGGCCGAATGAGCGGAACAACAGGTATG
>JALHRK010000316.1 GCA_022841505.1 Saprospiraceae bacterium | reverse complement strand
AGTTCAAACGAGGCGAGTACATTAGTGTGGAAGACCTTGAAAAAGAAATGGAACAATGGTAGGAAAATTGTTCCGGGTAATCTTCTCCTCCACGGCTAAGCGGCGGTTACTAGACATGTCAGGCCATATCGTTCGAATATTGACTATCCGCCACGATAAAGAAGCCCCTGAAGAAGTGAAAAATGACTTGTTGTGACTCACTTAATATAAAATTACCATGCTCACCGCTATCCATCCCAAACTACCCATGCGCAATAAAGCCATTACTAAGGATTTTTATCTAAACAAATTAGGGTTTCAGGAATTTGGCAGCGCCGACTACGATGGCTACCTGATGGTGGAAAAAGACCACATTCAAATCCACTTTTTTGAGTTTAAAGAACTTGACCCAAAAGAAAATTACGGGCAGGTTTACATCCGAACAGATCATATCGAGGAATGGTATCAGTTGGCAGTGGACAAAAAATTGAGCATCCCCCAAGCGGGGCATTTGCACCTCAAACCTTGGCAACAAAAGGAATTTTCTTTGCTTGATCCGGATAATAATTTATTGACGTTTGGGCAGGAAATGTTGTGAAATAACCACTAATAATGCTTTTCAGGCGTTGGTTGATCCAGTTTCCCGAATAGCCCAATCGCAAATATTGTTCTAACGCACGATCAATGCTTAATTCCGAACAAGCTCTTAGAATCGAATTTTGGGCCCAAAACCATTGATATGTATGTTTTGATGGTCAAGCCTGAATTTGTTGCCGTGCAAATCCATGTACTTTAAATTCTTTAAGCCTTGTACCTCAATTGGTACTTTTTTGAACCTGTTATTGTTCAAATACAGTTGTTCCAGGTTGTTAAAGTACAACAAGCTTTTAGGGATACTTTTTAAATTATCTTTTTCAAGGTGTAATATTCTGAGATTAGGTAAATCTTTGAGCACCAGCAGACTTTTGTCAAGTTCAATATTCTTTTCATCATTGAGGTAAATTTCTTCCAGATTTTCTAATTTTGATAATGATTGCGGTAAAAGCTTAAAATCGTTGCCACTCAAATCAAGGACTTTCAGTTTTTTTAAATAGCTAAGTCCGGCAGGTATGGTTTTTAAATGGTCATTTTTTAAATTTAAGTATTCCAGGTTTTCAAACTTGGCCCAAGTACTATCAGAAGGCAGTTTTAAATTTTGATTACTTAGGTTTAATCTGTAGACTTTCTCTGGTTCTTTTAGTGCTTCTTCTAAATTTGAATACTCCTTTTTTATCATAGAGGAATCTTGAGGAACCTGAGCCTTCACTTTTGATGCTGGTAAGAGAACAAATGCGAAAATTACTACATTTGTTCCATGCGATTTTTTCATGTGTTTGTGATTTTAAGAAAGCTTAAATTAAATGAGGGCGTATCATAAGTCCGTATTTTCGACACATCCCAAAGAAACTATCTTTAAAAAAGATTGATCATTTGCGTGTTATAGATGTGACAAATTTTGAAAATTTGTCACATCTGCACTTGCGATACACCCTCGTGGTTTTTGGCCTCTTTGCGCTTTTTAACCAAACCCACATAATGATCCATCAAAATGCTTATTCCTGGCCTTCAAATCTCTGCCTTTGGCGTCAATTCTGCCTGAAGATGCCTCACCATAGGGATAAATTTCGGGCGTAACAGCGTTGCATGAGGCAGGAAGTGCCGGGAGGATTCCTGAGGTACTTCATTTTCGCAGCAAAACCAGGAAAGAAAAAATGGCTGCCGTACATCTAAAACGTATAATAGATTACGACAGCCCGGTACTTACTGTAGAATCCTGAATTTTGGTTAGGACCTCCTGTAATTGGTTTTGAAAAAAGGACTAAAATGCTTGATTCCGTGGCGGATTTATACTTCGCGCTGCTTGGTTTTCCCGCTTTGCGGGACAGGGTTGTGCATAGCTTCTAGAATAATCCTCTGATTAGCAGCGCTCAGCATGACAAAATCGGCTTCGAACCTTACGGTCGAGGTATAAAATGATGGTTGGGCCAAACCCCAACCAAATAAAGTTTATTTCGCGGGCGGGGTAAACGGCAGCGACGATTTATGAACTATTATTCTCAATTTACCGTCCTTTCCTTTTTTAAAGACCCAGGTTTTATCAACCATTACTTCATTGCCGTCTTTGCCAGTCACCCACACATTTCCCATCGTAATCGCAACCGAGCCATATATTTGGATGCCTTCATTGTTATTGCCGGCATTGTCATAACGAGCCTTTACCCAAGGGGTGAGCGCAAAACCTTTGTCATCGGGATAGTCAGGGTCGCCTCCGACAAAATAGGCCAATGCTCCCTTTTTGTCATTCCTAAACGTTTGTTCGCCAAAGGCTAATGTTGGTTTAAAAAAGACTTTTCCATTGTCGTAATTGTAAGCATCGGATAAGACTTGCGTTGCAAATGCTTTATAATCGCCACCCTCTTCTTTCAATTTCCCGATTTTTACCAAGGCATCGCACCAAGCCTGTTGTGCTGCGTTTACTTCATCATAAGTGATAATGGTTTGTGCACCTTCTTCTACATACACCAACCCTAAATCATCAATTACCTTTTGCACACTTTCGCTTGTTTGCGACATCACTTTGTTTACCTCTTCTTTTGCTTGCTTAGTTGCTTGATCGCAGGAAGTTGCCAAGCCTGCTACTAAAAGCAGTACGAAAATCATTTTATTGTTCATTCTTTTATCCTCTTTTTGTTTGCCTACTTTTTAAAACGGTGTTCGGCTTGTCCGCTTGTTTTGATTGCGGTTTATCACTTGTTCCCTTCTGTGCCGAGTACGTTCATGAGCGGTGATTTCCCGTCGGTAATGATGGTCTTCGTGTTCGGGGAGGTAGAAAGCATTTGGAATGCCTCTATTTGTTTTAATTTCAGTACGTTAGGCGTCAGACTCTGGTTGATGAGCTCGTTGCCTCTTTTCATGCCTTCGGCTTCTATTTCGTTACTTTTCGCCTTTGCCTCTGATTGGATGATGGCAGCGTTCTTTTTGCCTTCTGCCTGTATCCGGGCGATTTCCCTGGCGCCTTCCGCATCAATGATCTGCCGCTGTGCCTCCTGCCGCTGGCGATCTAAGACAAATTGCATCCGAAGCGCATCCTGCTCTGCTTCCAACTTGGCCTCAATGGACTTTGAAAGCCCGGCTGGCAACGTGATGCTCTTCATCAGCACAGCCTCTATGATGAAACCTTTTGGGCCGCAAACTTCGATTAGACGCTGCTTGATTTCATTCTCGATTTCTGCCCGTTTCGAGCTGTGCATGTCTTTGGCATCGTACTTCGAGCAGATGTCGGAAGCAGCAGAGCGGAAGACAGGCAGTATTAATTCCTGTTCGTAATCCATACCGGTTTCTTTTAAAATCTGCGGCACAGACTTGGACTGTATCCGGTAAAGGATGGAATTTTCGGACCGGATGGTCAATCCTTCCCTCGACGGGAGGTTTTCCACAATTGCCAAATTCATCGTACGGACGGGTACACGGACAATACGGGTAGTGAATGGGTTGAAGCCCACAGCGCCTGGCTGCCGCACATTGTCTTGTATCCTGCCAAAGGTTCGCTTGACGCCCACTTGGTCAGGCATTATGGTCGCACAACTTGACAGGAGGAGCATTGCGAAGGCAATAGAAAAAAGGGAAAGTTTGAATGGTTGATTGTACATAATCTGTTCTTTTTGGGGCAAAGGTGAGCTGCCAGTTATAGAATGGCATAAGAACAGATTAAGAACGGTATTAGAACTTTTGCATTTAGTGCGATTTAAAGAAGAACTTCCCCGTTTTAGCTGCTTCTTTGAATGATACTTAGCTGTATTTTTCAAAAACCATGGCGGGCAGGTTAAACTGCACTCTGCTGCCCACCCCGACCTGCGACCATATCCGAACGTCGCCGCCATATTTTTTCGCTATACTCTTTACGAGCGACAGGCCGATGCCGCTCCCGCTCTGGCCATGATGCCGGATGCTGCGGTAAAATGGCTTGAACAAGTGCTCCATCTCCATCTCCGCAATGCCATCGCCTTTGTCTGTCACTTCGAGGCAAACCATGCCTGGCTCGTTGAACAGCCGCACCAGTACCTCTTTTTGGTTGCCGTATTTCACGGCGTTATCAATGAGATTGAGGTACGCGGTTTCCAGCATCGCCGGGTCGCAAAGCACCTGCAGGCTCAAGGCCGATGGGGCTTCGATGTTGATATTGATATGGTGCTCGGGGTATGTCGTTTTTATGGTTTTTACGGCCGATAAAAGCGCCTCGTCTGTGGCGCAAGGCTGTGGCAAAAGGCTGTCAGATTCCAGCCGGGACATGGCGAGGAGCTTGTGTGTGAGTTGGCTCAGGTTTTCAGAACGCTGCCGAATACGCTCCAAAGATTGCCTGTATTGCTCGGACTCTCTTTCTTTGAGCAAGGCCATATCTGCTTCGGCAGTAATGGCAGTCAATGGGGTACGCATTTCGTGAGAAGCATTTCGGATGAACTGCTGCTGGGAAACAAATGCGTTTTCAATGCGGTCGAGCATTTCATTGAAGGCAATCCCCATCTGCCCCAATTCGTCGTGCTCGTTCTTTACATCGAGCCGCAGGTTGAGGCTTTTTGCACCAATGGAGCGGGCCTTTTTGATTTTGTCGGTAATGGGCTGAAGCATTCGTTTCACCCAAAACCAAGAGACGAGGCTGAGCAAAATAACGCCAATCCCAATACCGCTAAGTACCGCATAGCGCAAGTTTTGAATCTTGGTATAACCATATTTGTCAATTGCTGAAACCACCAGGGTTTCATGGGTTTTAGGGTCGTGCCGAATGCAGAAGTCGCGTTGTCCGATATGCTCAAAGTAAATGAAATTACTATGGAACTTTGTGGTGTCCAGCGCTTCTGGAAGGGAATTGTCGTTGATTGGGGAAGGTGAATTTCCCAGTCTGGAGAGGTAGATAATTTTCTCGTCTGGCAAGTAGCCGGGCGGTATTTTACTGATGGCAGTGAAGGGGTGCAAACTGTCACTGGTAAGCAAGGAGTCAGCCAGGAAAAGACGTTCTTCGAGCCGTTCCCGGAATTCCCATTCGTAAAATTTGACGGAATAATCATAAATATACCAACCTTCAAGCACCAGGATAAACAGTGCTGAAAAGGAGATGACCAGCGTCAGGCGCTGGCGTATGGTCAATGGTAGCGCTTTCATTGCGAGTGGTTATTCCTTGAGAATGAAGCCCAAACCAATATAGGTATGGATGAGCTTTTTCCCCAAGGGTTTGTCAATCTTGTTGCGTAGATAGTTTATATAAACATCCACCACATTGGTGCCGGGGTCGAAGTGCATGCCCCATACATGCTCCAGGATTTCCATGCGGTTTTTTACCACGCCCCTGTGCAGCAGCAGGTACTCTAACAGGCGAAACTCTGTTGCGGTGAGCATGACTGGCTCCTCGTTTATAAAAACTTGTTTGCTGGCGTGGTTCACCGTGAGGCCGGCAATTGAGCTTACCGTGACGGCATCTGTTCCTCCGGCCCGGCGTAGCAGTGCCCTGACCCTTGCCAACAGCTCAGACAGGCGAAATGGTTTCACCATGTAGTCATCGGCGCCAGTGTCCAAGCCCTGCACAACGTCCTTTGAATCTCCAAGTGCGGTAAGCATCAATATTGGAACACCAATTTTTTTGTCCCGGATATGCTTGCACAACTGCAATCCATCCATGACCGGCATCATCAGGTCGGTGATGACCAATCGGGGCTGTACCTCTTCAATGATATTGGCTGCCATTTCGCCGTCGAAAGCCACAAATATATCATACCCAGCTTCTTTCAGCGCTTGGGTAAGCAAGGATGCGATTTGTGCATCGTCTTCTACTATTAAAATGCGAGGTTTCTGCATATAAAATATAAATGGATATTCGGAGTATCTGACCCCGTCATTCCGGAGGTCTGACCCTCCTGTAGATAAATACGGCAAAATAAAAATAAGAAGGCTAATGTAGTTGTTTTAAGTTTTTGCGACTGCTATTCCTTTCAATTCGGTGTGCTCGTGGAATGATCTGGCCTGTAAATACAGACACTACATACGTTATTTTTTGTCCCGCTCTATCTTTTTACCCGGCTCCTCCAACTCAGCCGGATCCAATACCGACTTGGCATTTAAAGCCGTCACTACTTTTTTGCCCGTTTTAGCCTCTAGTTCCACTAGTGCCACTTTGGCTACATTTCCACCTTGCTGGGCCACTTTTGGCTGTCTTCAAAGGTTTCCGGGTTCACCGCTTGCGAGATGTCTTTGGTGGAAGCTTCTGCCAACATATTCAGGATCAGCTCGGTATTCGTCATATTATCCCGCAGATTTTCTTTTTTCAAACCTTTCAGGATTTTGTATTCTTTGGTGGTTTTGCCTGCCCAGGCCTGGGTAATGATGTCGGTAAGTGTGGCAAAGTGTACACCTTCTTTCTTTGTCATCGCTTCAAATTTAAGATTATCGCTGGTTATCGTCTCCTATCAGCCAATTGAAGTATAGTTTTTTGCAAATTTAAAGAGCTGCATTCCCTCCGATTTATCTTTCTTCTTCGCTACCCGGCGGCAGATTTTTGATTTGATCAGGTTTTTGTAAGGCTTTTTTATTGTCTGCTTTAATACGGCGTTCCACTTTTTTTACGTCTTCCGCAGCGGGCAAGTGTTCCGGGCGTACGCCACGTTCGTGCAGGATTTTTCGCACCGCGAGGTTGTTTTCCACATGCTCATGCTGGATCGCGGGTTGGCCATGTAGATCCTTGTCTACAACGTTGTGGTTGGTCAGTTCGGCAGCAAAATCTTTGGCTTTGATGGTGAGCAGTGGCAGGAAATCAGCCAGCGGTCGGCTGTCGGGCACGGCGAGCTTCCGTTTCATGTCTTGGGTGGTGCGGCCGCCAAATAAGGCTTTGTCGCCCTCAGAGCGTATGATGGCAAAACCTTGCTCGTTTACGCCGCGCTCGTAGATGATACCGGATAGTTTATTTTCAGCTTTGGAAAGTTTCTCGCGGGCATTCACCCGATCGCGGTCAAGCAGGCGCTGCTCAATGAGTTCCTGTTTCCGTGTCTGGAAAGCAAAGTAGGTTTGCGCGAAAGCAATTTCAGGCTTTTTCGTAGGGTCGCCGTTTTGCGCAATAAGGTAACAGGCATAACGGGTTAATGCCATGTCGTCAATGCGGCGTTGCGCGCCTTTGGCTAAGGCGATCATTTTGTTGACGTCAACGAAATGATGCCCGGTTTTCTCACCTGCACCTTCGCAGGCGTTTTTAGCCTTCTCTATGGCGTTAAGAAAATTGCGCCAATCGGCGTATCCAAGGATGGATTGCAGTTCGCGCGCGCTCCAGCATTCGGTGCTTTCAATCAGGTAGCAGGCAGCCTCAAATTTTTCGAAAAGCTCGAGGATGAGTTCTTTTTTCATGATGCAACGATTTGTTTTATTTAATTCGATGAATATACAATTTATTTTTTAAATAAAAAAAGGTATGGAATTTTTTTTCTCCCCCC
>JALHRK010000315.1 GCA_022841505.1 Saprospiraceae bacterium | reverse complement strand
GGCGCGGCAATGTGCAACACCCCAAAAATCAGGATAAACGTGCCAATGCCTTCAGTTAGTACATTGTAAAACGGATGGGCGATGGCCGGCGCGGTGCAAAAAGTGGCCTGAATGAGTCCGGCATCGTCGGTGGCGTCGTAGTGTTTTTTATAGGCCAGCCACACCAGTTGGGAGCCAATCATGGCCCCGAGCAATTGCGCGGCCACATAAACCGGAACATCCGCCCAGGGAAACTTTCCGGTGATGGCCAGGGCGACCGATACCGCCGGGTTGAGGTGTGCGCCGCTGCTGCCTGCCGATACATAAACGCCTACAAAAACGGCCATTGCCCAACCCAGCGTGATGACGATCCAGCCGCCGTGGTTGCCTTTGGAATCTTTAAGCAGGACGTTGGCGACCACGCCGTTTCCGAGCAGGATGAGGATGGCTGTGCCGATCAGTTCGCCGAGGAATGGAGACATGTTTGTTCCGGTTTTAGGTGTAACCAAATAGACCGGACAATATTAAGAAATTATTACTTGTAATTACTCATACCGCAACGACTCAATCGGATCCAACCGGGCCGCCTTCAGTGCCGGATACAACCCGGAAATCAAACCCACTGCCGTACACGTAATCACCGCAATCGTAATCCAGAGCCAGGGAAAGAGGAAGGCGCCGCCCATGAGCAGGGTCACCACATTGCCGATCAGTACTCCAAGGATGATGCCGAGGATGCCGCCCAACTGGCAGATCACGACTGCTTCGGTCAGGAATTGGATCATGATGCTGCGGCGCGTGGCGCCAATGGCTTTGCAGATGCCGACTTCGCGGGTGCGTTCGGTGACGGAAACGAGCATGATGTTCATCAGACCGATGGCAGCGCCCACTAAGGTAATGAGGCCGATGCCGACCGCCGCCCAGCGGAAATATTGGGTATTGTCTTTGATGATGCTGATGAGGCCGTCGCTTTTGGAGATTTCAAAGTCGTTTTCTTCGGAAGCTTTCAATCCCCGTACATTGCGCAGCAAAACGGTGGCCTGTGCAACGGCCTGGTCTATTTGGTTGGGGTCGTTCACGGCCACCAGGAGGTTGTAATTTTCATTCTGGGAGCCGTAGTAGCGTTTTCCGGTCTGAAGCGGAAGCAAAATCCGGCGGTCTTCGCTCTGGTTCATACTCGAACCTTTACTTTTCAGAATGCCCACCACCCGCAATTTGATGTTGCCGGCAGCAATGACCGCATTGAGCGCTTTATCCGATTTGCCTTTGAAAAGGTCTTTTACCACATCTTTGCCGATGATGGTGATGTAGCCCCCGCCTTGTGCTTCACGCGCTGTGAAATTCCGGCCAAGTTCGAGGTCAAAGCCTTTGGCTTCCAGGTAGTTTTCATCAATGCCGAAGATGAGTACGTTGGGGTTGGTTTTTTCATCGCCGTTTTTGATGACGGCGGTTCCGGTGCAATTGATGGATACGGATGTGCGCGCCGGGAAATTGAATTGCTCCTTGAACGCAATCGCCTGTTTGTAGCTGATCGGTTCCCCCTGTTTTTCACGCCTGCCGCCGCGGTGTCCGCCGCCCGAGCCTTCGCCTTTTGGGTCCACATCGAAGGTGTTGGCGCCCAGATAGGAGAGGTTGCTGCTCAGGGAATAAATGGCGCTGTCAATAGCCGTCAGGATGCCAACCAACGCCATGATGCCAAAGGCAATAATGAGCAGCGTCAGGATGGCCCGAAGCCAGTTGGAGCGCACAGAGCGCAACGCGATTTTTACATTTTCCCGGAGGTTCATACAACAGCGGCATTAATGGTTCAAACAGAATGACGAAAGTAAGCATCTATTGGTATCGGCTCCATTTATTTCGATAAACCACTGTGACTGATATACAGACAGACACTATTTAGTGCCTGTCCATTTAGTCTGGTGTCTGCTCTTTAGAGTTCGAGAGCAAGGCATGCGAAGGGCCAAAAGTGGAAGTTTACTCGCGTAAATGACCAATTTTGGCCCTTCGCATAACGCAGCTATCGGACTATAAAGACAGACACTATTTAGACTTATGGGAAATCGCCCAAAGCCCCAAAAAGGTCAACAACCCATTGATGATCAGCAGCTCAATACCAATCTGGTAGCCCCCAAACAAGTCCTTTGCGTATTTGGACAAAAAGTAAGAAAGCACCGGAGCGGTTAAGCAGATCCCTGTTATAATCAGGGAGTTGTTGATGCGCCGCTTTGTGAGGATCCCAAAAGAGAACAATCCGAGCAATGGCCCGTAGGTATACCCTGCCAGGTCGAGGATGACATCAATGATGCTGTTGTTATTCACCACGTAAAAAACCATAATGCAAGCTAAGAAAACGAATGCAAACGTAAAATGCACCGTAAGCCGGGTGCGTCGTTTTGCTTTTTCGTCTAAGTCGTCCCGTTGTTTCAGGTTCAGCAGGTCAATGCAGAAAGAAGAAGTCAGGGCGGTCAAAGCACCGTCGGCACTGGGAAACAACGCAGAAATCAGCGCGATGATGAAAATAATGCTGATGGCCGGCGGCAAAAAATTGATGGCCACCGAAGGGAAGATCTTGTCGCCGATGATGTTGATCGTTTGGCCGACATTATCAGGATCAGGGATCAACAACTGTTTTACGATTTTACCCCCCATCTCCACATCCGTATAAACTGCGCCTTTGGAAACGGCGTAGAGGTACAGCAAACCGCCCAGCATCAGGAAAAGAAACAAGACCCCCATCAACACAATCGCCATGGTCATCACGTTTTTTTGCGAATCGCCCAGTTTTTTCACGCTGATGTTCTTCTGCATCATTTCCTGGTCAAGCCCAGTCATCGCAATCGCAATAAACGCGCCCCCCAGAATCTGTTTGAGAAAAAAGCCTTTGCTGTTTACATCGGTATTGAAAACGTTTAGATACCCCTGATCACTCATTTGGCTGAATGCCTCGCCGCCACTGATGCCGAGGTGGGTCAAAATATAAACTACGCAAACAATCAATCCGGCCACCATCAATGAGGTTTGCAGGGTATCGGTATAAACGATGGTTTTTACCCCGCCTTCAAAGGTATAGAGCAGAATCATCAACAAGATAAAAGACGCGGTCACTACAAATGGAACGCCCATCCGGTCGAGAATAAAAAACTGAAGGATATTGATCACTAAATAAAGCCTTGCAGTGGCGCCCACCGTGCGGCTGATGATGAAGAACAAGGCGCCGGTTTTGTAGGCCACGTTTCCAAAGCGCTGTTGCAGGTAGTTGTAAATGGAAGTGAGGTTGAGCCGATAATAAAGCGGCAGCAACACAAATGCAATCACACAATAACCAAAGAAATAGCCAATGGTGACCTGCATGTAAGCAAATCCTTTGAAAGCGCCGCCCGCCACGTCTCCCACCCCGCCCGGCACGCTCACAAAGGTAACCCCGGACAGGGAGGTGCCGATCATGCCAAACGCCACCAGCATCCAGTTGCTGTTCTTGTTACCGATAAAAAAAGTATCATTATTCGAATTGCGGGAAGTATACCAGGCTACGAACAATAGAATAAGAAAGTAACCGATTACAAATGAAAAAAGTATTCCTGCTGACATGCTGATGATTTATGATTTTGACAATAGACCGCTTGTCTTTTTTGCGATTGCGGGTTTCTAAGGCTCTAAATAAGGTAAAAACCCGGAATTTTTTCACTTGGGCAATTATCTTTGTCTGATCTCGCCAATTAAATAGATTTATGAAACGAAGAACCTTTGTCCAATCCGGAATCTTAGCCACTGCTGCGGCAGCCACCGGAAGTCTGCAAGCTGCGCCTTCGGGTACTACGCCCGGTACTTTGGCCGGCAAACATACCTTTAAACTCCAATACGGACCCCACCTCGGGATGTTTGAAAACCACGCAGGCAAAGACCCCATTGATCAGCTTAAATTTATGGCAGATCAGGGTTTTACGGCATTCGAAGACAATGGCATGAAAGACCGCGAGGTTGGCTTGCAAAAACGCATGGGCGAAACGATGGCCAAACTCGGCATCCAGATGGGGGTGTTTGTGGCGCATAAAATCTATTGGAACGATCCCAACCTTGCTTCCGGAAAAAAGGATTGGCGGGATGAGTTCTTACAGCACATCCGCGAATCAGTGGAGGTCGCTAAACGCGTCAATGCGAAATGGATGACCGTTGTGCCGGGCTTTTTGGATTTGCGCTTAGATATGGGTTTTCAGACCGCCAATGTCGTGGAATCGCTGCGGCAGGCCAGTGCTATTTTGGAGCCGCATGGCCTGATCATGGTGCTCGAACCGCTCAATTTTCGCGACCACCCGGGCTTGTTCCTTACCAAAGCGGGCCAGACCTTCGAAATTTGCCGCGCCGTTAACAACCCGGCCTGCAAAATCCTCTTCGACATCTACCACCAGCAGATTACCGAAGGCAACCTGATTCCCAATATAGACCTGGCCTGGTCCGAAATTGCTTATTTTCAGATAGGCGACAACCCGGGCCGAAATGAACCGACTACCGGCGAAATCAACTACAAAAATATTTTTAAACACATCCACAACAAAGGCTTTAAGGGCGTTTTGGGCATGGAACACGGCAATTCCAGACCTGACAAAGCCGGCGAGCAGGCGGTCATTGACGCTTATGTGGCCGTGGACAGCTTCTGATTGTCTATGCTCCGCTTTGAATCCTCTATTACCGATTTCAACGAAAATGGAATCTGGAAAGTGATCGTCGTGCCGCCAGAGATTGTTCAGGCGCTTGGCGCGAAAACCCGTTTTGACGTGCGCGGCCTCATTGACGGCGTCCCTTTTCAGCGAACCCTGTTGTCGGATGGCCAGGGCGGGCATTTCATTGTGACCAACTTGGCCATGCGGCGCCGCATTGGCAAAAGCACGGGCCATCCTGTGGTCGTTGAAATAGAACCCGATGAAACCTACTCCGTTGTTGTGCTGCCCGACTACTTCGAAGAAGAACTCGAAGAAAACCCTTTGGCAAAAGCGGCTTACGAAAAATGCCCGCCGTCTTCTAAACGCTGGATCGCCCAATACCTCACGGAGGTAAAAAGTTTGGATGCCAAAGCCAACCGCGTCGTAAAAGCGCTGGAAATTCTGGAAGGGTGGGCCAACCGGCGTAAAAATAAAAGTTAACCCTTGAGTTTATAGTTTTCCATCAATTTTTTGAAACGCTGGGTATTGGCAAAACGCCGGTACGGATCTTCCTTCAAGTCTAAAAACCGGGTTTGAACGCCCAGTTTCAGCGCTTTTTCAAGGGTGTTGTAAAAAGCTTCGGTATCGCCCTGAAAAGCGTAGGTTTCAGCCAGCGTTGTGTAAGGGATGCCCGCTTCGGGATTCAGGGCGATGACACGCTGGATTACAGCAAAAGCCGAGTCGTGTTTGCCAACATTGTTATAAGACATGGCCTGCAAATTAAAGAGCATCATTTGCTGGTCGTAATACTGGCTGAGGTTAAAGCGAAGTCCTTGCACCCGATTAATGACGGAGTTATAGTTTTTAAAGATACCGAATTCGGCTCTGACAACCATCGTCAGGGCGCTTATATTCTCCGGATCCAGTTCTAATCCCTGAAGGGCCGCCTGGTATGCTGCCGCAGTATCTTTTTGTAGTAGTAGTGCAGTTGCTTTGGCAACATAGCCTTCTGCACTTTCTGGATTTGTGATTGCTGCTAATTTTACCAAATTTAGCGCAGCATCAGCGCTGTCCCGCATGAATTTGGCATCTGCCCAGGAGAGATAGACAACTTCTGTTTTTTTATAAAGCGCCGCAGCTTCAACGGCCATCGCAAAAGCACTGTCGCTGAGGGTGTATTGCTGGTTGTTGTTGTGAAACCAACCCAGCGTCATTAATACATCGGGGCTTTGAGGCGCCGCTCTCGTTGAGCGCCAGAGTTTCTGAGCAGCCTCTTCAAGACGATTCATTTTCAATAAGGTAAATCCCCATTGCGACCAGGAAATGTGAAAATTGGAGTCAAGTTCAACGGCTTTTTGAAATTTAAGGCAAGCCTCCTCTAAGTTCCCCTGCTCCCGAAGAATATTTCCCCAGGCATGAAAAGCCCAGGTGCGCTCGTGAGGGCGTTCTTTAATAATGGCTCTTACAATTTCCGTAGCCGTGTTAAAATCCTTGCGGCGGTAGTAAAGAATGGCCAGGCGATATGGATCCGTGCTTCTGAGCACTGCTTCTGCCGCTTTTTTGAGCAGGTTTTGTGCCGCAGCTTCGACGTTGTTGTTTTCGATTTTTTCCTCAAAATGTACCGTTGGGAAACTGCTCATCCGGAAATTGAGCGACAGCAAGTCTCCCGATCTCACCACTTCTCCTGTGATGCGTTTTTCCTCTTTTCCCAACATTTTGCCAAACTGGTAGGCAATTGAGTTGAGTGAAATATCCACCCCCATCAAACTAAGGTTGAGGTTGGTGGCTTCATCACTACCCACGTCTAAAGAATCCGCCTTGACTGTAGCGATCTCCTCCTTCAGAGCTTTTAGCGCATCGTGGAAACGAGCTGCTACAACCGGGCCTGTAAGCCCATTCTCTTCCGCCACCTTTTGCGGAACCGAAAATGGCTCCAGCACGTAACCCTGATTGCGCAACAGCCGCCAAATCACCAGCAACGAAAAAACAAGCAACAACAGGGCCAGCGTACGCAGGATAATGCCGGTTACAGCAGTCAGACTGGCGTCTGTTTTATGAGGGTCAATGCTCAGGCGCTTGCCAATCCGGCCAAGCGTACGCCGCACCACCCGGTACTTGGCAGGTACATTTTTCTCCCCAATCTCCTTTTCTTCAAGGGGCTTTTCGTCTTGTTCCGTTTCCATACTTGCCACCGAAGCGGGTTTTGAACGCTTCTGAAACAAACTTACGTTAAAACATGCTCCTGCACAACTCTAAATAAACAAAAAGAGCCGGGGCAAAAGGCCCCAGCTCCGAACTACAAGTTTACTCCACAAATTTATTCTTGAACAAGCATTCCTCGTGTAGCAAAGAAGCTGCCTGCCCTCAGGGTGTAGAATAACACCCCGCTGGGCAGGTCTTTCGCCTCTAAAATGAGGGTATGACGGCCTGGGCCGTAGTTCCCCCGGAACAATTTCACCACGCGACCCTGTGCGTCTGTTATGGTCAAAGTAACTTCCTGCGCTTCGGCTCCGCTCAGCGAACGGGAAGCCGGAAGCGTGAACCCAATCACGGTCCGTTCCGCAAACGGGTTCGGCGTGTTCTGCTCCAGTACCACGGCTCCGCTGGCGAGTACGCCGCTGCTGAAGCGGATACCCAGATCAAGCAAGGCGCCGTTTTGGCGGTACGCCTCTGCTGTCGTGTAGCGCGAGCTGATGCCCAGCACCTCGCTTACGGAGGCGTCGGTTTTTGCACGCAGTACGAGGCTGAACAAAACATCGTCTTTCGTAGCTTCGCCGTTCCAGCTGGTCGTGATCATCCCTTCTGCTGCATACCGCATGCCGAAGCTCTCTTCCTTCACCGCGCCGTACGCCACGTTCACCAGTTCCACTGCTGCCTGATTCAGCGTCAGTGTGCCCTGGTAACCCCGGATCTTAGC
>JALHRK010000314.1 GCA_022841505.1 Saprospiraceae bacterium | reverse complement strand
AACTGACCGAAGCAGCCGGGATGGGCCACAGTACTTTTAATGAAAAAATGAAACAGGAAACCGGTCTGACCCCCAACCTCTTTGTACGGGAAATCCGCCTGATCCATGCCCGCACGTTACTCGAAACAAGGGCTTGTGGTTCTGTGCAGGACGTCTGCCGCACCGTCGGTTTTCAAAAAACTGCGTATTTCTCCCAACTTTTTAAAGAGCGGTTTGGGAAAAATCCTTCCGAGTACCTGGAATTCTAATTTTTTATTAAACTGATTTTCAGCAACTTAATCTGGATCGGAAAAATGGGGTATGCCCTCCGGAAAAACGGGGCATATCCCTTTTTTGCTTTTTGACTACCCGCCAGTGCATTTTTGCTTCAACAACAAAACAAACACTCAGTGCGCACCACCCCCCCATTCTGAACCTGATTTTTTTAATCCAATTTATTAAAGCACAGGGATTTCCCGGGTTACGCTCCGTGCGTGACAAGCCCCTGTTTTGAGTACAAGTTATTGATCACGACAAAAAGTCTTACGCAATGAAAAACCTATTATCACTCCAGTTTTTTGGCCTGTTAATCCTGCTCGCAATCAGCATTCAGGCCAATGCGCAAATTACTGTTTCGCAAAACCCGACTTTCACGACCACCGGACAGGATTGGTACAAAACAGGCCCCGGCGCCGTTGCGCCAACCATTGGCAAAGACTACCTGTTTAACGATGCCCTGAAAGGTTTTGTTGACGCCAGCTTCGGCATTCCCGATTTTTTGGAAATCCATGCTAAAGCTGGATTTGGGCTCGACTTGTATTCCGATATAAAAACCATGAACGGCGGGATGGTGGACATCAACTTCCCGGTAAAAATTGATTTCACCCACCCCACTAACCGCACCTACGGCTGTGGAGAAGAAATTGCCATTACTTCTTCCTGTTCGGTGAATTCCGGTTACCAGCTCACCTCTACGCCACCGATTTTTGAAATGGAATTGGGCGTAAAAGCCAAAGCGGGCGCTTATTTTGGGTATTCAGACCCATTTGAATCAAAAGACATCGCAAATCTTGCAGCGCCCGGGCAGTCTTTTAAAAATGCAAATTCCGGAAATTTTGAATCCCTTATGGCTGGGAGTGAATCTCCTTTTTTCGGTATTCATACCCAAAACGGCCTTAAATGGCCCTGGCAATACAACAGTGATATTGGCGCTCCGAGCGAGCCTATTCCTCCCGGTTTGCCGCTTACCATTCCCGGTTTTGTCACCAACCTGGCCAAGTTGAGCGGTACCATTGACAATCCGTTCACGACCAACCCTGCCGACGTTTTTATGGGCCCGGGAAATAAAACCGTGATGGAAAGCAATACCAAAAAATTCATTGACATTGATTTTGACCCCATTCAGTTTCAGGAAAAATTCACCGGATTTCCGATGCGGCATATTTATACCTTGCCCGGAGTTTTTTCATTTGACTACACCATTTTTTCCGTCCCCATCAATTTCGAGGTATTCAAAACCCAGAAGCTGAAATTTACGCCCAATGTGGACATTCAAATGCAATTGAACCGTATTTACGCCTGGCGGGTTCGCGACGAAAGCAACACCATCGTGAATACGGGTACTGGTAATTCAGTGACCATGAAAGCCGGACACACCCTCCTGCTGACTGTGCCTGCTGACAATTTCCAGATTCAGGTGACGCCAACCTACAAACTGACCAACGAGTTCACGACCCATATCCGCGATTCCGTGCGGGTGAATGTAGGCGTAGAGCTCTTGAAAATGAAACTGACGACCCAGCCTGTCGTTCTTTGCAACCCATTTGTTGAAAACCCAGATCCAGAGGAGGATTGCGTAGAAATTATTGAAGCTGGCGAAATCAACCACGGCCCGGTTTACAGCCAATCCACCAATGTTGCGGCATTCGGTTTCGATACCTACCCGGAAACGACTTTCCAGATGGGAGGCTTTACCGATGTTGCCGGCGCCTCCATTACCATGCAGCCCGACGATGCCCCTCCCGTAGCTACTTACAGCAACCCGGTTTTTGCGCTTGACGCAAATGGTCAGTTTGTTGTGAATTCTGTGACTCAGGTAACCAGCAGCATCTTGGATGCAGACAATGGTGGGGTAGTCATTCTTTCCCAACCTACGGTTACTTATACCTGCGCCGATCTGGGAGCGAAAACCTACAACTTCTCAGCACGCGACAACCGCTGCAATGGCACCGTTTACAGTGCACCGATTACCATCATTGACAACCTGAAACCGACTGTGCTGGTGAAACCGCCTTTCAATCTGGAATTGGACCCCAACGGGCAGGCTTCACTGACGGTCAACCATATTGACAACGGTTCTTTCGACAACTGCACCATCGTTTCCCGTACATTGAATAAATACACGTTCGATTGCAGCAACGTTGGCCCGAATACCATTACACTCACCGTAACCGACCAGTCCAATAACGTACACAGCGTGTCAACCACGGTAAACGTTATAGACGTTCGCAAACCGATCCTCAACTGCTCCAACCAGACCATCGTGTTCAACGGACAAACGCAAATTCCATTGGTCATCAGCGACCTGGTGACGGCTACTGACAACTGCGGCGTGGCTTCCATCGTATTGAATCCGGCAGTCATTCCCTGTGCACAACTTGGCAGCATCGTACCAGTACTCATCACCGTAACGGATGTGAACAACAACGTGGAAACCTGCACAGTCTACATCACCGTCAACGGCCTGCCTTGCGGCTGGAGCCAGAATCCGGACGGCGCAGGTTGCATTGACGGCAGCGCGGCCAGCTACAACGTACCTGCACAGGCATGGGGCCTTACTTCTGAAGATTGCTACTACGCCTCGCCGTTCAACGCCGACGAATTAGCGTTCGCACAATACCAGCTTTGCGGCAACGGCAGCATCACCGCGAAAGTAAACAACATGGGCGGCAGCGGCTGGGCAGGCGTGGTTATGCGCGAATCCAATGCAGCAGGCGCTAAAAAAGTGCAGTTGATGACGAACCTGGGCAGCAACCTCACACGCCGTGAAGTGCGCACCACGACCAACGGCGCCAGCCAGCCACAACAATTCCCGGCGCAGAACCGCCAGTGGTTGCGGATCGTTCGCAGCGGCAACCAGTTCACCGGTTATGCTTCCAGCAACGGCATCCAGTGGTATCCGGAAGTGGTGGCAACCGTACCCATGAATTCCTGCATCCAAATTGGTTTGGTGACGACCAACAACCACGCGATCAGCACGGTTAGCACCGGGTTCTCCAATGTGAGCACCGTGGGCAGCTCGGTCGCAACGCTGACCCGCCCGGACAATGAACTGCCAGCTACTGCACCAACGCAAACCTTGTCGGTTTATCCGAACCCGGCCAGCACAGAAGCGCAGGTGGAACTGACGCCGTTCCTTGGAAAAAACATTCGCCTGTCGGTGTACAATGGCCTTGGCGCAAGGATGCTTTACACGGAAATAGACGATGTACAGGCAACTACGGAACGCCTTGATTTGGCCACGTTGCAAAAAGGTTTGTACCTGATCAGCGTAGAAACGAGTGAAGGGGAAAAAGTGAGCAGCAAGCTGGTCGTCCAGTAAGCGTATTTTCAAATACAAATATTGATTTCCTAATGTGAAGGAAAGCGGTTTAACGAGGATATAAGGAATCAATAACTTGATTTATTATGCACGGGATTCCGGGAAACCGGGATCCCTTTTTTGTTTGGATGCGGACAACTAAGTCAGATTTCGAGGGTTTATCAAACTGAAGACGCCCTTTTTTTCGTATTTGTTTACGAACATCATTCATCCAATTACAAGAAACACCATGCAACCATCCAAAGCAATTTCCCTGTTGTTATTTACCTGGAGTGCCTTTTTCAGCGTCTCCCACGCCCAGGACACCCTCATTGTCAACCTGCCGGACGTTGATATTTTTGCAGGAAAAGTAACCCGGGGCGACGCCGATGTGTATGGCCTGGGCGATTGGACCTGTAAATTTGAAGTGGAAGTTTTGGACGGCGCAAAACTCCTGCTCAAAGGCACCATTTCCTTTTGGGAAAAGGCCAACGACTACACCACCATTGTTGGAAAATACGAGCAGGTGCTCTCTTTAAAAGCCATGGAACCCTACGCTTATTTCCGGCTTCAGATCGAATCGCCGTCCGGAAGCGTGGGCGGCCCCAACATCGGAGCGCGCGGATTCCGTTGGTTTGCCGGCGAAGGATTGATTCAAAAAGCGTACATCCAAACCGATACTTTTGGCGAAGACGCCGGGCGCATTGGCGGCACGGTGAAGTTCCGTCCGCTGAAAATAGTGGTGCAGGGTGCTTATGCGGGGGTTGAAGTTCCTTAGTGTATTTTTTCTACAAGTTCTTACCTTTGCGGCTCATTATCATTATTTAAGCAAATGGCCACGCCGCGAACTGTTGCATTTTATACCTTAGGTTGCAAACTCAACTACTCCGAAACGTCGTCCATCGGGCGCTTGTTCGAGGACGCGGGCTATTCGGAAGTGGGTTTCGACATCGGCGCCGATATTTACGTAGTGAATACCTGTTCGGTGACCGATTTTGCTGACCGCAAGTGCCGGAAAGTCGTGCGCCAGGCGCTGCGCCACAATCCGCAGGCTTTTGTGGTGGTGACGGGCTGTTACGCACAGCTCAAACCGGAAGAAATTGCTGAAATGCCGGGCGTTGATTTGGTTTTGGGTGCGGGCGAAAAATTCCGCATGCTCGACTACATTGACGACCTGAGCAAATCGCCCGGCAAAGGCATGGTGCGCGCCGGCGAAATCCGGGAAGTCAAAGATTTTGTAAATGCGTTTTCCTTTGGCGACCGCACCCGTTCTTTCCTCAAAGTACAGGACGGCTGTGATTACAAATGTTCGTTTTGCACCATCCCGCAGGCCCGGGGCCGCAGCCGCAGCGACACCGTCGAACAGGTGGTGGCCAACGCGCGCCGCATTGCCGAAATGGGCGTGAAAGAAATCGTGCTTACCGGGGTGAACATCGGCGATTTTGGCAACGGCACCGAAGTGATCGAAGGCGACAAACCCAAAAAAGACGCGTTGTTCATTGACCTCATCCAGGCTTTGGACGAAGTGGAAGGCATCGAACGGTTCCGGATTTCTTCCATCGAACCCAACCTTTGCACCGACGAAATCATCGCATTTGTAGCACAATCGCGGCGCTTTGCCCCGCATTTCCACATGCCCCTGCAATCGGGCAACAACAAACAACTGCGCGAAATGCGCCGCCGCTACGTCCGCGAATTGTATGCCGAGCGCGTGGCGACCATCAAATCCCTCATGCCGCATTGCTGCATCGGCGTGGATGTGATCGTGGGCTTCCCCGGCGAAACCCGCGAAGATTTTGAAGAAACCTGCCGCTTCATCAGCGACCTGGACATTTCTTACCTCCACGTTTTCACCTATTCCGAACGCCCCAATACCCCTGCCGCTGAAATGGGCGACGTGGTTCCCATGGACGAACGCCGCCGCAGAAACGAAATTTTGACCCTGCTCAGCGAAAAAAAACGCCGTCATTTCTACGAACAACACCTCGGCCAACAGCGCCCGGTTTTGTTTGAACAACATACCGAAAAAGGACTGATCTCCGGATTTACCGACAATTACATCAAAATTGAAGCGCCTTTCGACCCCCTGCTGCTAAACGAGGTGGAGCCGGTGAACCTGTTGCACCTGAATGCCCGGGGCCAGATGGACGTACACCTCAGCAATCCAAACTAACATGTACGAGGAAACCAGTCCCGAATTAGCGCTTTTGTACCTCTTCATTGTCGCCGCCATCGGCTCCTGGATCGGCAACATCAAGGTCAAAGGAAGCAGCCTCAGCGTAGCGGCGGTGCTGTTTGTCGGCTTAGCTGCAGGCGCGATCCGACCCGATATTCAAATTCCCAAAATCATCACGTTGCTGGGTTTGGCCATGTTTGTGTACAGCATCGGGCTGAGCAGCGGACCTTCTTTTTTTAGTTCGCTCAAAACGCGCGGCGCCCAAAACGCCGGGTTTGCGCTGGCAACCCTGACCGTGCTTTCTCTGCTGGCAGCGGGTTTGCACTATCTTTTTGGTTTTGATCCTGCCGCTTCGGCGGGACTGCTTTCCGGAGTGACGACCAACACGCCTGCCCTGGCCGGCCTGCTCGACGCCATCCAGAAACAGGGCGGCCCCGGCATGGACCTGGCGTCTCAAAATGCGGTGGTCGGGTATTCCATTTCCTACCCGATGGGCGTGGTTGGCACGATGATTGCCGTTCTGGTGGCGCGACGCTGGCTGCGGGCCGATTTGAAAGCCGAAACCCTGGCACTGCGCCACGAATACCCAATCGAACAAAATCTGGTCAACCTGACCATTGAGATTACCAATCCGGAAATCACCGGCATCGCTTTGCGCGAATTGCGCCTGAAATACGGCTGGAATGTGCTGTTTGCGCGACATCAACACGGTGACGACTTGGGGATCTGCCATTGGGAAACCCGTTTTGCCACAGGTGATTTGGTGAGTATGCTGGGCGATGAGCAGGACGTGCAAAAAGTGGTGGAAGCCATCGGGCGCTACAGCGAAGAGCAATTGGCGGACGACCGCAGTGTGTTTGATGTGCGCCGGATGTTTGTTTCCAGGCCGGGCATTACCGGCCAGCCCTTAGTGGCGCTGAACATCGAAGAAAAATACGAAGCGCTCGTCACCCGGGTGCGGCGCGGCGACGTAGACATGCTGGCTTCCCGCAACACGGTGCTGGAATTGGGCGACCGGGTGCGCATCTTAGCCCGCCGCAAGGACATGCCCAAGTTGCAAAAATTTTTCGGCGATTCTTACGATTCGCTGAGCCAGATAGACCTCCTGTCGTTTGGTTTGGGTATGGGCTTAGGCATCATGCTGGGCTCTGTGCGGTTCGATTTGCCCATCGGCATCACGTTTAGCCTGGGTTTTGCCGGCGGGCCACTGGTGGCAGGTCTGGCTCTTTCAGCGCTGCGGCGCAGCGGGCCGATCGTCTGGACGTTGCCTTATTCCGCCAACCTCACGTTGCGCCAGATCGGCCTGATGCTCATGCTGGCGGCCATCGGCATCAATTCCGGGCATACGTTTGTCAGCACCATGAGCAGCGGCGCCGGCCCCCTGCTCTTCTTATCCGGCGCAATTGTGGCCCTGCTCGGCGCGCTGATCGTGCTCTGGATGGGCAACCGGCTTTTCCGAATCCCCTATATTTTGCTCATGGGCATGATTTCCCACCACCCGGCTAATTTGGGTTTCGCCAACGATAAAGCGGGGAATAAGCTGCCGACTTTTGGGTACGCGCTGACGTATCCGCTGCTGTTGATCGGGAAGATTTTGTTTGTGCAGTTGTTGTGGCAGGTTTTGAAGTATTTTTAGGGGTGCCCCGTGCGACGCCCAAACGGCCGTCCCATCGGGACGCAATGCCGGTAGCCGCCGCGTGCGGACGCCACAACAGCCGTCCCATCGGGACGCAATGCCGGTAGCCGCCGCGTGCGGACGCCACAACAGCCGTCCCATCGGGACGCAATGCCGGTAGCCCTTTTTTTTTTC
>JALHRK010000313.1 GCA_022841505.1 Saprospiraceae bacterium | reverse complement strand
AGCAAGGTGGAGGTGGGGCGGTGAAAGGGTTAGGCGGAGGCTTGGATTTTTGGCGTAAAATTTGTATATTTGTGGGATAAGATGATAGAACAAGAGATCGCATGCTTGTCTCTAAAAACGTATCTTTACAAAAAGGTTTCAGTATGCAAACAACTGAAGATGTCCGTCCAGCTATCCGGATTTATAAAAAAGGGGAAGAGCCTGATGATGTACTCTACTGGCTGAGTCGCCCTCCCATTGAGCGAATTCAAGCCTTGGAAGAAATCAGAAAACAATACAACGACTGGAAATATGGTCCTGGACGAGAATTTCAAAGAGTTTATAAGCTTGTTAAACGAAACCGCATTAAGTAATCACGCCACACATGCCCGCAAACAACTTCAACATCCACGGACTCACCCCTGCACAAGTCCTCGAAGCGCGGGAAAAATACGGCTACAACCGCTTAGACTACAAAAAAGAAAATCCTTTTTGGGAAGCCATTAAAAGCTTAGCCAAAGAACCGATGGTGCTGTTGTTGCTGGTGGCGTCCTCCATCTATTTCATCAGCGGAAAAACCGGCGATGGCATTTTTCTCGCCTCCGCCATTGTGCTGGTGGCAGCCATTTCTTTGTACCAGGACTCCAGAAGCCGCAATGCCTTAGAGAAACTGAAGCACTTTTCCCAGCCCAATTGCAAAGTGATCCGCGATGGCGAAGTGGTGGAAATCAAAAGCGATGATCTGGTGGTGGGCGACAGCCTGATGGTGGAAGAAGGCACCGCAATTTCCGCCGACGGCATCATCGTGCATTCCAACGATTTTTCGGTCAACGAATCCATCCTCACCGGCGAATCGCTGCCGGTTTACAAAGACCAGTCTAAAGAAGACCATTTCATTTACCGCGGCACGACGGTTTCCAGCGGCTTGGCCATTGCCACCATCACGGCCATTGGCAGCGCCACCAAATTGGGCAAAATTGGCAAAAGCTTAGAAAGCATTCAGGAAGAACGAACGCCGTTAGAATTGCAAATTGGCAATTTTGTAAAAAAAATGGTGATCGCCGGGGCGGGTGTTTTTCTCATCGTCTGGGCCATTAATTATTTCAAAACCTACGACATATTAGACAGTTTGCTCAAAGCGCTGACGTTGGCCATGAGCATTTTGCCGGAAGAAATCCCCGTTGCGTTCACCACGTTTATGGCCCTGGGGTCCTGGCGCCTGATGAAAATGGGCATTGTGGTGAAACAAATGAAAACCGTGGAAACACTGGGCAGCGCTACGGTAATTTGCACCGATAAAACGGGAACGATTACCGAAAATAAAATGAGTTTGGCCGGGTTGTACGTGCTGGCGTCTCAAAAAACGTCCAAGCCCGAAGATGCGCTGGGCGAGGAAGAAAAAGCGCTCATCCGGCTGGCGATGTTTGCCAGTGAACCCATTCCATTCGACCCAATGGAAATCGTGCTGCACGAGGCTTACGCAAACGCCGCGACGGACGACGAAAGGCCGCACTACCATATCATTCACGAATACCCGCTGGGTGGAAAACCGCCCATGATGACCCACTTGTTTGAAAATGAATCGGGCAAACGGATCATCGCAGCCAAAGGCGCGCCGGAAGCGTTGATGCCCATTTCCAACTTAACGGACGTTGAAAAACAGCAAATTGAAGCTGCAGCCAATGCCCTGGCAGTCAATGGCTACCGATTATTGGCCGTTGGTGAAGCTACTTTTGAGGGCAACGATTTCCCCGCCGAACAACAGCAATTTCAATTCCGTTTTAAAGGCATCGTCGCTTTTTACGACCCACCGAAGCCTAACATTCAGGCCGTTTTGGAGGAATTTTACAAAGCGGGAATTGCCGTAAAGATTGTCACAGGCGACAATGCGGCCACCACGGCGGCGATTGCCAAAGAGGTTGGATTCCGGGGCTACGATAAAAGCATCAGCGGGGACGAACTCATGCAGTTGTCGGAAGCCGACTTGCAGGAACGGGTGATCAGCACGCAGGTTTTTACGCGGATGTTCCCTGAAGCCAAACTCAAAATCATCAATGCGCTAAAAGCAAAAAATGAAATAGTGGCCATGACCGGCGACGGCGTCAACGACGGGCCTGCCCTGAAAGCTTCGCATATTGGCATTGCGATGGGGAAAAAGGGCACCGAAATTGCGAAAGAAGCGGCTTCCCTGATTTTATTGGAAGACGATTTGTCGAAAATGGTGGATGCCGTAGCCATGGGCCGGAAAATTTACACCAACCTTAAAAAAGCGATCCAATACATCATTTCCATCCATATTCCCATTGTGCTCACGGTGTTTTTGCCGCTGGCTTTGGGGTGGATTTATCCCAATATTTTTTCCCCGGTTCACATCATTTTTCTGGAATTGATCATGGGGCCTACCTGTTCCATTATTTATGAAAATGAGCCGATGGAAAAAAACACCATGATCCAAAAACCCCGACCTTTTACCAATACATTTTTCAATGGAAAAGAACTGACCACCAGCATCATACAGGGCCTGATGATTACCGGCGGAACCTTACTGATCTACCAATACGCCGTGTACCAGGGTTTCAGCGAAACGATCACCCGGACGATGGTTTTCACCACGCTCATCGCGGCCAATATTTTTCTGACTTTAGTCAACCGCTCTTTTTATTATTCCATTCTGACGACCATCCGCTACAAAAACAATTTAGTTTTATGGATCATTGGCATCACAATGGCCATCACCGGGGTCTTACTTTTTGTGAAACCCCTGGCACAATTCTTCGAATTTGAAGCCCTGAATCCGGCTCAATTGCTGGTCAGCATCTGGACGGGATTTTTGTTTGTCATTTGGTATGAAATGATTAAGTGGCGGAAGCGCGTCTCATAACTCAGTACAGCCTATTCACCCGATTTGATCAGCATGTTTACCGAACAATTCAATCAGGAATTTGAAGCCATCAGGGGACAACTCAAGTCCTATATCTTGAGAATTACAGCCAGCGTTGCCGACACGGAAGACCTTGTTCAGGATACCTACCTGAAAGGCGTGGAAAAATTAGACAGCTTTCGGGAAGAATCTTCTTTAAAAACCTGGATATTTACGATCGCATCCAACCTTGCCAAAGACACCCTACGGGCAAAAAAACGCTGGACCGAAAATGTAACAGACATTTGCAAAGAAGCGGCCATGTCCAACCAAGCCTTCTTTCAGGAAGCCATGCACATCCGGATGACTTCGCCGCAAGGTCAGTTCGAGATCAGGGAGCACATTGCCTTTTGTTTTACCTGCATCTCAAAATCATTGCCGTTGGAGCAACAGATTTGCCTGCTGTTGAAAGAAGTATACGAGTTTAAAGTACATGAAATCGCTCAAATCATTGCCACAACTGAAGCAATGGTGAAATACTATCTGCATACCGGCCGGTCGAAAATGGTACAAATTTTTGAAGGACGCTGCGCGTTGATCAATAAAGAGGGCGTTTGCCACCAGTGTTCGGAGTTGAATGGGATTTTCAATCCGAAGCAAAAACTCCAGGAGGCGCTGGTGAAAATTGAGATGGCCAAAGAGGCTCAAAAAGCAGACAGAGAGCATTTGTTCAATTTAAGGATGCAGGTAGTGCGAGGAATTGACCCTTTTGAATCCGATGCGGCAGCGTTGCAATTACATCATTTAGAGCATAATAGGGTCGTAATGGAAAGATATTTAGAAAAAAATGCCGAATAGCCTATCGTTTTTGAAGGCTCAATCGTCAAAATAAAACAATTCAAAATTCCTTAAACATGACCAGTAACACAAACATTCAAAACGGCAAAGCCACCACGGTAAAAACGACCTTCAGTCGGGAAACGTCCGTAGGCATCGAAATTAAAGCAGACGCGCCCATTGTCTGGGCTTTATTGACCAATGCATCCGATTATCCTCGGTGGAATTCTACCGTGATCTCCATCGAAGGCGATATTGCATCCGGGGGGCAAATCAGGTTAAAATCTACGCTTGACCCAAAAAGGACCTTTAAACTCAGGATCAAAACATTTGAACCCGAAAGAAAAATGGCCTGGGGAGACGGGCAGGGCAACCGCGTTTATACCCTGACGGATCGAGGAAACGGCATGCTTTCCTTTTACATGCATGAAAAAATTGGTGGGTTGATGTTTCCATTGTATGCGAAATACATTCCGCCATTCGACCAATCGTTTGAACAGTTTGCTGCCGACCTGAAGCGCGAAGCAGAAATCATTGCTAATACTAAAAACTAATAATCATGGAAAAAGGAACAAAAGCAAATCCGTGGCAGCTCAAAACGCCACCGTTGACTTCTGATTATGAAATGTACCGCGATCAGAAGGATGACAAAGATGTGATCGTTTGTACGGTCGGAAAAACCGTCTTGCTCTACGATGCCCAATGCCTGACCGACCTGCACGCAATGCTCAAAGCGCACGGCGATTGGATGGAGCTTGGCTCTGCCGACGAGCAAAAGCCGGCCAAAGAAGGCACGGTTGAAGCCTGGGGGCGATCAGAAAGCAATCCGGTTGGCGGCTGGTACGGCCTAAAAAAAGGACTGCGCGGGCGTTTTGGGATGTATATTCCGCCACTGATGGAAGAACTGGGACTGGCGGAGGTGGAACACAACGCTAAAAATAATCGAATGCGGGCGATTTAGGTCACTCCCCAACAATCTCCGCTTCCACCAAAATGAAATTCAGCTTGTAGGGATCGCTGTCGTTGAGTTTCAGTTTGCCCCTGACGGTGATGATCTGGTCGTTGAGCAGGCGGCGTGGTTTGTTGGCCAACTCCACCTCTGCAATGGTTTCCGGGCCTGAAGCTGCGCAAAAGAAGCAGGCTTTGGATGGGAAGCGCGACAAAATCACGTTCAGGCGGATGTAGGCATCCAAAATGATCACGTGGCCGCGCAGGGTGATGATCTGCCCTTCCATGGCCTTCATGCCTTTGTCGAATTTGGGTTGTTGCCAGGAGATGCCCTGCTCTTCGAGGTAAACTTCTTCAAAAGGCACGCCTTCGAATAAATTCCAGCCCTGCATGCCGCCCATGCTGCGTTGTGCGCTCAGCATTCCAGAAAACAAAGTAAGGAAGGCCGCAGTCAAAATTCCGTATTTCATAGCGTTATTGCTGTTTTGCATTAGAAACGCACAAAGTTGAGAAAAAGCTTAAAAGCTGTTGCATAATTTGCGATCAAACCCGCTCCTTTGCCAGAATTTGCTCCAATGGCGCATCCCGTTCGTTCAGGTAAATAGGCCGATGAAAATGATCGAGTTTTTGAAGCAGGTAGTACAACTGCTGCTTTTCCAAATCTGTGAGGTTGCCGCTGACTAATTTTGCAATGGTGTGAAGTTCATCGAAAATACCGTACAGAACCCCCTGCCCTTTTTCTGTAATAGAAATGATTTTACTGCGCCGGTCAGAAGGATGTTCAGTTTGGGCAATCAGGCCGGCATTCAGCAGTCGTTTGATGACCTCCATGCCGGAAGTTTTTTCATGGATGTTTTCTTCTATCAACTCGGTTTTACTCAAAAGGCCTTTTTCTGCTAACACAGCAAGGTAGCTGAAGTCGTCAGGCGTGGTCAGGGGCGTTTTTTCAAACACCTTTTTAAGGTATATCCTGGCGTAGCGATGCATAAAACCGACCAATTTACTAATGCCAACCTCCAGCGTTTCGTCTGGTTGATTCCAGGAACGCTCGTCAGTTTCTGTTGTTTTATTCCCCGAGGACAGCTTCATGCTGAGCCACGCAGAGAAATGCTCCAGTGTCAGTTGTTCCGGATTCAGATGATTCTGCTCGAATTCTTCTGAAACATTCATCAGTTGCCGATAAAAATTATAGTGCATGAGGCCAATTATTTTTAACAAAGATAACACGATTAAAAGAACGAAAACAGCCTTTTAAAATTTTTTTAGTATAAAAATATACCAATTAACTTGCATTTATACCAATACCGTATTACTTTTGCACAATCAATTTGAAAAACATACTAAAATACAATGACCCAGGCACAATCAAAACCCATCGTAGCAGAACTGCGCGGCGCCGGGAAAGAGTACAAGACTGGCGATCAAACCATTACAGCCCTATACCCAACAGATTTTCAGCTACTTGGAAAGGAACTAACCCTGATCATCGGGCCTTCCGGGAGCGGCAAAACGACCTTATTGTCTTTGCTGGGCTGCGTGATCTACCCAACCCAGGGCGAGGTCATCGTCAACGGCCAACAGGTTACACAACTCAACCAGCGCCAGTTGGCACATTTGCGCCTGCACAACATTGGCTTTGTCTTCCAGAGCTTTAACCTGATCCAGCCGCTTACCGCAGAAGAAAATGTGATGCTTCCGCTTAAACTGCAAGGCATTAGCCCGGCTGAATCCCGAAACCGGGCTATGGTAGCCATCGAAAAAGTCGGGATGGCCGACCGCCGGAAACAATTGCCTAAAATGCTTTCCGGAGGCCAACAGCAACGCATTGCCATTGCGCGGGCTTTAGTCACCAACCCCCCGATGATGCTTTGTGATGAACCTACGGCTTCACTCGATCCGCGTTCGGTCTCCATCGTGATGGAAGAACTCAAAAAACTGGCCAATGACGGCATCGCACTTGCCGTAGTGACGCACGACCAGCGACTCCGGCCTTTTGCCGATCGCATCATTTACGTAGACGACGGACGCGCTTCTTCCCAACCTCCGTCAGGCGATGGATATGAAACTGCTCATTAATCATTATCTGAAAATCAATACGCCATGAATAAGGCTATTTTATTAGTCGCATTAGCTGCCCTTGCTGCCTGCGGCGCAAAAGAGGAACCCAAAGAAACGGCCATTGCGTATGAGGGCGCGCCGGAACAAATATCAGAAGTGATCGGCATTGGAAAAGTAGAGCCGGAACAGGACCTCATCCAGTTGGCAACCAATGACGGAGGAGTGGTGGCCCGGGTTCATGCGAAGGAAGGCGATGCGGTGCGTCCCGGCATGGTCGTACTGGAATTAGAAAATTCAGTGGCTGCTGCCAAATTGCCGCAAGTGCGTGCCCGTCTGACCACCCAGGAAGCTCAGGTAACCGCCGATCAAAAAGCAATGGCCGAAGCAGAAACCCAGTTAGCCAACTTACAACGAACCTTAAGCCGAAGCGAAAACCTGTATGCCAAATCGGCGGAAACCCTGGAAACCTTGCAGAATGTTCAATCGGAAGTCCGCCTACAAAAATCTGCCATCGAACGGCTTCGCGCCAATGTGCAGGTGAGCCGCAACCGCCTCTCAGAAATCCGGAGCGACTTGACCATCGCGGAGCGGGAACTGGCGTTAAAAACCGTCAAAGCCCCCGTTTCCGGCACCATTCTGAGCATTTCGGCCACGCCGGGAAGCGCTATTCCGCCACAAACTTCATTTGCCGAATTGGCCCCCGACGGCAACACCATTGTGCGCTGCGAGATTGACGAGTTGTTTGCCGATCGCGTGAAGGAAGGCCAGCAGGCATCCATTCGCCAGATTGGCGCCGGGAAGGTCCTTGCGGAAGGCAAAGTGATCTATACGGCGCCATTGCTCAAGAAAAAGTCACTTTTCAGTGAAACGGCAGGCGAAAAAGAAGACCGCCG
>JALHRK010000312.1 GCA_022841505.1 Saprospiraceae bacterium | reverse complement strand
CGCTGAGTACGGTGCAGCGCACCAAAGAAATCGGTATTCGGAAAGTACTGGGCGCTTCCATCGGCAACGTGGTGGGCCTGCTGAGCAAAGATTTTCTGTTGCTGGTGTTGCTGGCTGCTTTGGTGGCGGTTCCTTTAGCCTGGTATGCGATGGATGCATGGTTGCAGGATTTTGTTTATCGAACGCCACTGTCTTGGGGGTTGTTTGCAGGCACGGTTGGGCTGTCGCTGGTCATTGCTTTTGTGACGGTGGGGGTACGGACGTGGAGCGCGGCAAGGGCGAATCCGGTGCGGAGTTTGCGGAGTGAGTAGTAGGGGCGACCCTCGCGGTCGCCCTGCCCTGGAAATGCCCCTCGTGGGCATTTCCAGGGCCAACACAACGGATATCCTCGAAAACATATAAACAAGGATCTGTCGTGGCATCACGACGGTTCATTATGCCATCACAGCGACCCTCCTGGTCGCCCGGAAGCACGAGGCGGAACTTCGACTTCGCTCAGTTGCCGCCATCGCGCCAGCTCAGGTTAAAAAAAAACAATAACTTAGTGGCACAAAATCCCATATTCCTATGCACAAAGCCACTTTGTTTTTCCTTTTGACAACCTGCTGCCTAACCACGCCCCTGCTGGCTCAGAACAAGACTTGGTACGACCCGATAACGGGTTTCACGTTTGAGGAATTTACCTCAAAATCAGATGGAAAAACCTACGTGCATGCCGGGGTTGCAGAACCACATTCCATTGCCGCACACAGCTTTTTGCAGGCAAAATCAGCCGGCACCTTTGGCCCGTTGTACAAAGTGGACGGCGCAAAAATCAAAAGTCTTGAAGACCTGAAGAAGGCTTTGAATGGAAAATATACCACTGTGGCAGTCGAAGATTATTATTTCCCCTGGGAAGTTCAAAAGAACCCCCAATACAAACCAAGTGGCAGAACCATGCCGCTCCTGCTGCCCAATCCGCCGGGACAACGCGCACACCCGTGGGGGGAATGCGTCACCGGAAATTGCGATGACGGCTATTCCGAGTTAAAAGCTTCCGACGGCTACCTGTACCGGGGCGTTTTTGTCAATAAAAAATTGGGGCAGGCAGGGGCATTGGTCACCCCTTCTGGCAAAAAATGGGACCTGAGTTTTTCAAAAAAAGCCACAACCGGCTTTGAATTTGTGGTGACCCTGCCCAATGCGGATGCGGAAAAATCTACCGTATGGGCGGAGGCGGACGCTTTTTCACCAGGCACCGCGCGCGTGACCAAAATCGAATACAAAGGAGGTTTTTATTATCCGACCCCCACGCTGTCGGTAGAGGAGTTCAGCCGGAAGCGCTTTGCTGATTTGCAACCCTTCCTGAAAACCCAATCGGATGTGGACAAAACCTTTTCCGGCGTCAAGTCTTTCAGCGAAAAGTTGCGTCTGCCCGGCTGGAACGAAATGCACACCGGCGTTTTTTCCAGGAAAATGGAAGCCGGCAAAGACCTCGGCACCGAGAGCATCGGATTTATCCTGACCGGTTTGACCACTAAAGACCCGACCTATTACCTGCTTGGAACCGGACTGATGGTGAACAATGGAAAAATATCGGGCAAAAACATGCGCCTCGTTGACGCCGGAAAAACCGTGATGAGCATCGAAGCCATGCGCAACGACACACTCATTGGCAAGGTGAATATGAACAACTACCCGTTTTTCAAAAAATGGGCCTCAACCGGCACTTTTCAGTACACCGCCGACCAAAATGGCCTGGTTGTCGGGAATTATTCCACAGAATTTACAGGCGTTGACCAAAAATGGGAGCGTTTTGTCCTCACCGCCGAACAGCCCATTCCCCTGAAGCAGGCAGAACAAAGCATGGACTGGGTCATTGGCAGTTATTACCGCAAACACGCGAAAAACATCAAACCCGAAGAAGCGAAGTTGCCATTCAGCAATGAACAGGAAGAGATTTTGTATTATTTAGACCTGGCTACGAAGTCAGTCAAAGACATGGTCAAAGAAAGCGGCTGGGCCATTGTCGCCGAAGGGCAGTTCACCGGGGATTCAAGGGTGCATTTCACCGCGCTTGAATCAGCTTCTGTGCTGACTGTTTCTGTGGCTTACCCCAAGCACTCAAAAGTGGACGTTGTGGCGGGGTTGAGTGAAAAATGCAATTGCTCTACGTTTGAAGTCGGACCAATTATTCAGAAATCCTGCCATATCCTCAATTTAACGCTTAATAATGTGGAAAAGCGGGTAAATATTTACCTAAGGGGCAAAGGGCCGGTGAGTTATGTGTTGCACAAAGGAAAATCGGGATAATGGATAATTTGCCATTCACAGCCAAATCGAAGATTCGACGAAGTCCATTGATGAATTCCCGAACAAGCGCTTACCCACTTTCAAATTAAAATGTTGCAGCCATGTTTTCCATACTAAAAAAAAAATTTAGCGGAAACCCGACTGAGAGCGAGTTCTCCCGGCAGTTTGAGGCCATCGAGCAGTTCATTTCTAAGCATCAAAATTGGTACGGCAACGAAATTGAGGAAGAACCCGCCGCAAGTGCCTACCGGTACTTGAAGCAACTCGACGGCGAGCCATTGAAACATGCCTTCTGGCAGGTGATTGAAAAACGCTACCATTTCTCAACAGTTGGGGCGCCGGGTAGCAATGCCCATCATTTTGACAACCACAATTGGGCAAAAACCAGAATTTACAATAAATTGTTGTTGGAAATGCTAAAGAAAAAGCCCCCTTTGGATGAAAACGATTTTGAAAAACTACTGGGATGCTTTCATCAAACGACTAATTACAACTATGCTGACTGGGAACTGCTCAAGGAAACGGTCAGGCTGCTCGAAAAGCTATACAGGAAATCGCCTGCGCCGGAACTGGTCAAACAGAGCCTGAATCATTTGTTGGAAGCTTCCGTGGTGTTTGGCAAAAATTCCGTGCAATATTCTGATAGAAAAGAAAATAGCGCCTTCCGACAGCGTATCCTCGATCTTATCAATCCGCCCAATTCGTCGGGTGCCGTGCCTCCTATCTACCTTATTGCCCATGATGATTTTGGCATCAACATAAACCGCTTTTTGCAACAACTGCCTCACGAGGCGCAGCAGTGTTGGTTTGCCCTTTTGCACATCCTGAAAAAGACCTCCGGTTCACAACCCACCGCCAAGTTTTTAAAAGAACTAAAGGCCGCCGCCCTCAGCATCCCGGACATCGAAAAGGAACTGACAAAACATATCGGCTTTATGGCGAACCTTGATGTGAAGACGGAGCAGATTGTCCACAACTACAACAACCCCGATATCCCCGATTATGTATACCAGAGCCATACCTGGGTGGTATCGGGCAATGAGCCTTTTGCCAAAGGGCTGGTTTGGGTGGCATCGTTGTTCAGCAGCAATGAACTGGCAGCTTCACTGGCAAAACTGGCGGAAAGGCGTTTCAAAAAATACCCCGGCAGTGGGGCCATTAGTCCCTCCATCGGCAATGCGGCCTGCTACGCCCTTGCCCGGATGGCCAATCCATCCGCTGTTTCTTACCTCTCTGCGCTGAAATTGAAACCCATACAAAACAATACCAAAACCCTGATAGACAAGCTTATCGGGGAAGCGGCTGCCCGGCTGGGGGTCACCATGCAGGAATTGGAAGACGGCAACGTACAAGATTTTGGTCTGGTGGATGGAAACCGCACCTTTGAAATCGGTGGGTACTTTGCCGAAATCAGCTTGCAACCAACCGGCAAAGCAGCATTGCAGTGGTTCAATGCTGAGGGGAAAATGCTGAAATCGGCGCCAGGTACACTGAAAACTGCGTATGGCGAGCAGTTAAAGGAGCTAAAAATCGTGTTCGATCTCGTCCTGAAAACGCTTGCTGCCCAGCGCCAGCGCCTTGACCGGATGTATATCGAAGACCGTACCTGGAAATTATCCAATTTTGAAAACCATTTCCTGCACCACGGGCTTTTGGGGAACCTGACCAAGCGCCTGATTTGGCATTTCCAGCAAGGCGGCCAAAGCAGCGCGGGCTTTTGGCGCAATGGTACCTGGCAGACGGTCAATGGCGAAGCTATCGGGTGGCTTACCCCGGAAACCACCGTCCGGCTTTGGCATCCTTGTACGAGCAGCACTGAGGCCACGCTTGCCTGGCGGGAAGCCATTGAGCGTTGGCAAATCGTGCAGCCGTTCAAGCAGGCCTACCGGGAGATTTACCTGCTCACCGATGCCGAACTAACCACCGTGACCTATTCTAACCGCATGGCGGCGCATTTTGTGCGGCAGCATCAGTTTGCCTCTTTAGCAAGAGTCCGGGGCTGGATCTATACCCTGCTCGGCGCCTGGGACAGCCCTGATGCGGGGGCAGCACAAATCAAAATACCGGCGCATAAGCTGCGGGCGGAGTTTTGGGCAGATGCGCAATTTGATAACCAGGAGTACAACGATACTGGCATTTGGAATTTCGTGGTCACAGACCAGGTGCGGTTCTATAACGAAAATGAAAGGGAGCCTTTGCGCTTGCTCGAATTACCGCCCATCGTTTTTTCTGAAATCATGCGGGATGCCGACCTGTTCGTAGGAGTAGGCAGCGTAGGCAATGACCCCACCTGGAACGACAAGGGCGACCAACGGATGCAGACTTATTGGCAGAGCTACTCTTTTGGCGATTTGGGCGAGATGGCAAAAACCCGCAAAGCGATTCTGGAAAAACTGCTGCCCAAGCTAAAAATAGCCAAAGTGGCCGAAATACGGGATAAGTTCCTCATCATCAAAGGAACCCGCCGTACTTATAAAATCCATATCGGCTCCACCAATATCCTTATGGAACCGAACGACCAATACCTGTGCATCGTGGAAAAGCGAAGCCCGGAGAAGCCCGGCAACCTGCTCCTGCCTTTCGAGGGCGACCACGGATTTTCGGTGCTGTTGAGCAAGGCGTTCCTGTTGGCGGAAGACGACAAGATTACCGACACGACCATCCTGAGCCAGTTGAAGGGCAATTGAATCGGGAAGTGACCACAGGCTTGTCCGCCCCCGCACACCGGCTTGTCCGATAATGAACGTGGAATTCGTCGAAATAAGACACAATAATATGATTTACAATGTTGTAGTTTCATGGCACGGCAATTGCGTTACCCTGGAGAGCATCTCTTCATCCGCACATACCTTAACGCAATATGCTGAGCTACTACTTCAAAATCGCTTTCCGCAGCCTTTGGAAACACAAAGGCTTTTCGGCGTTGAACATCACCGGATTGTCCATCGGCACGGCCATTGTCATTCTGCTATCGCTCTATGTGTGGGATGAGTGGACGTTTGACCGGTTCCATTCCAAATCCGACCGCATTTACCGTGCCTGGGCGAAGGAACACTTTCGGGGCAACGTGTTTTTCAACACCATAACGCCCTTGATTCTGGGGCAGGAATTGCGCGATAATTTTCCGGAAGTGGAGCAGGTTGCCCGCTATTACACCGTGAATACGCTGGCGAAAAAAGGTAATTTTTCGGAACTGGAAGCCGTGCATACCGTTGAGCCTTCTTTTTTCAAAGTGTTTGATTTTAAATTCCTTAGAGGAAAATTGGAGCATGCGTTCAGCAACATCAATTCCGTGCTTATCACCGAAGAAATTGGCCTGAAGTATTTCGGAGACCCCTACCCTATGGGGCAAACCCTGACCCTGCAAACCGCCGGGGAATGGACGCATTTTACGGTGACAGGCGTTCTTGAAAAAGCGCCGGGCAATTCGAGCATCCAATACGGCATCGTCATCCCGTTTGAGCAGGGAAAAGAGACGCTCTCGAAAGAAGCCATGACAAGCTGGACGAACGTAATTGTTGAGACCTATATCCTGCTTAATGAGGCGAACAATGTTAAAGAACTCGAAGCCAAATTTGCCCCGCTGGTGGACAGCCGCGTATCTGCCGACTACAAACCCGGCGAATACCTCGTTGGCTTCCAACCGCTGACCGACATCCACCTGAACAAAGATTTTCCGCTGGGCATCGCCCCGGTGAGCGACCGCCGCTATCCTTATATTCTGGGCGGTATTGCTTTGCTCATCCTCGGGTTGGCTTGTATCAATTTCACCACGCTTTCGGTTGGGCGCTCCGTGGCGCGGGCCAAGGAGGTGGGCGTGCGCAAAGCAACCGGCGCAACACGGGGCCAGCTCATGGCGCAGTTTTGGAACGAAGCAGTGTTGACGGCGGGCTTGTCGGTGGGGCTTGGGGTGGTGTTGTCACAACTGGCGTTGCCGTTTTTAAATCACTTGTCAGACAAACAATTGGCCCTGGATTTTTCATCAAAAACGGGGTTGCTATTGGCGGGGCTGGCATTGATAACGGGCCTGATTTCGGGAATATATCCGGCAGTAGTCTTGTCAGGTTTCAAACCGGCTTTGACCCTGCGCGGGTTGATTACCAAAATTGGCAGCGACCGGCATACCGTTTTGCGTGGCCTGGTCGGTTTTCAGTTCATGCTATCCGTTTTGCTCATCATCAGTACATTAGTGATGCTTCGGCAAATGAATTTTTTGCAAAATAAAAACCTCGGCTACGACAAGGAACAAATCGTGGTGCTGCCCTACAAGCGCTCCGGGGCGAGGCTGACTGAACAATGGAATGAAGGAAAACAAGTGCTGGATTTGTTGCGACAGGAATTGAACGGCAAACCCGGGATCCGCGAATTGGCGTTGTCGGCGCATACCTTCGGCACGCCGGGCTGGATGAAGATGGGCTATACGGACCCTGCCACCCAAAAATTCCGGAATTTTATGCTCAACGGGCTGGACGACCATTTCCTGCCGATGTACAACGTCGCGCTCGTTTCAGGTCGCAATTTTTCACGCGAGAACACGGCAGACCAAAAAGCTGTCATCGTGAATGAAGCCTACGCCCAACAGTTTGGGGTAGAAACCGGCCAGCAAATGCCGGAGCCGTTCCGGGAATTCCAGGTCATTGGCGTGGCGAAAGATTTTAATTTTGAAAGCCTGCATACGGCCGTGCAGCCGCTCGTGCTGGCGCTCGACCCGATTGGCATCATTCAAACCGCATCTGATTGGAATTTTGATGACGTTCCTTCGCCCAAAATTTCCCTCAAAATTGCCGGCGATCAACTCCCGGCCACGTTGTCCACGCTGCGTTTGGCCTGGCAAAAAGTCGCACCCGAACAGGCGTTCGACTACGCTTTCCTCGACGACAATATTGACAAACTTTACCGCGCGGAAAGCCGCCTGAGTCAGGTGGTGAGCATCGCCACGGGGCTCGCTATTTTTATCGCCTGCCTCGGCTTGTTTGGCATCGCCACCCTGAGCATTGCGCAGCGAACCAAAGAAATCGGGGTGCGCAAAGTGCTGGGCGCTTCGGTAGCGGGCATCACGGGTTTGTTGGCCAAAGATTTCCTGAAAATCGTACTCGTGTCGTTCATTTTGGCTTCGCCAATTGCCTGGTGGGCGATGAATGCCTGGTTGGATGATTTTGCATATCGCGTTGATCTTCACTGGTGGATATTTGCACTGGCAGGAATTGGCGCGGTGGGCATTGCATTTTTGACGGTAGGTTTTCAGAGTGTGCGGGCGGCGCTGGCGAATCCGGTTAGGAGTTTAAGGAGCGAATAAATGATTTGGG
>JALHRK010000311.1 GCA_022841505.1 Saprospiraceae bacterium | reverse complement strand
TTTTTTTATTAAAAAAATTTTGGGTTTTTTGGTGTGTGCTTTGTGGGGTAATAAATTTTCGGCCACAAACTGCCCACACCACATCATGCCCATACATCACATCAAACCAAATGCGTTAAAATTGCACGCTCGCCCCTACCAAAACATGACGCCCTGCCTGCGGGTAATACCCCCGGTCAACGACGGTTGTCTGGTCATACCGGTAGCGATAAGACCGCCCGTTGGATTCGTACAAGGCATTCCAGACGTTTGGAACCAGCAGGGTCAGCGTTATGCCTTTTGCAAAAGACGGAGCAAGCGCATACCGAAGCCGCAAATCGCTAAAAAAATAAGCGTCCAGGACATTTCCTTCATCCGAGGTATTGTCCAAATATTGTTTCCCGACGTATTTACTCAGCAATGCGATTTCTAACTGTTGCTTTTCCTTTTTCACCGGAAAAAAAGTCAACTCCAACCCTGCTACGATGCCGGGTGAAAAAGCGAGGTCTGTGTTTTCGTGCAAAACGGGCTGTTGTTCCAGCCAGTTGAAATCGGCGTCGTAGGCATCAACGTATTCTGTAAATTCCCTGATTTTATTTTGGCTTAAAGCCAAATTTCCGTTGATATTCAGCCAGTTAATCAGAGCCCCGCCTCCTGAAATTTCAAGCCCTGCGCGGTAACTTTTTGCAATATTGATCCGCCGGTATTCAGAAGCATCGTTGATTTCTCCGTTCAGGGCCAATTGGTCGTCGTAGTGCATGTGGTAAAAATTCACATTCAGCGCAGATTTTTTCCAGGAAGCACGCCAACCAATTTCCGTATTCAGCAAGCGCTCCCGTTTCGGACGTTGCCGAATCGGGTTTTCGGTGTAATCGCTGCGGTTGGGTTCCCGGTGCGCGACGCCGAAAGAAGCATAGTATTGCTGGTTCTGGCCTGCCTGGTAAAGCAATCCGGCTTTTGGGTTAAAAAAGACCAGCTCGTCTTTCAAATCCACATTTTGCAGTTGGTTGTCAATGCCCAAAAAGGAATAGCCAACCCGCCGTACCTGTAAGTCCAACCAGGTATTCCAGCCGCCACGCCACGTTTTTTCGACTTTCCCAAACACATTGACGTCCGTTTTCCGCGCATCGTTGTCATAGTAGCGGTAGCCGGTTTCTGTATCCGAAGCAAAACGCGCCCAGATGACTTCCCCAAAATGCCGGCCTTCGTGGATGTGAAACCCACCCCCTAAAGTAGCATTCAATTGGCCGCTGTTGTTCTGGTAGTTCAAGGTGTAAGTCGTTCCGTAAAAATCGTTGTCCAGCCAGCGTTGTCGTACCAGGTCGGTCGAAGCAACCGTATCTCCGCCAATCACAATCGGGCTAAAGCCATAGTCTTCAAAGGATTGCTCGGCTTTGTACTGCTCGTAATAGCCCGCGCCTTTGGTATAATGCAGCGCCAGCGCCAGCTTCCAATTAGATGACAATTGGTGGTCGTGTAACAACTGCGTATGGGTTTGCCGGTAATTATCCACCTGATTTTCATAAGGTTCGCCTTCTTTTTCTGTCCCCCCGGAATTGTAGGTGCGTAAGTCAGGATCGTCAATAAAATCAGCAGGTACGCCATCCCAGGCCTGGTAAGTGACTTCATGGCCCGAAAAAACGTTCAATTTTGTCACGCTGCTGGCACCCAGCCAGGCCCCGGAAAGGAAATAAGATTCCAGGTCTGCGCTGGCCCGATCAATGAAGCCGTCGGATGCAATGCGGGAATAACGCCCTTCGATGGAAAATTTTTCCTGAAGCAGCCCCGATCCAAAGCGCACGCTGCCTTTCCGGGTATTGAAACTGCCTGCAGTGGCATTGATTTCCGCATAAGGCATTGTTTCCACCTTTGAGGTGCTGAGGTTGATGGTTGCCCCGAAAGCGCCGGCGCCATTGCTGGAGGTTCCCACGCCCCGCTGAATCTGGAGTTCGCTCACGGAGCTGGCAAAATCAGGCAAATCCACCCAATAAACCTGCTGCGATTCCGCGTCGTTCAGGGGAATGCCGTTGATCGTAACGTTGATCCGCGAAGGGTCGGAACCCCGGATACGGATGCCTGTGTAGCCAATCCCCGTTCCTGCATCTGAGGTCACAACGGCCGACGGCGTCCATTGCAAGAGGTAAGGCACATCCTGGCCAAGGTTGTTTTTTTCGAGTTCCGCTCGGCTCAGGTTGGTGTAGGTCACCGGGGTTTTCGTACCCGCTCTGAGCGCGCGAATTTCCAGCGCTTCGATGCGAAAAGCGTCGGGTTCTAACAGGATTTCAATAGCCTGCATTTTCAAATCAGGGGGTACGGTCACTGCCAGCTGTTTACTTTTGTAGCCAATAAAGCTGGCGTCCAGCAGGTAAGTCCCGGCACTTAGCCCAACAATCCTGAAGTTCCCGTCAGCATCCGTTGAAGCGCCCGTTTGTGTACGGCTGACCGCAATATTGGCGCCGGGCAGCGCCAACCCTGTTGCCTCATCGGCAACACGCCCCGTAAGTACGCCCTGCGCACTTACGCCTGCAACTGACAGCACACACAGGGCCGCCATTGCACCAATCCATTTAAACATAAGAAAAAAATTGAAAAAATGAAACGATACGCCACGCCCGGGGTTGGGCAGCGCTATTCTCATTTCCCTTTCCGGAATTACCCGGACAGGTTCCTGCTCCTGTATTGAATGGAGCAAAGGGTATCATCTCAGCCTGAAGCATTTACATACTTCAAGCACCCCGAATGAGCTTGTTAGCCGGTGCAAAGATGGTGAATACTTTAGTATTTATTTACCACATAGTGCACATAGGGGTTTTCACATAGCTCACATAGGCGGCTTCCCCGTGCTATGTGGACTATGTGAAAACCCCTATGTGGTCTATGTGGTAAAAACTTATTTCCTGTAACCATCATTTAAACAACAACTGCGCGAACTCAAACAAATCATGCCGCCACACGGGCCAGGTATGACCGCCGGCATATTCGCTATAGGTGTACCTGACGCTCAGTTCGTCGAATTTGGCCATCATGACTTCGCAGTTTTTGTGGGCAATGTCTTCCTTGCCGCCCATCGAAATCCATAACTGCTTCAGGTTGTTGTTGATGGTGGTGGCATTGTTTTTCATAAACTCATATTGCGGATTGGAAAGGTCGGGGTTGTTGGCAAACCAGCCGGAACTGAACACCCCGAGGTAAGCGAACTGGTCGGTATTCTTAATGCCTGCGTACAAGGTTTGTAATCCCCCCATGGACAGCCCGGCCAGTGCCCGGTTTTTTGCATCGGTTTCTACCCGATAATTGCTTTCTACAAAAGGAATCGCCCCTTGTTTTAACTCATTTTCAAACGCCCGCAATACATTTTCATTGAATCCGGCGATGCCTCTGGAGTTGCCCATATTGCCGTCAAGCATCACAATAAGCATAGGCTTTGCCTTGTTTTCTGCAATCAGGTTGTCGAGGATGAGGTCCGTTTTGCCCTGCGTGGCCCAGCCTCTCTGGTCTTCTCCGCCACCGTGCAAAAGGTAAAGTACCGGGTATTTTTCGGTGGAATTGTCGTAGCCCGGCGGGGTGTAGATGTACATTTCGCGCCAGGTATTGGTGGTTTTGGAAAAGTAGCGTTTGATTCTGATGTCGCCGTGAGGCACGTCTTTCAGCGCGTAGTAATCCCCGCCTTTGTACGGAATTTCAATGCCGCTTGCCATCCGTCCCATGCCATAGAAGGTTTCACTGCCCGGATCAACCACGGCTACCCCGTCAATCAACAAGGAATAGTAATGAAAGCCCCGGCTAATGGGTTCGGTCGTGACCACCCAATACCCCCCGGTATCCTTAACCATGTCGTATTTTTTACCCAAATCAATTTGCATTTTTTGGGCTTCAGGGGCTTTTACCCGAAACAGGACGCGATTGTCCGGTAAAATCTGTGGATATTTTGCATTGCGCACATTGGTAGCAGCAGGAGAACCCAGAATGGTATATTTTGGGAAAGCAGCAACATCAACGGGCTTAAAAAGGAATTGTGAAAATAGATACAACCCGCTTTTCCATACTTTGAAATCGTGGCCGCCGGGCTCGATGTAATAAATATGGGGTACATCGTTTTGGTAAAGGTAGTCGTGTGTGCGTTTGCTGAAAGCAATCAGACCATCGTTGTCCCCGCATGAAATAAAGAGCAATTTCAGTTGCTTTTTGGCGGCTTCGGGGTTGGGAACCAGTTCTTGTGGTGTTTTTGTATTCGGAGCAGATGAAAATCCGCCCACCCAGGCAAATTTATCCAAATTACCCAGCCCAAAATTCAGGGACTGCCCGCCCCCCATAGAAAGGCCAGCGATGGCGCGGTTTTCCCGATCGGTAAGTGCCGGGTATTTTTTTTCGATAAAAGGAATCAGGTCGCGGAGTAAGTCTTGCTCAAATGTGGCAAAAGCTTCGACCTTTTCTTTATCAAAAACGTTCCCGATGGCACGGTCGTCTTTCATGGCTCTTCCGTTGGGCATGACCACAATCATCGGTTCAATTTTCTTTTCAGCATACAGGTTGTCCAGAATTACCTGAGGCTTGGCGCCATTCAGCCATTCCTTTTCATCCCCGCCAATGCCGTGTAAAAGGTAAAAGACCGGATATTTTTTATTTTTCGAAAACCCGGGAGGCGTATAAACCAGCGCTTTACGGGTATTTCCTACGGTTGTTGATTTGTATTTAATTGTGTCAATTTTTCCTGTTGGAATACCTGCGCGCATTACATCAAAACCTTGTGGGGCTTGATTTTCGATTTTTTGAGCAAAGGTATTGATGCAAAAAAGGGCTGTACCAGCGATGGTGAACAATAGTTTTTTCATGACTATGTTTTTTGTCATTTTTGAATGTGGTATTGGGGTTTATTTAGTTTAGGCTGTGTCTGTTCTTTAGAGTTCGAGAGCAAGGCATGCGAAGACCCCGAAAACGGGAGTTTACCCGCGTAAATGACCGCTTTCGGGGTCGAGCATAACGCAGCTATCGGACTATAAAAACAGACACTATTTGAAAAGCTGCTGCAAAGTATTAGCCAGGTAAATCTTGCAATTCATCCAGGTATGCCCCCCAGGTACAATCAGGGTTTCGAGGTTCAATTTTTTATCCTTAAACATGGCGATGTTTTGCTTCACACTTTCGTATAAAAAATCCTCGGTGGCCACACTGATGGTAAACAATTTCAACTGCTTGTTCATCTGTTTTGCATTTGGTGACCAGTCGGTGAAATTCTTTTTGAATTCATCCGTAGCCGTGTAGGGGGCGTAAGAGCACACATAGGCGAACTTGTCGGTGTTGGTCAATCCGATATTCAGGGTTTGGCCACCGCCAACTGAAAAGCCGGCCACTGCGCGGCTTTTGCTATCTGCCTGAACCCGGTAGTTGGCTTCCACAAATGGAATGATGTCGTTCACGATGTCTTTCGTGAAATCGGGCATCGGGCTTGGGCGCACATTGCCGTAAGGCATAACGATGATCATAGGTTTGGCTTTCCCTTGGGCAATCAGGTTGTCTGCGATCAAATTGGCCCGCCCTACTTTCGTCCAGGTTTCTTCGGTATCAGAACCACCGTGGATCAAATAAAGCACCGGATATTTGGTCTTGCCCATGGGGTCATAACCCGGTGGCGTATAAACGAGCAGCGGGCGCGTGGTTCCTAAGGTCGCGGATTGGTAATAGCGGTAGCTAATTTTGCCATGCGGTACCTTTTGCAGGGCGTGGATCAGCGGCTGGTCCCCAGGGATGTCTACAATGCTGCGTTTGAATCTTTCATTGGCAAAAATATAGGTATTGTTCGGGTCGGCAATTTGCACCGTATCTACCCAAAAACTATAGGGGTAAATATCGGGTTTAACGGGCGGCACCGTGACGCTCCAAATGCCTGAGGTGTCCTGGGTCATGGCCACAGGCGCCGTTAAAAATTCTCCACTCACCGCTACTTTTTGGGCTTTGCGTGAAAAATACCGGAACGTAATGCTGTGATCGGGATGCACTTCAGGTGAACTGAGGGCTGGTGGCCTTTGCGCCGTGAGGGTACCCCCGGTGAGCAGGAGCAAAGAGAGGATATGAACTATTCGTTTCATCGAATCTGATTGTGAATTAACAAGCATTCCTGTCTGCTGGATTGTGTGCAATTTTTATTGAAAAAGCAACTGGGCCGTTTCTGCGAGGTATTTCTTGGCATTCATCCAGGTATGGCCTCCATCATTGATCAGGCTTTTAAAATTTATATTTTTAGCTTTAAGATAGTCAATAAACTCAAGCGTTCCTTTGTAGAGGAAGTCTTCATCGCCTACACCGACCCAGAGCAATTTTAATTGCTTATTGGTGTGGTCAGGATTGGTACTGATCTGACTGAAATTGCGATCCATTTCGGCAGGTGACAGGTAAGAACTGTAGCTGCATACCCAGGCGAACTTGTCCATATTGCCAAAAGCCGCCCGGAGGGTTTGCCCGCCGCCACGGGAAAATCCGCCGATGGCTCGATTTTCCCGATTGTTGAGGGTCCGATAGTTTTTTTCAACGTAAGGAATGATGTTGTTCAGCAAATCGGTTTCAAATGCCTTAGCCCGTTTCAAGGCATCTTCACCGTCCCGTACCATTGGGTCAGTTGGTTTTGCTCCGCCGGATTGCTCGGCTACCCTGGCAGCGATGTTGCCATAGGGCATGACGATGATCATGGGTTTGGCTTTGCCTTCTGCGATGAGATTGTCCAGAATTAAATTCGTTCGACCTACTTTGAAATAGGTTTCTTCGGTATCGGTCGTGCCGCTGATCAGGTAAAAAACCGGATACTTTTTCGCTGGGTTTTGGTCATACCCCGGAGGCGTATAAATCACCAAAGAGCCCGTAGTGCCCTCCATGGAAGGATAATACTCATAAGTGATGGCGCCATGCGGCACATCTCTCATGGCATGAATCAAAGGGCTTTCCCCCTGAACGTCCACCAGGCTGGCTTTAAACCGTTCATTGGGGAAAAAGGCCACATTCGCAGGGTCCATCACCGTAACCCCATCCACCTGAAAACTATAAGGGTAGATGTCTGGTTTGATCGGACCTACCGTTATATTCCAAATGCCCTGCGTGTCCCTGCTCATGGCTAAGGGCGCCTTTTCAAATTGGGCACTCAACTTCACCTCTTTAGCAAGTGGCGCCAAATACCGAAACGTTACCGTTTTGTCGGGATGCACCTGCGGTGACATCACAAATGGCCCCCGAGGTTGGCTCATCGCCATCCCTGAGCAAAGGAGCAGGATGATGGCAAAAAAATAGATGCGGATTATCATGTTTTGTTTGTTTATCGTTTTGAAGATCATGCCGATTGTCAAATCCAGCATTCATCAAGTCTAGGCTTTTCCGTAATTTAATTCTCAATGCGGAAATAATCAAAATCCGCATACCCTCCAACTTGCTGCGTTGCGTAATTAAACAACCCAAAGCGATACCCCATAAAATGTGGGATGGTGTAAGGCATTTTCAACGCTTCCCCAATGGCGGTCCAGGATTGACCATCCAGGCTGTAAAAGAAGTGGGCTATATCTTTGCGGTCTGTAAAATCGCATTCGATTTTAAAATAAACCCGATTCCCGATAAGGGGAATACTTTGCACCTCCACCGCTTT
>JALHRK010000310.1 GCA_022841505.1 Saprospiraceae bacterium | reverse complement strand
CAATTTAAAAATAGACACCATAGATTCCTCCTGGGTTGTATCCTTCCATTTTAAGCAGACCTTAAAAACACCAAAATCCCCCGGCAGCACCCAGCCACCAGGGGATTCCTCACACCCACGTCACGCCCTCAATTGTCTTCACCATCGCCATCCGGTCCGTTTCCAGCACGCGCATCAGGTCAAAAACCTTGTCGCTGAAGCCGGCCAGCGCGAAAACTTTGTCCTCCGGAAACTGTAGCGAGCCGTAGCCTTGCAGATCGAAGGAGTAAATGTATGGGTTAGCGCCGAAACGCTGTTTGTATCGGGCGAAAGCCGCAGTTGGCGCGCCACCGCCGATCCAACCCTGCATGTCCGACAGGATGACGATCCGGTCGTATGCTTTGGAAGCGGTTTCAAAGATGGCGTTGAAGTTCGTGCCGCCCGCCCGGGCATTGCGGATTAGAAAATCAGCAATGCCTTGCAGCGAATCCGCCGGGTTTTTGCTGGCGTAGCTGGCGTTGTCTGAAAAACGCATCAGGTCGGCGTTGTTGGCTTTATACAAAGCCGCAGCAAACAAAGCGCCCAATTGCAAAGCCGAGCGGTTGGCGTACTTCGTTTGAACCGAAGACATCGAACCCGAGTCGTCCAAAACCACCAGCGTACGGCCTGCAAAACGCGGCACGTTTTTCATAGCCAGTTCGGTAGCCTGGTTCAGGGTGTCTAGGACGATCCGCTTGTCGGCCAGCGCTGATTTTTCGATGGCATCCATGGCCACCAAAAACTGGAACGGGAACACCATCGAACGCTCAACGCGCTTGGCGTCGGTCAGTTGTCGGGCAGCTTCCCCCAGCGCTTCCGGTGCCTGTTCGGCAATGTTGCGCAGGTTCCGCAGCAAGGCTAAGTAGCCCAATTTGCCGGTTTGGAGCAATTCCGCCCAGGCGGCAGCTTTCAGCGCCTCTTTTTCCGTATCCGATCCAGCGGTCTGGCCTGCCCGGGTGAGTTTGCTTTCCCAGGTCGCCGTAGCTTTCAGTCCGCCGTTGATGAGGTTTTTCAAAGCTTCCGCGTTGCGTTCGGTTGGAACTGGGCGGACTAAGTTGACAACGTCCACCAACTTTACGCTGCGCGTTTCGCCGCGGTATTTGGCCAACTGGTAACCGTCGAAGCGGTCGAAAGCCCGGGCAAACCCTTTTTTCATGGCGTTAGGCACCGTCTTGTTGCCTTTGCCCAGGTAATAAGCCAGGATTTCCAGCATGTCGTCGGGGCGTTTGACAACCTGGTTGTAAAACGCTTTCGCCCAGGGAGCGCCCGAAGCGCCTTTGGCCAATTCGGCGGCCAAAACCTGCGTAATGGAACGCATCCCGAATTCGGTGCGGGCGAAAACGGCAGCCTTGGCGGCAAATTCAGCGTCCACCTGGCCCAAAAGTTGTTCCAAGCCGGCAAAAGTCTGTTTTGCCGAGCGGTAGAACTGATCCTGTGCAAAGGAAGTCAGCAACAGGGAAGCCAGCTCCATGCGCGGATCCTGGCGGTAGGCCTGGCCTCCGGCAAGGTTTTGGACCGGTTTGGCCTTGCGCATTTTTAAATTAAACAGAGCCATGATGTTTGGTTTTTGTGTACTCCCGACGGGTTTCGAACCCGCAATCTCCGCCTCGAAAGGGCGACGGCTTAGCCAGTTTGCCTACAGGAGCATGTTGTTATTGCTTCACTGCAACAGTTTGTCGCCCGGGAAGGATTCGAACCTCCACCTCCTGAGTCAGAGTCAGGAATCCTGGCCATTGGACGACCGGGCAATTGTTGTTGAGAAATCAAAAAAGCCGTGGAGAAAATCGTAAGTGTGTTTTCAATTCAGGTTCAGCGAAGGAACACGCTTGCTCACTACCACAGTTTGTCACCCGGAGAGGATTCGAACCTCTATTTCCTGATCCGTATTCAGGGATCCTGCCGTTGAACGACCGGGCAATTGTTGTTGCGCAGACGGGAATCGAACCCATATCTCCGGCTTATGAGACCGGCGTGCTACCGTTACAGCCACCGCGCAATTTTGTAAGGGTGCAAAGGGCAAAAGGCAAAGCCTGCCCCGCACAGCGACGGGGGAGCAAAGCTGTTTTCCATAACCACCAGATTTAAGTAAGCAATTGCCTCTTGCCCTTTGCCTCTTGCCCCTTGCCCTTTGTTTCAAAAAAGTGGGGACAGTTGGAGTCGAACCAACACCGCGCGGTTCTTCAAACCGCCGCTCTACCTTTGGAGCTACATCCCCTCGTTTGGTTATTTGTGAATGGGTTAATCTCGAAAAATAATTGATGATAGATGATTGATAATGTAAAAGCCTACCCATTCGATGTTTGTGGTTTTTATCCATCATCAATTATCAATCATGTAATTGTCAATCATCAATAAAAAATAAAATGTGAGCGCGGCAGGCCTCGAACCTGCATCCCCCATGTTAAAAGCATGGTGCTCCGCCAATTGAGCTACGCACTCTGATGTCTCGGCTTTAAAGCCCGATAGCTGCGTTATGCTCGGCCCAAAAAAGCGTCATTTACGCGAGTAAACTCCCATTTTTGGGCCTTCGCAAGCCTTGCTCTCGAACTTTATATCCAAGACATGGAATTACAATGTTTTCAGTAAAACAAAAAGCTGTGCGAACAAAAGGAGCGAGCGTTTTTTGGATTATCGGCCGGATTTGAACCGGCTACCCATAGATTAACAATCTATTGCTCTACCGTAATGAGCTACGAAGTAACGCTTGCAATCAGTATCGCACAGGCTTTTCGGGTGCGAAACGCACCATGTATCTTTGTCCCGCAGGACAATTGCTAAATTGAATGTTGGAATGGATTGCGGCCGTGTAGTTGACCGCAGTGAAGCGATCAGCGTTTAAACCGGAACCCCTGTTTACCCTTTTTGTCAAAGCCATTGAAGCAGGGTCGTTCGTGTTGAATTCGCCGTTCATGTTGCCTGACTGCGGGTTGCCAACAATTGTCGGCGTTGCGCTGAATCATGATGTTCTGAATTTGGAAAGTTGTTTTGTGATGAAAATCGAACCAAAAACCATTGGAAGGAGAGGAATAGTTCCCGGGGTATAAAAAAAAGTAAATTTTTTTTGGACAAACGCAATCCCGACCTTGTTCCCAGTATACAACGATCCGCAAAGACATCCTGGAAACGCCCGTTGAATTTCTGATCAGAAGCGGTATTTAATAGAAGCGTAAAAATTTGCCGGCCAAACAATGAAACTAAAAAGAACAGTATCCAATAACTGGTCATTTTTTGTCGGTGTTTTGCCAGCAAATTAACAACGCCTCAGAGAGGAGAGCCAGTTGTGCTAAAATGACTCAACTGCCTCCATCTCATCTTCATACACATCAAAAACAGTAATTAACTGCGTAATCGTAAGAACGTCGTTCACTTTAGCCGGTAAGTTACAAAGCTTTAATTTTCCTCCATGATTAGTTGTTCTGGTGTAAGAACTTATCAACTCTCCAACGCCTGAAGAATCAATGGTTGTCACCCCTTCCATATTGATGAGAATTTTAGTAGCACCGCTATTTAAGCAGTCATCTACCCCCGCTCTCAAAGAAATGTCGCCGGCACCGATTGTAATCTTGCCTTTGGGATACAATACACTTACCCCCATAAGATGTTGCAACTCAATTTTCATGATTTGTTTTCTTTGTTAAAGAATTTAGTTTTACTTCAAAAGCTTTTGCTTTGCGGTAAAAATAAAAAGAATGAGAAAAAAAATTATATTACGGTAATGTTTTATACTTGTAGCGTGCCATAGTCAATGAGAATCTTTCCTTTTTCCCCAATTTTCCCGATCTTGCACCCATGGAAACGATCCGCAAAGACATTCTGGAAACGCCCGTTGAATTCCTGAAAGGCGTGGGGCCGGCGAAGGGCGAGTTGCTGAAAAAGGAATTGCGCTTGTTCACCTTTGGCGATCTGTTGCAGCATTATCCCTACCGCTATGTAGACAAAACCAAGTTTCACCGCATCCGCGAACTGAACGAAGACAGCGGCAATGTGCAACTCAAAGGGGTGTTGCGCCGCCTGTCGGTGATGGGGGAAGGGCCTAAAAAACGCCTGGTCGGGCAATTTCGCGACGAAACTGGGGTCCTGGATTTGGTGTGGTTTACAGGCATCCACTGGCTCGAAAAAGCGCTGGTGGTGGGCACGGAATACGTGGCTTACGGCAGGATCAACGCCTACGGCAACATGATCAGCATTCCGCACCCCGAAATGGAGGTGGCCACGCCCGAAAACCTGGAACGCGCCCCGGTTTTTGCTCCGGTGTACCCCGGAACGGAAAAACTGAGCGCCCGGAACTTAGACGCCAAAGCCCTTCGGCGCTTGCTGCAAAGCTTGTTTGAAAAGCTCCAGCCCACCGACCTGCCCGAAACATTGCCGGCATATTTAGTCGAAAAACTTCATTTCCCTTCGCGTTACAACGCCCTTCGCGGTATCCATTTCCCCAGAACCCAGGAAGAATTGGATGCCGCGCGCAACCGCCTCAAATTCGAGGAATTGTTTTTCCTGCAATTGCGGCTGCTGCAACAGAAGCGCCGACGGAAAGACGAAGTAAAAAGTTATGTGTTTGATAAAATCGGCGACTATTTCAATGGCTTCTACGCCGAAAAACTGCCGTTTGAACTCACCGGGGCGCAAAAACGCGTGCTGAAAGAAATCCGCCGCGATTTTGCACTGGGCAAACAAACCAACCGCCTCATTCAGGGCGACGTGGGCAGCGGCAAAACCATCGTTGCCCTCATGGCGATGCTCATGGCCTTAGACAATGGTTTCCAGGCCTGCATGATGGCGCCTACTGAGATCCTGGCACAGCAACACTTTTTGTCGGTCAGCGCCTATTTAGCAGACATGGACGTTAGGGTGGAATTCCTTTCCGGCACCGTGAAAGGCAAAAAGCGGCAAGTGATTTTAGACGCCTTGGCTGCCGGAGAAATTCATATCCTCATCGGCACGCACGCCCTGATTGAAGACCCGGTGCAATTCAAGCGCCTCGGCTTAGCCATCACCGATGAGCAGCACCGCTTCGGGGTCGCCCAACGCGCCAAGCTCTGGAAAAAAGGCAACCCCCACCCGCCGCACGTGCTGGTGATGACGGCCACGCCCATTCCGCGCACCCTGGCGATGACCCTGTACGGCGACCTGGATGTATCGGTGATTGACGAGTTGCCGCCTGGTCGAAAAGACATTGTGACCAAGCATCGCACCGAGAACCACCGGATACAAGTTTATGGTTTCATCCGCGACGAAATCGCCAAAGGCCGACAGATTTATGTGGTGTTTCCGCTGATTGAAGAGTCGGAAAAATTAGATTTGAAAAACCTGCAGGAAGGCTACGAGGCGTTGTCGCGCGAATTTCCTGTTCCGGATTACCAGATCAGCATTGTACACGGGCGTATGAAACCCGCCGATAAAGACTTTGAAATGCAGCGTTTTGTGAGCGGCCAGACGCAGATCATGGTGGCGACAACCGTGATCGAGGTCGGCGTGAATGTGCCCAACGCCAGCGTGATGATCATCGAAAACACGGAGCGTTTCGGCTTGTCGCAATTGCACCAGTTGCGCGGACGCGTGGGCCGCGGCGCAGAGCAATCGTATTGCCTGCTGATGACCGATTTTAAAATCAGCCACGAAGGCCGCGAACGCATCCAAACGATGGTGCGCACCAACAATGGTTTTGAAATTGCAGAAGCCGACCTGCGCCTGCGCGGTCCTGGCGACCTGGAAGGCACCCAGCAAAGCGGCATCCTGAACCTGCACATCGCCGATCTGGCCCGCGACGGGCGCATCCTGCAAACCGCCCGCGAAATTGCCGACCGTATTCTGGACGACGATCCTGCGTTGCAAAAACCGCACCATGCGGTGTTGAGGCAGGAATTGGAGAAACAGAAACAAAACAAGGGATGGGGGAGGATTAGTTAGCAGGATTGGAGTTGGCAGTTGCCAGGAGTGTGTTCATTTTGGATGGAAATATGTATTTCAATTCAGAGGATAATAAACTAATCGTTTGGTAACCAACACCATGAGACATGCAGCACTCCTGCCAACTGCCACCTGAAAAACTGCCAAACTATATGCCCCATGTGATCTCTCTGGCAAAAAACAAATAAAGATGTACCGTTTCTCAAAACAAATACACGAATACTGCGAGGCGCACACCAGTCCGTTGCCGGAGGTGTTGGCCGAATTAGAGCGGGAAACCCACCTCAAAACCCTGTCGCCACAAATGCTTTCGGGGCGGTTGCAAGGGCAGTTGCTCGCTTTTTTCAGCAAAATGATCCAGCCGAAAGCCATCCTGGAAATCGGCACGTTTACGGGATACAGCGCGATCTGTTTAGCGATGGGCCTGGTCCCAAACGGCGTATTGCACACCATCGAAGTGAACCCGGAACTGGAATACCTCATCCGGAAATACATAGACAAAGCCGGCTTATCCGAACAGATTCAGCTCCATATTGGCCGGGCGCAGGACGTTGTACCGACGCTGCAAACGAACTTTGATCTCGTATTCATTGACGCAGCCAAGCAGGATTACGCTTTTTTTTACGACCTGGTCATAGATAAAATCAACCCGGGTGGCCTGCTCCTTGCCGACAATATCCTCTGGGATGGAAAAGTACTGACGCCCGAAAACGATCCTGACGCCGCTGCGTTGCACGCATTCAACTGCAAAGTGGACGCAGATCCGAGGGTGGAACAGTTGTTGTTGCCGGTGCGGGATGGGTTGCTGGTGGCACGGATACTTTAGGCTGTGTAGTTTTCCCGCTTTACGCAGAGGTGATCAGTTCTATAAAATGATGCTTAATCGTTCATTTTTATTTTTTATTGATGATTGACGATTACATAATTGATAATTGACAATCAATCATTTATCAATCATCTCTCATCAATCCTTCTTCAAAAAAGCCGATAAGTGGTCGGGACGCGAGGCAGAAATCAGGCTCGTGAAAGTTGGCAGCTTACCTCATCAGCGCCTCCAAAAACGCATCTTTCCGCCGCCGGGAGACCGGAATTTTTGCGCCATCATGCATGAGTGCGTAGCCACCTTCCTCTTTCAGGAATTTTTTGACAAAAGCGATGTTCACCAAGTGCGATTGATGGAGCCGAAAAAACAGAGGCGCCGGAAGCATCTCTTCAAACTCCTTCAGGTTTCTGGAAACTAAGCAACGCTCGCCGGCGGCCAGAAAAACGAAGGCGTAATTGCCGTAGCTTTCGATGCGCGTAATGTCATTCGTTTTGGCAAAGACCGGGCCGTCGCCGGTGTAGAGGGTGATGCGGTCGAAAAGTTTTTCGGACGTAGTCGTCAGCAGGTTGGCAATTTGGCGCTCCAACACTTCGTAGGTGCGGTTTTGCCGGGCTTTGTGAACGGCGGTGGCAAGTTCGTCCGGATCAACGGGCTTGAGCAGGTAATCTATCGCATTATAGCGGAAAGCCCGGATGGCAAAATCATTGTGAGCTGTCGTAAAAACCACATTAAACCGCAGTTTTGAAATCCGGTCGAGCAAATCAAACCCGGTACCGTCTTCCATTTCTACATCGAGCAGCAACAAATCGGGGCTTTTTTCCTCCAGCAATTGCAGGGCCTCTCCAACGCTGCCAGCTTCTCCGGTGATAAAAACACCGGGGCAGTTGGCC
>JALHRK010000309.1 GCA_022841505.1 Saprospiraceae bacterium | reverse complement strand
AAGCTCAGGTCGTTGGAAATGAAGTCACCGTTGGTGGCGTTCGAGCTGTAACTGTCGTTGTTCTGCCAGGAATAACCACCCAGCAAAGTCAGCACGTTGTTGCCGCCAAAGCCGAGGGTGTAATTACCCGTTACTTCAAACAGTTCGTTCAGGCGGTCATTGGTGCTGATGCTGGCCGAACCGTCATTGTTGAAACCGCGGAAATAAGCATCTTTGTCATAGAAGCTGCCAAAATGCTCGCTTTCGCGCTGTGCAGCATAAGAAAGAGACGCTGTAAAACCATCAAACAACTGGTAGTCAGCGCGAGCGCTCATCACCAATTCTTTGATATCGCCCTGGTTGATGCTTTGCTCGGCAATAGCGAGCGGGTTGAAGAAGTCGAAGTTTTCTTCCTGGTAGTAGCCGCCATACTTGTTTGCAATCGGGCTGGTGCTGTTTGCCGGAAAGAACGCCGGCGCAGTCGGATTGTACGTGACTGCGTAGCGGAATGCTTCGCGGAAAGCGTAAGTCGCCTTGCGGTTGGTTGCCGACAGGTTGACGCCTAAAGTCAGGCGATCGTTCAGCGCCTTTTGCGTCAGGTTCAAACGTCCGTTGAGTTGGCGGAAACCATCGTTTAAGCCCACACCCTGAATATTCCGGACGTTGAAAGATGCACGATAAGACGTTCCTGCATAACCACCCGACAACGCGACGTTGTGCGCGTGTGAAACGGCATCGCGGGTAACCAGATCGAGCCAATCAGTGTTGCTGCCGCGGTCAGAAGTCGGGCGCAAACGCTTGAACTCTTCCGCAGAAGCAACATCTACGCTTCTGGCAATGGATTCCGTGCTGAGATAGCCATTGTACTCCACAGACGTAGTGCCTTTTGCTCCTTTTTTGGTTGTGATCAGGATAACCCCGCTGGATCCCCGTGAACCGTAAATTGCCGCAGCAGAGCCGTCCTTTAAGACGTCTACGGAAGCAATGTCGTTCGGGTCAACGCTTTCCAAAGAGGCGCCGATCAAACCGTCAATAATAACCAAAGGCTCGGCGTTGGCGCCAAGCGTAGACAAACCGCGAAGACGGATGGAAGAACCACCGTTCGGGTCACCGCCGACCTTAGAGACCGACAAACCGGCAACTTTACCCTGCACCAACTGGAGCGGGTCGTTGATGTTACCGCCGTTGAAGTCTTCGGCTTTCACGCTCGAAACCGAGCCCGTTACTTCCCGCTGCTTCTGCGTGCCGTAACCCACCACCACGACTTCGTCCAGCAACTGGCCAGCCGACAAGGTGAAGTCCATCACGTTTGATGCACCGATCGCTACCGTTTTCGACGAGTAGCCTGTGTAGGAAATTTCCAGTTGGGTTGCGCCATCCGGAAGTTTCAACTCGTATTTACCGTCAAAATCGGTGATCGTACCGGTGGAGGTTCCCACCACCAGTATGTTCGCTCCGATAAGCGGTTCTTTGGTTGCTTCATCTGTAATGGTGCCGGAAATTGTGCGCTGCGCAAATGCAGACCCACATAATCCAGTAGCCAGTACGAGTAGCAACCATTTGGCAAAATAGTTGACTTTAAGCTTCATACAATACTCCGATTTAGTTAACAAAATGTAACTTCTTCTTTGTTTATCCTTCTTCGAGTGTTAAGTTGAGCCGTTAGTGTCGAACACCAAATGATTTGAGTTGTTCATTTTGTCGCATTAGGTGTTCTTTTAACACTAACTCCAGCGCGTAAAAGTCCTAAATAAGTCTGAAAAAACCAAGAATGCAAAAAGAGATTTTTTTAAAAATAGCAAGATACAAAATTATATTGCGACTTCAAAAGTCGTACCTTATTCGTTATTTGAATGTAAATTGCTGGTTAAGTTATCAATACTTGCTTAAAATGGCTGAACGCTCCCGATACAATATGAACCGATTCCTGCTGATTTTAACACTGGCTTCGCTCTTTTTCCCTTTTAAATCGGGGGCACAACGGCGTGACCTGATGCTTCCCAAGGGGATGAAAAAAGTGGAAATCCCTTTTGAGTACGAAAACAATTTCATCATCGTCAAAATCGTCTTCAACGATGTTTTTCCGCTGAGATTTATTTTCGATACCGGAGCAGAACATACGATTCTCACCCGCCGGGAGATCACCGATCTGCTCCAGGTTGACTACAAACGCCGTTTTCCTTTGATCGGATCGGATCTCAAAACGGAATTGTTTGCTTACCTCGCCCACGGCATCCGGATCAAAATGAATGATTTGTATGTGACGAACCAGGCCATTCTGGTGTTGGAAGAAGATTACCTCCGCTTTGAAGAATTTGCCGGCATCAACGTTCAGGGGATTCTCGGCGCAGACCTGCTCCGACGTTTTGTGGTGAAAATTGACTACCGAATCCGGAAAATCACGCTATACGACCCCGCTCACTTCAAGGCGCCGAAAGATGACTATGTGGAAATGCCCGTAGAAATCAAGCGCCACAAACCTTATCTCATCGGGCATACCCGACTCGGCAGCGAAGATTCTACTGAAGTTAAACTACTGATGGACTCCGGCGCCAACCTCGCTCTGATGCTGCATACCAACACCAATACCGAACTCCATCTGCCTGCACACGTCGTCCGGAGCAGCATCGGCATGGGACTGGGCGGCACCATAGAGGGCTTTATGGGCCGCATTCCCCGCTTTGGACTTGCAGGATTTTCTTTTGAAAGCGTGACCACCAATTTTCAGGAACTCTCCCCCGACATAGACTCCTCCTACCTCAACAACCGCAACGGCATCATCGGGAATCAGATTCTGAGCCGGTTCACCGTAATTATTGACTACGTGCGCAGCAAATTATACCTGCTCCCAAACCGGGCCTTTAAGGATAAATTCCAATACGACAAGAGCGGGATGCTCCTCGCCGTTTCCGGCCCCAACCTTGGCAGTTTTGTGATCCTGAACGTGGTGCCGGGCAGCCCGGCAGAAGAGGCCGGCCTCCGGGTAGGCGACGAAATCAAGACGCTCAACGGTTTACCCGCTGCGCTCTTTACGCTGGAAGGCATCGCAAAAAAAATGCAGGGCCGAACGGGCAAAAAAATACACCTTAATATAAAGCGGGAGGAAGTGAAGCTGAAAGTCACTTTTAAATTGAGGGATTTGATTTGAACCCTATTTTCGGAATTTACTTACCCAAACAGAACCTTTCACAACAAACCGCCAGGGCCACAAAGCGCATTCGCCCGCCGACTCCACTCCTACCCTTGGGCCGGCTAAAATATCGCTTTCCGCAACGACTTCACCGCGGTCTTCAATCCGGATGGGCGAAGCCAAATCCATCAGGCTCACTCCATTAAACGCCGTTTTAATGCCAAGTGCCTGGCTCAGGGCGCCCGGGCCGGCGGTGAGTTTTGGCTTGAGCGCCGTCATATTCCGGCGCAATTGCATGGTTTCTACATTGTGGATGGGTTCAATGGCCCGGATGAGTACTGCGTGGGCCATGCCTTTCGGGCCGGTCACTACATTAAACAGGTGATGCATCCCATAACAAAGGTAGACATACGCGACCCCGCCGGTCTCGTACATGACGCGGGTGCGGTCGGTGAAGCGGTTGTTCCAGGCATGGCAGGCTTTGTCGTCGGGGCCCCGGTAGGCTTCGGTTTCCACAATTTTGCCGGCCGTCAGTTGTCCGTCAAACTCCGTAACCAAATATTTGCCCAGCAGGTCTTTGCTGATTTGAACGACGTCTTCGCGCTGGTAGAAAACGGATGATAGCACTGGGTATTCCATATTTAATTGCTCCTAAATTTAACGTGAATTCGGATATTTTTTAAGAACCGGTGGGCTAAAGCCCGGGAAATGAAGGGCGCCGTGCCTTGTTTCGCGGGCTTCCGTCCGCCGTATTTCCTGTAAAGGTGCAAGCAGTATACAAACAGAAGCGCCTTCAAATAGTAAGACATGTCGCGGAGTCTCGTGGAGTTAAAAGGAATTTCGCGGAGTTTGATTCCTTCCGATAAATGTGACGCTCCCTGCCAACTGCCAACTGAAAGACTGCCAACTGAAACCGCCTGCTAACTGCCAACTGAACTTGCCACCTACTTATTGGCTACCACCCGATAAATCGCTTCCTGAATCCGCTGCCTAATCCGCATTTCAATCAGTTTCCGGTTGTCGCGGGTCGGGTAGACGCGGTTGGAGAAAAAGATAAAGATGAGCTGTTCTTTGGGATCTACCCACGCAAACGTGCCCGTGAAGCCCGAATGTCCGAAACTTTCCGGGCTGGCGGCAGCGGCCGTATGGCTTTTCTCCGGATCGTATTTCAACAGTGGTTTGTCGAACCCGATGCCGCGGTAGATGCCTTCGCTTTCGTAAGGGCGGCTGTTGAAGGTATTCAGGGTCGCTTCCGACAGGTAGCGCTCGCCGCCATACGTGCCCCCGTTCAGGTACATTTGCATCAACTTAGCCAAATCGGTGATGTTGCCGAAAAGGCCGGCGTGGCCCGAAACCCCGCCCAGCATGATGGCGCCTTCGTCGTGTACGACGCCGTGAATCTGGGTTTTCCGGAAAAAAGTATCGTTTTCGGTGGGGATGATCCAGTCTTTCGGATAATACCGCAATGGATTGAACATCAGACTATAAGCGCCCATGCGGTAGTAAAATGTGTTTTTCAGATAGGTCTCAAAAGGCTGCCCGGTGAGCGATTCCACCACTTCGGGATAGAGGTAAAACGACATATCGGAATAGACGTAGCCCGGTGCTTTGTTGAGCTTTGATTTTTTGATGGCTTTAAAAATTTTGTTGCGGTATTGCTCGTGCAACCACAGGCTGTCTGTGATTTTCACATTAAACTGCGCCGTCGAATCGCGTTGAAAAGTGTTCTTCTTAAAAGTCCCGTTTTTTTTGATGGTATTGCGCCAGAAAGGAATCCAGGCTTTGATCTGAGCCGTGTGGGTGAGCAACCGGCGCAACGTCAGGTTCTTTTTGTTGGACCTTTTAAATTTCGGGTACCAGTTTTTTAAAGGGTCGTCTAAGCCAATTTTGCCTTCCTCATACAACCGCATGAGCGCTGGCAGACTGGCAGATATTTTGGTCAGGGAAGCTAAATCGTAAACATCCTGGTGCGCCACCGGCGGCGAAGCGGGGTCGTATGTCTGCCTGCCGAAAACCTGATGGTAAATGATATGCCCTTGTTTGGCCACGAGCACCTGAACGCCCGGAAAAGCATGCGCATCCAAGCCTTCCATCAGGATCGTATTGATGCCGTTTCGCAGCGAATCTCCGTTGATGCCGATGGCTTCCGGCGGGGAAATGCGCAGGCGCAATCCGCCCGGAATGTCCAGACCGTCCCCTTTGCGGTAGGTATAGCTCAGGTCGGACGGCAGCCTGGAATCAATTCCGGCAGCCCCGAAAATCGCCTGAGCCGTCAGCGATTGCGTAAAGCGGTCGTTGTGGGCGGCATACAGCAGCACGTCCGAATAATTGTGTACGGCAAGGTTTGCCCAGACTTCCCCCTGGCCAAAAACGACGAGGATAAAGTTGGTTTCCTGGCGCAACGCGTTAAAAAGGCGGTCCATCATTTTGAAAGGTCCTACGATATCGTCGCGAATGGCTTCCGCATCCACAGCAGCGATGACCACGTTGTAGGTTTGTCCGATTTTTTTGGCTAAAGCCTGATAATCTGCATCTTCTGAAACCCCTACACCCATTTGTACGGTTGGAAGGTATTGATCGAGGGTTGCCTGAAAAAAATTGCCCTGTGGCAGGCGGATGACGATACTGGCAACTTTTAAAGTGTCTAAACGCTGCAACGGTATCAGGTTTTTTTCGTTTTTTAGCGCGACAATCGCATTTTCCGACTCCTGAAACCAGTGAAGGATACCCGGTGTTTCTGTTTGTGCACGGACACCCGGCAAAAACAAGGCAAGTAAAATGACGATGAGTGAAAATCTGTATTCCATGACAAATTGTTCTATGATTCCTGTGATCAATATCAGAATGACTGGCAAATATCTGCTTTTTGCAGCATTATTTATGTGCTCCTTTGCCAGCTACGGCCAGGCCAAAAAGCCCGCCAAAAGCTTCAAAACCCTGAAAAGTCTAATCGAAGAATCCCCCGTTTTTGCGAAAAGCTTCACCGGATTCGTCTTGTTTGACGCCGAGGACAAGCGTATGATTTACAACAAAAACGGCGACCTCTACTTTACCCCAGCCTCCAACATCAAAATTTTCACCCTCTATACCGCCTGGAAAGTGCTGGCCGATAGCATTCCTGCCTTTTATTACAAGGAGCAGGGCGATTCGCTCATCGTCTGGGGCAGCGGCAATCCGCTTTTTCTGAACCCCGATTTTTTCCCGGACAGCACGGCGTTCAGTTTTTTGAAAAACCACAAAGGCAGCCTGTATTTTTCACCCGCTAACTACAAAGACGAACGTTTTGGTTCGGGCTGGGCCTGGGACGATTACGGCGACTATTACCAGGTTGAAAAATCGCCGTTCCCCATTTACGGGAACATGGCGACCGTGCGCAAATCCGGAAACGGGTTTGAAGTTTTTCCGGAGTTTTTCCGGCAGCGCTTAGTCTACAACAAAGACCTGCCGAATGAACGCGCCATCCTGCGGCGGGAAGAACACCGCAACTTCATCGAATACAACGAAATTGCCGGCAGTGCGAACCGGCTGGACCGGCAGATCCCCTACCAATGCAGCCCGGAAATGATTGCCAACCTGCTCGGCGATACACTGGGGAAAGAAGTCGGGTTGCTGGAAAAATTCAGCTTGCCGCAAAAATTCAAAACCTTGCACGTGAAGGCATCGCCGGCGCTTTACCGCCGCATGATGCAGGAAAGCGACAATTTTTTGGCCGAGCAATTGCTGTTGACGAGTTCCGGGAAAGTTTTCGGCGCAATGAACACCGCCAGAATGATAGACTACGCCAAGCGGAAGTTTTTCAACGATATGCCGAAGGAACTGTTCTGGACCGATGGCTCTGGCTTGTCCCGCTACAACATGGCCACCCCGGGTTCGGTGGTGCAGGCGCTTTTTCAGCTCTACCGCGATGTGCCCGCCGACCGCCTGTTTGCCATGATGCCCGCGGGGGGCGTTTCCGGCACCATCAAAGCCTGGTACGCTGGCGGCAAGGACGAAGATCCTTATGTGTTTGCCAAAACGGGAACTCTGCGCCATGTGCACTGCCTGAGCGGCTACCTGTGCGCCAAAAGCGGGAAAACGATGATTTTCAGCTTTATGCACAACAACCTGAGCGTACCTGCAGACGATGTGCGCAAAGAGATGGAGAAGGTGCTGGAGTGGATTTATGCGAATTACTAAGGGGCAAGTTGGCAAGTTGGCAAGTTGGCAAGGGGCAAGGGGCAAGGGGCAAGGGGCAAATTGGCAAGAGGTTAAATAATTTACAAAACATGGCTTACAACTGGATTTTTTTCGATGCCGACAATACCCTTTTCGATTTTAACCACTCGGAAGGGGCCGCGCTGAAGAACGCGCTGGAGGACTTCGGCGAACTGTTTGAAGACCATTACCACCCGGTTTACAACAGCATCAACCGCGAATGCTGGCAGGCTTTTGAGCACGGCCAACTGAGTAAAGCCGAACTGCGCACGCGGCGTTTCGATTTGTTTTTTCACGCCATTGGCCGCCAGTACAACGCGGAAGAATTTGCAGGCGCTTATTTAGACCATTTGTCAAAACAATGCG
>JALHRK010000308.1 GCA_022841505.1 Saprospiraceae bacterium | reverse complement strand
GGTCAATAAAAGGTTGATTGTTTCAGCAGAAATATCTCTTAATGGAATTTTCAATCGCCGACTCCAAACCGAATTGATCTGACCTGCATAAGCTCCAATGCCAATATAAATGAAGCGTTCGGTTTTGGGGCCTTGAACAAACGGCCCTGAAAAATCAGGCAAAGGGGTTTTGCTTTCTTTTACTGAAATTTTAAATTCAAAGCATAGATCATTGTTATCGGACCTTTGCTTTTGAATTGTTTCATAATGATGTCCACTGCCTTTTTGAACCCCAAAGTCAACACCAGTTGGCGGGCGTTCCAATATAATTCTGACGGGGATTTCCTGATTCATTTTAGATGTTTAAAATTTAAAATTTTGGTCAAGTTGCTGGTTCTGATTAAACAGTATCTAACGTTTTTTGGGGGGGACAGCCCGTTGCGGGTCACAACTTGTTCCCTAGCTGGTAATGTGGTGGCTCGAGAGCGTTTCTGACGCGATGTGCCTTGTCGGGACAAGCTTTGCCGACAGCCCGTTTCGCGTCGCAGACGCTCACGAGCAGCTTTCATTTCATTTCAAATGTCGGCTAACGAACATGTTGAGCCAGCTGGGACCTTCCCAAGCGATGCCATATTCATCATTCGTTAATGATGTCAAATGGTGTCCCAAAAGAACCAATATTTTTTATATAAGCTTTGTCCTCTTCTGTCAGTTCGTTTGTTCCTAGTCCAATGTCTTCCCAGACTTTTCCGTCTTGTTGTTTAAGTACAAATTCAATCGCCTCAATTTTAGGTTTCTTATTTAATCCTAACATTGTCAAGTCCATAAATTGTCCTTGCTTTATTTCTCCTTTCACTATTTGCCCAAGCAGAAAAAAGGGTCTTCCTGTAAGTTGGAAAGTACTTGCAAGTTTAAACTGAGCAACTGCCCGGTCGTGCCAACTATGTCCACAATGCCGACATTGTCTTGCGTAAGGAGTTCGGGCAAGTTTATAACACTTTGGACAGTTGTTGAAATAAACTTTTTCAGGGTTTTGTAATAAAACTCTGTTTGCAATATTTAGTTCAAACTGTTCATATCCATCTTTAAGTAAGTCGAGTACGCTTTGGTCAGAGGTCAACCAACCTTTTTTCGTATAAACGCTTATCAAATCGGTGTTATCAGAAGTTGAATTTTCAAGTTTGTATTTTGAAGTTGTATGTCTAATAGCCATTTTTTCTGCACTTGTCAATAAGTTGGAAAAATGGGTAATGATGTATTTTGCTGTTTCGTTGTCCATTTTCTGTCTGTTACGGTTGCTACAAACGTTTGCCACTTTCCGCAGGTGGCGAGCAGATTATAGATGTTAATAATGAACACTTTGCGCCAGCGGCGATTAGATACATTACCATTTTTCCTTTGCTAAATCAGGCCAAATGTATTGTGTGTATATGTGCTTAATATTTTCCATTTGTTCCGGTGATAAATTGGGCAATTGAGAGGCTTGAAGGTTAGCAATAACCTGTTCGGGGCGTGATGCACCGGGAATTACACAACTTATTTCGCGAAACATTAAAATCCATTTAAGCGCTATTGCGGATAAATCAGTGGATTGAGGAAAATGCTTTTTTATTTCCTCAACAGCATTCAATCCTTTCACATAATCTATCCCCGAAAATGTCTCCCCTTTATCAAATACTTCACCACTTCGGTTAAACGTACGGTGGTCGTCTTTACCAAATAGGGTTGAAGGCGAAAACTTACCTGTCAATAATCCACTTGCCAAAGGTACACGAGCGATTATCCCTATGTTTTTTTTCGCAGCTTCGGCAAAAAACAGCTCGGAAGGACGCTGTCTGAACATGTTGAAGATAATCTGTACTGTAGTTACATTTTCATATTCAATTGCTTTCAGCGCTTCTTCTACTTTCTCGACACTGACGCCTAAATTCAGTATTTTCCCTTCTTTTTTTAAAGCGTTGAACAGTTCAAATATCTCGGGACGATAAAAGGTTTCGGTTGGAGGGCAGTGCAATTGAATAAGGTCTATCGTTTCCAACCCCATGTTTTTCAAACTATCTTCAACAAATTTGCGTAATGCTTGTGGTTGATATGATTCGTTGATGTGAGGGGATAGTTTTCGACCGCATTTGGTTGCTACATATATCCGTTCTTTGCGGTAACGAACAATGCGTCCTACCGCTTTTTCGCTCTCTCCATCGCCATAAACATCAGCGGTATCAATAAAATTAACACCATTGTCTATGGCTTCATTTAATACAGCATCGGCATTACTATGGCTAAAAACATCGCCCCATTTTCCGCCAACCTGCCAGGTACCTATTCCTATTTCTGAAATCTCAAATCCAGTTTTTCCAAGTAATCGCATTTTCATAAATTGCATGTTTATTTTAAAAGTATCAATGAGAAACATAAAAATTTTGCAGTGTTGGCTTTTCATTTTATCCATCCCGCTAATATGGGACAGGTACTGCTGAGGGCATGCTTTAGGTCATAACTTGCCATACCAAAAGCGGGGGACCTTCGCAAGGATGCCGTATTCATTTCAAAGGTTGACTAGGGAACACTTTGAGCCAGCTGGGTCATTTTAGGTGGTTTGGTTATTTATGTAATTATCATTGTCGTTGTTGGCTCGCGAGCGTCTCTGACGCGATGTGCCCTGTTGGAAAGTCTCTGACTTGCGTTGCTCTTTCTTTGAGTCAGCTAGTCTACTGATCTGCGAATCACCCTCCCTGCACATACCCTTCCCACGACATGGGTATATCTATGACCTTTACATCAAGCAAACCTGTTCCCAACACGTAATTCGATGCGCTACTGTACAAATAATGTTCCGGTTGAACGACCCAACCTTCCACGACTGAATTGTTGTGAAGATAGTCAATCTTCTGGGCAATAACCGGCAGCGTATACAATTCAATCGGGTGGTTGTCTGATTGCCACAACTGGTATTGTCGTTTGCCCGGGGATTGGTGACCGCGGTACGCAAAGCGATGCAGCATCCATTCCCGGCGACTTTCATAACCACCGTTTTCAATTTCATTCAAAATCTGCCTGGAGGTATATTTTTTAAAATCGCGCAAAATATCAGAAAGCGGAATTTCTCCTGTCGCATCTGCAATCAAATGCAGATGGCTGCTCATGATTATGTAGGCATACACCGCCAATCCTTTTTCCTTTTGGCAAAATTGGAGGCTTTCGATAAGAATGTCTTTATACGATTTTCGGATGAATAGATCTACCCAATCTACGACAGTAAGGGTAAGAAAATTGAGGCCATGCTGGTCGGTTATTTTGTAGCGGCTCATTTTTAGGTGGTTTGGTTATTTATGTAATTTATTATTGTCGTTGAAACGTGGTGGCTCGCGAGCGTCTTTGACGCGATGTGTTCTGTTGGCAAGTCTCTGACTTGCGTTTCTCTTTCTTTGTTTTCTTCGCAAGTCAGAGACCCCGCTTTGGGCGGGACAGGCTTTGCCGACAGCCCGTTGCGGGTCACAGACCCTCACGAGCAACTTACGTTTTCATTTCAAATGTCAACTTGCGAACACGTTGCGCCAGCTGGTCGGCAAGTCTCTGACTTGCATTGTTTTACATTGTGTTTTATATTCGCAAGTCAGAGACTTGCCGACAGCCCGTTGCGGGTCACAGACCCTCACGAGCAGCTTTCGGTTTCAATTCAAATGTCACTAACGAACATGTTGAGCCAGCTGGCTTTTACTGTCGCATCATTAGAATAACAATAAAAAGTCCACCACCAATAACTATTGTCGGACTTAGTGATGGTCTTGTTTTGAAACTCCAATATATAAGTCCAGCAAACATTAGAAAAAGTCCTGCTAAAAATCCAAATTCCAAGTCGCTTTTTGCTTTACTATTTGCTTCCTTAATACTTAAATATTCTTGTCCGCCTTTTGTTAATGAATTAATTTCAATGTAACCATCAAAAAAAGTCTCATTGTGAACCTTGTTAAATTCAGAACTGTCTGTCTTAATATTAATTGTATCGCCCAATTTGATGTCACCAATAATTCTTCGTTTGATGTTTTCGCTGAAATCAAAGCCAGCAACTTGAAATGGCTTTTCATACCCTTGAATATGCAACAAAATTCTTTCGCCACCACGACTATTCTTTACTACTACTGGGCCTTTATCAAGAATTAAATTATTTATTAGAGCTAATTTTGTTTCATCAACGTCTCTTGAATTTTTTGGGATAAAATAAAAAATAATTGCAATTACAGCCCCTGTAATTGCAAGCAATAAATAAAGTGGTCTTTCATCTTTCCAATCTGTCTTTTTTGATTTTGTCATAAGTGAGATGAGTCAGTAAGGTCGCATACAATATGTTAATGTTTGTACTTTCCGAACGCTTGAACAAAAGTAAAGAAAACACCTAAAACCTGAAATAAAACAATTGATCAAAATCAAGCCATTGAAATAGAGTCCTTTAAAAACCAGAACCCTATCCAAGAAACCACCAACAATACCAAATCCACACCTCACTTCCCCTTCTTTTCCAATTCCACAACTCCCCACCCGGTTTTTTTAGATGTCGCCTACTCCGTACCTCCGCAGATGACACATAAGGAACGTGTCGTAAATAACTTCCCTGTTTGGGCGGTCTCTTTTTCCACCATGCTTCGTTGCTTCGGCGGTCACTTAGCCTAGGCTAAGCTCCCTTCTCGCGCCTTGCCTGATGAAACGTAAGTTCGGCGTAGCCAAAAAATAGCCTCGCCGAATCCAGGTAACTTATTTACGCCGCGTTCCTAAAAAAACTCGTTCTCCTACTCCGTCCTAATCCTAAACTCCCTCGGCGGCTCCGCCCCCAATAAATGCTCCACAAAATAATCCCACCTCCGCCGCGTCATGTACAAGCCGTCTCTGCCGTAGCCATGCCGGGCATTCGGGAAAATGACGAGGTCAAAATCTTTATTGGCTTTAATCAACGCATCCACCACCAAATAGGTATTATAGGGCGGTACGTTGTCGTCCATGGCGCCGTGGGCGAGCATCAGTTTGCCTTTTAAATTGGCTGCGAAATTTTGATTGGCCTGGTCTTCGTAATTTGATTTCCCGTCGGCATCCTTGACCAAAAGGCCGATGTAGCGTTCGCCCCAGTCGTCTTCGTAATTGCGGTTGTCGTGGTTGCCGGATTCTGAAATGCCGACTTTATAAAAATCGGGGTATTGGAACATGGCCGCCGCCGTTGCGTAGCCGCCACCGGAATGGCCCCAGACCCCCACGCGCGATAAATCCATAAAGGCATGTTTTGCAGCCAGTTGTTTCAAGCCTGCAATCTGGTCTTCGAGGGTATTATCGGCCATGTTGCCGTAGCAAACATCGTGGAAAGATTTGGATCGGTCGGGGTTGCAGGTGCCGTCAATGACCACCACCACAAAGCCCAATTCGGCCAAAGCCTGGTGGTCGCCGCGGGCGCTGGAGAACGAGCGACCGCCCACGCCGCCGCCCTGCGGACCCGGGTAAATGTAATTGACCACCGGGTATTTTTTGGTTTTATCCAAGGTGGTTGGCGTAAACATCAAGCCATACAAATCCCATTTCCCGTCGCGCGATTTGACGGTGATGGGTTCAGGCGCTTTCCAGCCGGTTGCGGTTAATTTTGAAATATCCGCTTTTTCTAAAGTGGCAATTAATTTTCCTTTCAGATTCCGTAAAACCGCAATGGCCGGCACGTCGGGTTTTGAATAATTGTCCACAAAATATTTGTAATCCGGCGACAGGGAAATGTTGTGGTTGCCGTCTTCCGGCGTCAGCAATTGCAGGTTTTTGCCGCTGAAATCCACCCGGTAAAAATGGCTGAAATAAGGGTCGCGGCCGGGTTCCCTACCGTTGGCTTCAAAATAAAGCACCCTGTTTTTTTCGTCCATCGTCAGCAGCCGCGTCACCACAAAATTCCCTTTGGTAATTTGTGTTTTTAAAGCGCCGGAATTGGCATCGTACAAATACAAATGCCCCCAGTCGTCGCGCTCTGAATACCAGATGAATTCGTTGGTGGCGGCGAGGTAATGCCAGTTGATCATGCCTTGGCCGCTTTCGTATTGGGTGGCTACTTTTTCTTCAAACACCTCTTTAACGCTGCCCGTTGCTGCATCGGCGATTCTGAGTTTGGCCGATTTGTGGTCGCGGGAGCTGGACACAAACGCCAGTTTGCTGCCATCGGCGTTCCACTCATTGTCGTCAAAACTACCCGAGCAGGAAATATCGTCGCAAAGCGTGCCCCTTCTGGCGTCTGCCGGGATTTGCAGGCGGATCACTTTTGGTTGGTCCACTTCGATGATGACCCGCTGGATTTTAATGATCTCTGCATCTGTGGGCAGCGGGTATTTCCAGGCTTCCAGCTTGGGTGCGCCGACATTGGTGGAAACCAGATACATGTCGCTGACATGCCGCTGATCCTGCTGAAACGTTGCAATTTTTTTTGAATCGGGCGACCACAGCAAAATGGGGCGGTCGCTATGCGTCCAGCCGGCGTTGTCGGTGGCGTAGCCAAAGTCTTTTATACCGTCGGTGGTGAGTTGGGTTTCCTGTTTGGTGGCGACGTCCCTGACCCACAAATTCCAGTCCTTGATGAAGGCCGCTTTTTTGCCATCCGGGGAAAGCACTTCGTTTCGGGAATTTCTTCTTCCTGAACCAGGGGGAGTCGTTTCAGCGCCCGGCACCAAAGTGTTCAAATCTGCGGCAGTTTTGCGGCTGCCATCCGCCGGGTTGATCAGTACGAACTGTTTCTCGGCTTCTGTATTGACCGCGTACCAAAACCGGCCATCGTCGAGCCAGGTCGGGTTCACCCCGCTGTTGAAGACTAATTTGTTGGTGTTGAAACTCAAAAATTTGACGGCCTGCTCGTAGTCGGCGGCCGTTAAAACTTTTTTGGCGTTCGGTTGGGCAAATGCAGTGAATGCAGCCAGGAGCAGGATTGCCAGGAGAGTTTTTTTCATCATGTGGGTAGTTTATGTTCAAAAGAGGACATTTCTTGCCGCAAACTAATCAAAATAAATTATTTACAGCTGATTCTTGTCTCTACCATTAATGTCGTCAACTTAGCGACGTGAACGACCCGTAAGGGTCAAATGTGAATAGCCCCCGATGCAATCGGGGGAAAAGTGGAAGTTGGAGGTAACGGGCAACCCCGAATGGGGTTAAATATTGAAAAAGTGGGTGGCGTATTTAATAGTCAACCCCATTCGGGGTTGTGCGTTACAATTCGTTTATGCGACCAACCCCCGATTGCATCGGGGGCTATTCACTTTCAACCACTTCGTGGTTACCGTTTGCTAAGTTGACGACATTAGTCTTTACCATAAATGCTTACTCTGTGGAACTGCGTGTAAATTTTAGGTTTTTTTTATCATAAACATTCTTGTTAAAACGACGGTTTTAAATCCATGGTTTAGGCTTATTTCGTAGCTCTAAGATCAACAATAAACCGGACTCGTATGAAAAAAACGTTACCCGAGACGCCGCCACGTCCCGCGTTTGCCTGGAAGCTGCTGTTCGTGCTGCTGGTTTTTGGTTTTAGCCAAACCGCAACCACCGCGCAGCCACAACGCCGGGGCAATATCTGGTACTTTGGGTGGAACAACGGCCTCGACTTCACGCACGGGCGACCCGTAAAAACGACCAACGCCCGCGTCAACAGCATCGAGGGCATAACCACCCTTTGCAACGAACAGGGCGAAG
>JALHRK010000307.1 GCA_022841505.1 Saprospiraceae bacterium | reverse complement strand
TTATCAAGAGCTTTATAGACGCGCGCAGAAGCCGAACGACCTGAGGTAAGTTTGCAAATTAGCAAGTAGGCAAATTGGCAAGTAGGCAAAATCCCACCTTGCCTCTTGCCAATTTGCCTCTTGCCCACTTGCCAATTTGCCCCTTGCCCACTTGCCAATTTGCCCCTTGCCCACTTGCTTATTTGCCTACTTTTTTCCCTTTCTCCGTTCCCGGATCAACTCAATAAACGGCGGCAGGATGGAAACCAAAATGATGCCGAAGATGACGTAGGTGAAGTTGTCTTTGACGACGGGCAACCCGCCGAAAAAATAGCCAAGGAACAGGAAACTGGTGACCCAGGCGATGCCGCCGACCACGTTGTAAGTGGCAAACCGGGCGTAGCTCATGGTGCCGATGCCGGCCACAAACGGCGCAAAAGTGCGGATGATGGGCACAAACCGCGCGTAGATGATGGTTTTCCCGCCGTATTTTTCGTAGAACTGCTGGGTTTTGTTCAGGTACTCCACCTTCAGGAGGCGATAGCGGCCGCTGAAAGCTTTCGGGCCGACGTATTTTCCGATGTGGTAATTGACCAGGTCGCCAAGGATGGCCGCCACAATCAGCAGCAGGCACATGAGCAAAATGCTGAGGCCGCTATCCGGCTTGGCGATGATGGCGCCCGCCGCAAACAGCAGCGAATCGCCCGGCAAAATGGGGGTGACCACCAGCCCCGTTTCCGCAAAAATGATGAGAAAAAGGATCAGGTATGTCCAGGTTTTGTAATCCCGCACTATTTCGATTAAGTGATCGTCAATGTGCAAAACAAAATCAATGAGCCAGGTGATGAATTCCATCGTCGTGTCCGGTGTTGGTTAGAAAGAGGGGCAAAAGTACGGAATTTGGGGAGAATGTGGGTGTGGGTCCTTAATCCCGATACAAATGTATTTACGCCGCTCTTTTCAAGGTCTTTTCTTAGGTTGCTGAGTTCAGATTTCGCTTTTTGATTATCCCCTGCCTGTTGGTGAAAGCTATATCTGTTTGTTACCAGCGTTATCCTTTTTATTTACCTACATTCGCTTTTATCCTATTTATCAAAGCATCAAACTCGCTATCTGACATCGAAAAAGTATGTTTGAGGTGAGTTGCCTGCATTAGATGCTCTTCATCTGAAGCCTCTTTGTCTATATATTTTAGCAGTCTTTCAATAGCAACGTCTCTTTGTCTTAATCTTATTTCGTGAAGGAATAATTCAAGTTCTTCTGATGCAGGGTATTTTGACTTGATCTCAAAAGCTCCATTTGCTTTTTCTGTAGAACTTGAAAAGTAAAAACCGCCTACATACTTTAAGTTGAATAAAACAATCACAATCCAATACAATGCAGAAAAAATCAAAATTATTGAAATGGCAAATAGAATATTATCGCTTGTAGATTTGACTAACCCTTTAATGCCTAAGATTAAAAACACAACCGAAACAAAAATATCGAGCAGCCTTAAATCTGATTTGTACTGCAACCGACTCCCTAAGTCTTCAACTTTTGTCAATATATCGGATGAAGTAAAAAAATCGTTTTGCTGTGTCCTGATTCCATCATCAGTTAACGTGTGAACCCTCGTCCTGAAAAGAAATTTTTCCTTGTATTGAAATTTGTTATTGTTTTCCATTTTTTTTATTTTAGATTATCAAGGCGTTCTTTCAACTCCAAATAATCTTTTTTGTTCATGTGCAGGAGCAGCTTCAAATCTCCAAAATCCAATTCAATTTCCCCGGTTTTTTTTCCAATAATGAAATAATAGATTAATCCAAAACAAATTAATGTCAACACGGTCAACCCTAAATACAGCGTCCAATCTCCAACGAACCATTTTTTAATGATTAACCGTATTGATAAAAAAGACAGAAAAGCGGGTGGAATAAAAAATGGAGCATGGTAGGCTCTCGAAAAAGCAATGTCTTTACCAAGTTGCTCTGTTGGAATTTGATAGATGGTTTTTTCAAATGGGGTAGTCCTATGGTAAAACACAACTCCGCCTTCTTCAAAAAGAAGGGTTTTAGTAAATGTTTTTGTGTTTTTATATATTATTTTCATTTTTTTTTGTTAGTGATGACGTCCCGGTAGACGAAGGCCGGCGTTTAGGAGGCTTGTCGTGCTATCGATTGTTGGCTGCTGTATTATTTATCTTCTAAAAAAAAATTTCGACCTTCCAAAAGAGTCACCCACAACTTTAGCTTATAAAGGGTTGCCCGCCATATAATTTTCTCATTTTTCTCATTTATGGCTATTTTTTCTAATTGAGATATTTTAGCTTTTATTGTCTCTATATAAGGAAGGTTATCTTTTAGAAGATAATCCTTTTTATAATTTAGATCAGAATTATAATGTTTATTATTACCCAACCATGCTTTTGCTCCTTCTTCGTTAATTATTCTTAGTAGTAATTCAACCGCCCCTTCATTCCTTATACTACTATTAGGTTTAAATCCAAGTATCGAATCATCTTTAGTAGTTCTTGAAGCTTCAAATTTATTTGCCCATAAATGAAGAGTTATAAAAGTGTCATTGTAAATAAGGAAAAGTAAATCTGCAATATCTTCATTTATTTTTTGTTTTGCTATGTCGATTTTATATTTTTGCAATTCAGAGATTAAATACAATTTTTGCATCTTCAAATCCTTTATTTCTGACTCCAAACTGTTTTTCTCATTCCAAAAACTTTCTAATTTGGCATGCTGGCTCTGTTGAATTGTTCTAATTTTCCCTTCAAGACTTTTAACAACCTGGAAGCAAGCTTCATTTATATCTGCCCATTCTCTACTCATAATAGGAGTTCCTTTCTCTGGCAAAACTTGCAAATGAGAAAATGGCATATTTTCCCAAGAACAATGTGATACTATAATCGGTATTACAGTACTCTTTCCTTCTTTGTGATTGTTTAATGCAGTTTCCATTTCATATCCATAACAGAAATCTGAACTAATAAAGTTAGCACTTACTAACAATAAAATTATATCTGCATTTGCTAAATTCTTATCAATTTCTTTTAACCAAGGCTCGCCTGGTTGAATTAATCCATCAAACCATATGATTATTTTATTTTGGCGAATTAATGAATAAAGGTGAGCATCTAGCTTGTTTCTAATGGCTTCATCTTCTCTGGAATATGCTACGAATACATTTATTTTTTTTGAATCAATTTCCATTATGTTCTTTTAAATCATGCAGCCAAATATGGTTAATCGTCAACTCTTCCTATAAACCCTATTGCGTAAAACCCCGCTTTATCAACACTTGATACCCAACCCCCAATTGCGTAAAGCCAACCAAAACGGTTATTGCCTCTACGCAACTGCCGAACCGACGATAGAGGAGAGGAAAAGAGAGACATAAGGTTCATATTGGTGGTTGTTTAACTATGTAAATATAACCCAAACTTTCAAATCTCCAAATCATCTAACAGACTTTTATCTTGTTCCACGCTCGCCTTTCAATTTGCGTCGCCTGTCTTGTTCCCTGCTCACGCCCAACCTCCGCCTAATCGTCGTCCGGAGCCTTGCCTAAGTTTAGTTACATTTCAAGCCGCCGCATACCTTTGTTCCGCGTCGTCCGCGTTCGCAGCGTCGTCCGCGTTCCAATGGAGGCTTTTTAGGAACGCGGACAACGCGGATTGCTTCCTGCATTCTTGCCTTTTCCCAAAAAACCATTATTTTGCCCCCATCTCGACACACAAAAATCAAAACCACCAAACATGAAACTCGCAATCCTCCTTCTGTCCCTGCTCACCATCAACTGCATCGCGCAGACCACCCCTAAATTCAACCTGGATTTTGAGGCCAATAAACCCGGCGAAAAGCTTTCCAGCGGTTGGTTCAAGTGGGGCGCCTACGACCTGGAAATGGATACAACGGTGGTGCATGCCGGAAAATATGCCGCCAGGATCAGCTCGACGAGCGAAGGCAGCGCTTTTGGGAGCATCGCGTATAGAATTCCGGCCAATTACGCCGGCCAATCCATCATGCTGCAAGGGTGGATGAAAACGCAGGAGGTGGCAGACGGATTCGCGGGGTTGTTGTTGCGCATAGACGGCGGCGGAACGTCCCTCAAGTTTGACAATATGAATAAGCAAAACATTACCGGCACGAACGACTGGAAGCAGTACACCATCAAATTTGCTTATCCGGAAGGCGCGGAATCCATTTTTGTGGCGGGAATTTTGACGGGCAACGGCAAAGCCTGGTTCGACGACTTCGTCCTGACCATTGATGGCGAAAGCGTGCAAACGCTGAAGGAAAAAGAGAAGCCGGTTTTTAAAGCAAACTTAGACAAAACATTTGATGCGGGTTCTAACCTCGAATTCCCGGAACTGAATGATGCGTTGATCGCCAACCTGGACTTATTGGGCCGGATCTGGGGCTTTTTAAAATACCACCACCCGGAAGTCGGCAAAGGGAATTACAACTGGGATTACGAACTTTTTCGCCTGTTGCCCAACTACCTGAAAGTTGCCAAAGCTTCGGAAAGGGATCAAATGCTGGTGAAATGGATCGAACAATACGGGCCAATTGCACCGTGCAAAAAATGCAAACCCGTGGCGCCGGATGCCTTCCTGAAGCCAGATTTATCCTGGATTCAAAACGGTCAACTGAATTCAAAATTAGAGAAGAAACTGCTGGAGATTTACAAAAAAAGGCATCAGGGCGGACATTTTTACATTCGCATGGTGGAGGCCATTGGCAATCCTGAGTTTTTGAACGAAAACCCCTATGCCGAAATGGCCTATCCGGATGCCGGTTTCCGGCTGTTGGCGCTTTACAAATACTGGAACATCATTCATTATTTTTTTCCGAATAAACACCTCATGGACAAAAACTGGAACGACGCGCTGAAAACGCATATCCCCGGGTTTCTCCATGCAAAAAATGAACTGGAATACGAGTTGGCGGCCATTCAGCTCATCGGCGACATCCAGGATACCCATGCCAATCTATGGCGGGGCAATGAAAAAATGGAAGAAGCAAAAGGCCGTTTTTTTCCGCCGGTTCATGTGCAGTTTATCGAGGATAAATTGGTGGTGACGGACTATTACAACCCCGAACTGAAACCGGTCGCCGAACTGGAAATCGGAGACGCCATCACCCATATCAATGGCAAAACAACCGAAAGCTTAGTTGACAGCCTTAAACGCTATTATCCCGCTTCTAATGACGCAGCAAGAGGGCGGGATATGGCCACTGATTTGTTGCGGTCAAATCATCAAAACATCCAGATCCGCTATATTTCTGACGGACAGCAAAAAGAGAAAGAGCTGGTGCTCTACGAACGGGACAGCCTCAAAATTTACCGGTGGTATAGAAAAGATGACGAAAGGAGTTTTAAACTGTTAGACGGGAATATTGGCTACGTGACGTTAAAGTCCATCAAAGAAAATGACATCGCTGAGCTTAAAGAAGCGTTTAAAAACACCAAAGGCATCATTATTGATATCCGCAACTACCCGTCTACCTTTGTCCCCTTTTCGCTGGGTTCTTATTTCGTTTCATCCACCACCCCGTTTGTGAAATTTACAAATGGAAACGTTGATCATCCCGGCGAGTTTACGTTTACCGAGGCTGTTGAAATTCCCCAGGCATCAGAAACCTATCGGGGGAAATTGGTCGTCCTGGTCAATGAACTTTCTCAAAGTCAGGCAGAATATACGGCCATGGCCTTCAGAGCCGGCGACAACACCACCATAATCGGGAGTACGACTGCCGGCGCCGACGGCAATATTTCCGCCATCCTTTTGCCTGGTGGGTTAAGAACCGTAATTTCAGGGATCGGAGTCTATTATCCGGATGGAAAAGAAACCCAACGAGTTGGAATCGTGCCAGACATCGTCGTGAAACCCACCATCAACGGCATTAAAACCGGGAGGGATGAATTGTTGGAAAAAGCGATTGAAGTGATTCATCAATAGACTTGTGGCAGATGGCGGGAGTCTTTTCCGCAGTGGGGAAGCCCCCAACGCAATCAATCCGTCCGGCAACACTGCCGGACGGATTTTTTTGTTTTATCCCACCAAAAAAAGCGCAGAAGCGCCCATTTTCCTGCCCATGCGACAAATTTGAAAGCCTGTGCGACAATTGTGGAAGCGCCGGGGCTTGCCATGCCCACATCTTTGCAGCATCACTTTTTCAAATTAAAATTTCATCATTCAAAACTTTTCTAACTATGAAAAATTTCATTCGCATTGCTTCCGCGCTGCTGTTTATTAACCTGTTCGGCTTCAATGCCAACGCCCAAAACAATTCCAAAGAAGAAGCCGCGCTGCTTAAAATGTGGGATACTATTTGGGAAGCTTATGAATCGGGCAACGAGGCCAAAATGTGGTCGTTCTACGCCGAAAATGCGTGCGAAGTCTATCCTGATGGCAGCAGTATTTGTGGTTTGAAATCAATCCTTCAAGGATATGAGCAGTTCAAAACCATGCTCGAAGGCACCCCATCGTGGTCCATGACCAAGCCAACGGTCACCTTTTTCGCACCGGATATGGCGCTCCTGATGTCTGACGTGACCGCCGATATCAAATTGAAAGGCGGTCAGCAAATTGGCGGTAAGTCGAAGTTCGCCGCCATCGTCCATAAAGTGAATGGCAATTGGTTGATTGTATTTGACAGCCAGACGCCAGTGATGGAAATGCCTGCACCCGGCAACTAATTGGTGTCTGTCTTTAGAGTCCGATGACTTCGACTCCGCTCAGCCACCTCGGCGGCGTTATGCGAAGGCCCCAAAATTGGTCATCCCGTCCGGCGGGCGGGACTCCCACTTTTGGGGCCTTCACATGCCTTGCTCTCGAACTCGAAAGAGCAGACACTCCACTAAATGTCCCTTTAAGGACTTAATGTCGGTAGAAAAAACATTGGATGTTGCGTTTCTTGCCGTAGGTACGTAATAATACCGGCATTGCGTACCTACGGCACGTACAAACCAACAAAATTTCGGAGCTACCGACATTAAGTCCCTACGGGACACCGACCACGCGCCAATTACCTGACTAAGTGGACAGACATTAATTATAAGCGAGCTGCCCATCCTGCGACATCGGTTCGCAGGGCGCCTCTACTTTTAAAAGACTAACTTTTTAACACCATCTATATCATGCACAATCAATTTCCATTCACAATCGAAACCAAATACGGCGAAAAAATCAACTTCCTCCGCATGGAAGGTGACCGGTTGATTCTTGAGGGTTTTTGCGAACCAATGGCCGGCCCCGGAATGCACGTCCATCTTAGGCAAGACGAAGGCGTAACGGTCGTCAAAGGGAAAATCGGGTACCAGATTTTAGGGAAAGAACCCCAATACGGCGGCCCGGGCGACAGCGTTACTTTCAAACGCGGCATACCGCACCGCTTCTGGAACGCAGGCGAAGAAGAATTGCACATTACAGGTTGGATTGATCCAGCCGAAAATGTAGCCTTTTTCCTCACAACGCTTTATGATGCCCTGAATCGGGGAGAAGACAAGCGGCCTGAACTGTTCGACGGCGCTTATTTGACCTACCGCTACCGCAATGAATTTGATACGCCTGAAATCCCCGGTTTCGTCAAAAAAGTCATTATGCCGCTCATTTATTTTATTGGTCGGCTGACGGGTAAATACCGAAAATTCGACCAGGCGCCACAGCCAATTTGACCAATTAATAGTTTTCACCTTCAATCCCCTTCGGCCATGTT
>JALHRK010000306.1 GCA_022841505.1 Saprospiraceae bacterium | reverse complement strand
CCAAAACTAAGTGTTCAAGCCCGATTTCCTTCAGCGTTTCGTCCAAACCTGCCTTCTTATAAGTCAACACGCCGCCGATTCCCAACAGGAATCCCAGCGAGATGGCCGTTTCCGCTTGCGCGACCGATCCGCCAAAGCAATGAAAAATGCCCCGAAGCCGACTGTCCCGGATGGGTTTCAACAACTCCACCACTTCATCGAACGAATCCCTCAGGTGGATCACAATGGGCAAATCGAATTCCAATGCCCACTCTACCTGAGTGATAAAAACCTTTTGCTGTGCCTCAAAGAACGTTTTGTCCCAATACAAGTCAATGCCTATTTCACCGACTGCGCAAAAGGGACGCTGCTCCAACCAATGTCTGACGACGCTGAGTTCGCGCTCGTAATCTTCCTTAACCGAACAGGGGTGCATACCCATCATGGGAAAACACCGCCCGGGGTAGGCCGTTTCAACAGCCAGCATGGCTTCCACGGTCCGGCTGTCAATATTGGGCAAATAGACGCGCCCTACCCCGGCGTCAGATGCCCGTTGCATCATGGCGTCCCGGTCTTCGTCAAATTGTTCTAAGTAAAGGTGCGCGTGCGTATCAACCAACATCATGTGTGTACAACTATTTGCACAAAGGTAGAGATTATAATTGGAATGGTTTTGGTGGGAAGGAAGGGGAAAAATTTGAAGATTAGTTGATTTGAAAATTTGAAGATGGGGCGGTTGAATCTTCAAATTTTCAAATCAACTCATTTTCAAATTGGCTTACCTTTGCCAACCAGATCAAAAAAATCTGCCACCACATGTCCGCAAAACAAAAATTCTACGTCGTCTGGCAAGGCTACAAGCCGGGGATTTATACCTCCTGGCCGGATTGTGAGGCGCAAATTAAAGCTTTTCCCGGCGCGCGCTACAAGTCTTTTGAAAGCAAGGCGGAAGCCGAAGCTGCTTTGAAGGCAGGCCCTTCTGCTATTTCAAAAGCCGCTGGCCCGAAAAAAGTGACCGGTACCGTTTCCCGAAAAGACATCGTTTGGGACAGCATTTCGGTGGATGCAGCGTGCAGCGGGAATCCGGGCGTGATGGAATACCAGGGCGTGGTCACCAAAGGCGGTGAGCAGTTGTTTCACCAAAAGTTTGACCTCGGCACGAACAACATCGGCGAGTTCTTAGGCATCGTACATGGGCTGGCCATGTTAAAAAAAGAAGGGCGCAATATCCCGATCTACACCGATTCCCGGACGGCCATGAAGTGGGTGCGCGACAAAAAAGCCCGCACTAAACTGGAGCATAATGCCAAAACGGCCTATCTGTTCGAGTTGATCACCCGCGCGGAAACCTGGCTGAAAAAAAACACCTATTCCAATCCCATCCTCAAATGGGAAACGGAATCCTGGGGCGAGATACCCGCTGATTTTGGCCGAAAGTAGTGCGTGTCTGTCTTTATAGTCCGATAGCTGCGTTATGCAACATGGGTCATCCCGAATTTTTAAGCGCTTTATGTCATGTTCTGGCGTTTTTGGGCGTCATACTGGTGCAGCGCACCCAAAATTTTTGTAGACTTTGAACATAAGTTGCATTCAGGTGCAGCGCACCGTAACAAAGGTTATGGCGTATGTGGATATTGCGGTGCGCTGCACCTCGCTACCCCTTATTCCCGTGGTCTACAGAGATTATTGGTGCGCTGCACCTCAACCAAAAAATTCGGGATGACCCATGTTGCATGCCTTGCTCCCGAACTCTAAAACTCAGATACGGGACCCACACGACCAAATAGACGGACAAGAGTTAATCAGCGAGGTACATCAGATAGCAAACCCCAAAAACGAGCACCGTTGTCACAATACCCGTCAGGAAAATGGTGTAACAGATGCGGAGGTGCCGGTATTTGACACCCAAAGATTTGCCTAAGAAAAAGAGGTCCCGCATGATGGCGTCGTTCAAAATTTCTTCGTTTTCAACCGTGATGCGCATCCCTTCTTTGTATTCAGGCAGTTCCATTTCATAAAAATTGCCGAAGAAGAACAAGTTGGCGCCGCGTTCTTTGATTTTGCTGATGTCCGTAGACCCAATCATGCGGATGGGCCGCGTAGCCAGCGTTGCAAAAACGATGGAAAACAGGCAGGTAGCCATGATCAGGATCATGGGGGCGAGCAGAAAAACATTTTCTTTAATATAGGAAGCGGCCATTGGCATGGTAATGGTCAGGATCAACGCATTGATACTGAGCATGATGTTTGCCTTGTTGTCGGCTAAGCTACTCAAATCCAAGTGGTTGCGCAAAGCGGTTTTGAACATCATCTGGGCGCTTTTATTCTCCGAGATCGGCACCAGTTCTTTCTTTTTCTTTTCCGGATTGGCTAATTTTTTCAGGCGCCGTTGATTCAGTTCAAACTGCGTACTGTACAAATCCTGCGCCGCTTTGGTATAATAAAGGTGTTGTTTAAAAAAACGGTGATTCAGCTCAAACCATTCGGTGTCCGAATAATGTTGCCCCAGCATCCTCGCCCACTCCTGGCGCAAACCATGCAGGATTTCCAAATAGCGGTCGCTGCCGAGGTTGCTCAGATCAGCGTCTTTCATGATTTCTTCTAAGCGGTTGTGCGGCGTCCGGTCTACTGCCGTAGCGGCGATGCAGGCAAAAACCTGGTTCATTTTTTCCAACGGATAGGCTTGCGCTTCCAGCAACTCCTGTGCGATGCGGACGCTTGCTGCTTCGTGCCCGGTATATTTTTCGGTAAAACCCGTGTCGTGCAGGAGGGCGGAAAGCTCCAGAATTTCCAGTTCTTCGTCGGTTATTTTTGAGATGCGCCCAAGCTCAAGCACGGCTTTGCGCACCGCAAGGGTATGCGGCAAGTTGTGGTAAGTATGCCCTTCACTCAATTTTTCAGTCAGTAGCGAAGTAACGTGTTGTTCGATCAGAGAAACAATTGACATTTGTGGACGAATTTATACCCCGCTGGGGTCGTGTAACCGGTTGTGCCTTTCCTATACTGCAACAATGGCACTTTTGTTACATCAGACGTACCGTATCCGTCTGTTTTTTTTTCGGCTTTGGCAAATATAGTTGCGCTCCACAAAAAATGTGTATTTTTCACAGTCGCTTTCGCGAAAGGCGTAAAACTACGATAATATGGCTGATGCTCAGACACCTTCTGCTACCTTAGTCCAAAACCTGATCATTGGGGCAGGCCCCGCCGGACTGGCTGTTGCCGGACGCCTGAGGCAATTGGGGATTCCTTTTGAAATCCTCGAAAAAAGCGACCACATCGCCGACGCCTGGCATGGCCACTACGACCGGCTTTGTCTACACACCATCAAGGACTTATCACACCTGCCGGGCCTTCCTTTTCCGGAAAATTACCCGCAGTACGTTCCGCGTCAGCTTTTGGTTGATTATTACGAATCGTATGCCCAAAAATACCAGATCCACCCGATGACCGGCCAGGAAGTCGTCCACCTCCGTCGAAAACAGGGAATTTGGTTGGTGCGCACCACGAAACAAGATTTCCGGGCAGCCAATGTGGTGATCGCAACTGGTACCAACCGCGTTCCGGTAGCGCCGCAATGGCCTGGACAGGCAGATTTTAAAGGCCAGATCCTCCACAGCAGCGCCTATAAGAACGCGACGCCTTATGCCGGTAAAAAAATATTGGTGGTGGGAATGGGGAATTCCGGCGCAGAGATTGCGCTCGACCTCAGCGAAAACAACGCTGAAGTGCATTTGTCACTGCGTGGCCCCGTCAACATTGTCCCCCGCGATTTTTTGGGCAATCCTACCCAAAAAACGGGGCTGATGCTGGCCAAACTGCCCAACTGGCTGGGGGATCAAATCGGCGTTTTGCTGCGCAGGATGACCATCGGAGACCTGTCGCGCTACGGCATTCACGCGCCGGCGATGCCGCCCTCCAAACAATTGCGCCTGAGCGGCAAAACTCCGGTGATTGACATTGGCACGGTGGCTAAAATTAAATCCGGGGTCATCAAAGTCCACCCCGCCATTCAACATTTCACTGCCGAAGGCGTCGTTTTTACAAACGGCGTGCAACACCCATTCGACGCCGTCATTCTGGGGACCGGATACTGTGCTCGTTTGCAGGATTTTATAGAATACACCAAGGGCTTGCTGGATGCTAACGACCTGCCCCGCTGCGTCATTGGAGAAGGCGAATTTCAGGGACTCTACTTTGTAGGGTTCGACAATTATACCGCAGGGGGCATCCTGGGCGTCATCAACCGGGACTCCGAGGTAGTCGCCAATGCCATTGCGACAAGCGGCGCCGATTGGCCTGCCGATGAGGAATTGCCGGAGTGAAGGCAAAGGGCAAAGGGCAAAGGGCAAAGGGCAAAGGGCAAAGGGCAATAATTTCGTAAAATGAAATAATTTCGTAAAATCAATCTGATTTGTTTTTCAAGAAATTAGCTGCATTTTTGCCCCCCAAAATCAGCATCCATGAACACACCTCGCAATACAGCCATTCTCCTGATGCACTGCCCCGACCAGCAGGGAATCGTCGCTGCAGTAACCGATTTTTTATACAACAACAACGGCAATATCCTGAACCTTGACCAGCATGTGGATCAGGACATCCGCCACTTTTTTATGCGGGTGGAATGGGAACTCGACGGATTTGGCATACCTGAACAGAAAATTGATGATTTTTTTGGGACGCTGATTGGGAATAAATTCGGCATGCACTGGCAATTGCATTTTTCAAGGAAAAAGCCGCGCATGGCCATCTTTGTTTCTAAAATGTCGCATTGCCTCTACGACATCCTGCAACGCTACATGTCGGGCGAATGGTCGGTTGAAATTCCGCTCATCCTTGGCAACCACAATACCATGCAGTCCATTGCCGAACGCTTCGGTATTCCTTTCCATTACTTTGAAATAACGGCCAAAAACAAAGCGGCCCAGGAAGCTGCCCAAATTGCGCTGCTTCGGGAAAAGGAAATAGATTTTATGGTATTGGCGCGCTACATGCAGATTCTTTCCAGCGAGTTTGTACAAACTTTTCCGAACCGGATCATCAACATCCACCATTCCTTCCTGCCTGCGTTTAAAGGCGCTCGGCCGTATCACTCTGCTTACGAACGCGGTGTAAAAATTATTGGCGCCACGGGGCACTATGTAACCGCCGACCTGGATGAAGGCCCCATCATTGCACAGGATGTAACGCATGTTTCGCATCGGGATTCCATTGAGGACATGGTTCGGAAAGGCAAAGACCTGGAAAAAGTGGTCCTTTCTGAGGCGATCTGGTTGGAATTACAACACAAAGTCTTGCCTTATGGCAATAAGACCGTTATTTTTGACTAAATTGGAGCGCCACCTCTCAAATCTAACGTCTAACGTCTAAAATCTAAATAAATACTATGAGAACCATCATCCCTGTATTCCTGCTGCTGTTGATTGCTTTATCCGGTTGCGTTTCCAGCCGAAAATTTGAAGATTCCGAACTTGCACGGCGCAAATTGCAGTCCGACTACGACGACGCCCGCAAAAAAGCGGCCAACTACGCAGAAGAAAATACGGTGCTGAAAACAGCCATGGATAAGGCGCAAAAAGACGCGGGCAACCTGCGAAGCGACCTGACGCTGGCCCGGGAGCGCTACGACCAGTTGGACAAAACCAACAAAGACCTGCTGGAGCGCTACGACCGCCTGATGGCGCAGAATGAAATGCTCCTAAACGCCACCACAAGTGAAAAACAAGACCTGCGGGTTCAATTGGCCACCAAAGAAAAAGAGCTGAACGACCGCGAACGCCGCACCCAGCAATTGGAGCGCGACCTCGGCGCCCGCGAACAGCGCGTGAGGGAACTGGAAGCGGCCATCAAAGACAAGGAAAACAAAATTGCAGATCTCCGCAATAAAGTCACGCAAGCCCTGCGGAGTTTTTCAAACACCGACCTGACCGTGCGCGAAGAAAAAGGAAAAGTCTACGTGTCGCTGAGCCAGGACCTGCTTTTCCCTTCCGGCAGCAAAACCATCAACACAGCCGGGCGGGAAGCTTTATCCAAACTATCGCAGGTGCTGAATACCAATCCGGAAATCAACATCACCGTAGAAGGCCATACCGACAGCGACGGCGACGACGCCCTGAACTGGGATCTGAGCGTGGGCCGCGCCACTTCGGTGGTGAAAGAACTGACCAAAAACAGTGTGGATCCCAAACGCATTATCGCGGCAGGCCGTGGCGAACATTTTCCGGTTGCGGGCAATGAAAGCAGTGCGGGCAAAGCGCAGAACCGCCGCACGGAGATTATTTTGACGCCGAAGTTGGATGTTCTTTATCAATTGCTGGATTAATACCCAATCCCAACCTTCTTGTATATGAAATGCAGCAACCACGCCGGCCCAATCAGTAAAAACTGTACATCTTCCAAAAAAGATGGCTTTTTGCCCTCAATTTTGTGGCCAATGAATTGCCCGATCCAGGCAACCACAAAGATGCCGAGGGAGACCAGCGCCATTTGACCGGCATTGCGGCCCGTCAGCTCAAAAATGGCGTTGTTGCCCCACAACATGGCGCCGCCTACCACAATGAACCCAACGAACATGGGCAGGGACAACCGCAGGTAGTAGCCCAGCGCAGCCAACAGCAGCACGGCCGCCCAGTTGAAAAACAAGCTACGTTCCGTAAAAAACGGAATCGCATACAGCATGCCAAAAAGGCTGAACATGATGGCCGGCACGCAGACCCAATGGATGAGTTTGTTGGTGGCATTCTGATGGCTTTCACCATATTTGTCTAAAAACCAATGTATTGTCTTTGCCATATCCCAAAATTGTTTAGTTTCCTGTTCCTGGCAATAAAGTTAATCAGATTCTAAAATTATTACTCTACTTTTGCATCGCGCATGGACATGCGGGTTTTGAATTTTTTCATTCTTAAAGTATAGCCAATAGTGACCAACAAGTACTTTGACCTCATTGATCAGACCTTTTATTTTCCTCAAGAAGGGTTTGATATTGAAGAGGGGTATTTGGTATTCAACGAGATACCGCTCATCCATTTGATCCGGAAGTACGGCACACCGCTCAAACTCACGTATTTGCCAAAAATCGGTTCGCAGATCAAAAAAGCCCGCAACATGTTTACGCGGGCCATGAACTCGCTGGGCTACAATGGAAAATATTATTATTGCTATTGCACGAAAAGCTGCCATTTCAGCTACGTACTCGATGAAGCCCTGCAACACGACGTGCAGTTGGAAACCTCATCGGCATTTGACATAGACCTGATCCTGCGCTTATACGAGCAGGGCAAGCTCACCAAAGACATCATCATTATTTGCAACGGGTTTAAACCGGAGAACTACCTTCAGAAAATTGTGGCCCTGATCAACGACGGGTTTGTCAATGTCATTCCGGTTTGCGACAACGTCAAAGAGATAGATTACTACAACGACCACGTGAAAGGGGAATGCAAAATCGGCATCCGCGTGGCCACGGAAGAAGAACCCAATTTCGAGTTTTATACCTCCCGCCTCGGCATCCGCAACGCCGATGTGGTTCGTTTTTACACGGAAAAAATCGCCGACAACCCGAAGTTTCAGCTCAAAATGCTCCACTTTTTTGTGGACACGGGCATCAAGGATACGCTGTACTACTGGGGCGAATTGAAAAAAGCCATCAAGCTTTATTGCGAACTAAAACCGCAGGCCAAAGATCTTTCCGCCATCAACATAGGCGGGGGCATGCCCATTCGCAATTCGCTCGGCTTTGAATTTGATTACAAATACATGGTGAAGGAAA
>JALHRK010000305.1 GCA_022841505.1 Saprospiraceae bacterium | reverse complement strand
AAAAAGATGTGTTGCTGGGCTGTGTCGAAAGGCCGCGCCCCGGGATATCGGGATGGTTTGGACATGGTTTAGTTTTTTTATTTATTGGGGTTAAAAGTGGGATACGTGTCGGACACCTTCGAGGTGTCCGACACGTATCCCACTTTTAACCCGCCTCGACTTCCTTCAATAAATCCAGCACGCTGGTGCTGATTTGGTTGTACTGGACTTCTTTATCCTGCTCGTAGAGCACGCCCTGGCTTTCTTTCAGCTTGTAGCGGCGGTAGCGACCGGCAAGTCCGGACACTTCGTCTGCCAAATCCCCCGGGGCGGTGAGTTCGCGCAGCATTTCGATGGCCTCGTCCAATTTGGCGTTGCTCACCAAGCGGCGGATCTGTTGGGGACGCGAGTCTTCGCCGCTGTCAGCGCTTCTCAGCAAGCCCTGTTCGGCGCATTGCTGGTGCAGTTCGCGGATGAAATCGGGCAGGTTGCGCGCCACAAAATTGATCTGAAACTGATCCACGCACAGCGCGCGCGCCTCGTCGCTCAACGTTTGGTTGGCGGCAAAGCGGATGAATGCGTATTCCTGGCGGTGGATTTCCAGTTCGCGCAACAGCAATTGCATGTACCACTTTTCGAACGGCACGCCCAGAAAAATGATGTTTTTTACCTCGCGCAACTGCGTTTTCAGTTCTTCCGGCATGCTCCGGTGCGCAAAAATGGATTTAAAATAATCGTACAGGTCGTTGTGGGTCAGCACGATGGACTCTTCGCTTTCCACATAACCGAAGGTGTTGTAGATCAGCGGAAGTTGCCGCGTTGGTTTTTTGACGGGCTGGGGGTCTTTGTCTTTTTTGTAGTAACCAAACTGATAAGGCAATTCCGCCGCTTCAAACGCTTTGGCGAGGGTACCGTCCGGCGTCACGGTCAGGATGATGTTGAAGGGGATTTCCGCGATCATCCGGAGGGTTTCGTTGGGTTCCGCCTGTTCATAAAAGGCCTGGATTTCGTGGCAGATCAGCGTGCGTTTATAGGGTTGATCGAACAGGAAAAGGTCGTCGTCAGCATAGTGGCGGATGATGTTCGGGTTGTTGCCAATGTCGAGTTGCCGCAACAGTTGTTCGCGGTGGGTGACGCCATCAGCCCCAAGGTACGCTTCCGGGCCCAAAACCAGCAGGCATTGTTCCCGGCGGAGTTTGTCGAGGATAAAACGCCAGTCTATGGCGACCGTGTTGGTGTTGGGTGGCATGGGTTCTGGTGAATGCGTGAGGAAACATTATTCGCTACGAATATAGGGAGGAAATGAGAATAACGTTGGGATTTTTTAATCTGCCTCCAGAGGAATTAGTTGGCGCCGACGGCTTGTATTTTTATCAAAATAGCCTGATTGCCGTTCAACCCAATGTTAAAGACCGGAAAATCACGCAGTATTTTTTGAAGGAAGACCGCACTGGCATTGAGCGCATTCGGGTGCTCTTGTCCGACGATCCATTGCTGGAGCAACCCACTACGGGCACTGTTGCGGGCGACCGGTTTTTCTTCATTGCCACCAGCCAGTTGCAGGCTTTTGCCCGGCATTTTCGGGAAAACAACAGGGTGATAACTCCGGAGTTATTGTTGCCCGTTCGGATTGGCGAATTAAAACTTTGATGCTTCCTTATTCCTGTTCAGACTCCCTTTTCGTCGTCAGAATTTTGTAGAAAAAGAATCCACAAAAACTACCTACAATCGTTACGGTGGTGAGCCACATGATCAATGCTGAAGTTGCCATAGTCAGAAAATTAAAGGTTGTAAAATAGAATCATCAGTGGCGCGGGCATCTTAAGTGTATTTATGTCGTAAAGTTTTGGAAATGCGCCGTTTGTAATGGTTAGGCCTGAGGCTGTGTGGTAAAGATAGTAAAACTATCATAAATTACCAAATCTAACTGCTCGAACTTCAACAAGCCCCTTTCATTCCCTTAAAACACATTTCGTTTTTTTAACTTTCGAGAAAGGTAACACCTTTTTAGAAAGGTGTCACCTTCGGGTTCCGCACTTCCAATCATATTCACCACCCCAATCTTCAAATTTTCAAATCCTCAAATCATCCCCAGCCAATCCAGCGTATTCCGCCAATAAATTTTTTCCAGCGTCGCTTCCGGCAGGCCCATCGTTTCAATAAAGGCTCCGATTTCCAAATCGCCAAGCGGGAAGGGGTAATCAGAACCGAGTGTTACTTTGTCTTCACCCACCATGTCCAACACGTAGCGCAGCATCACGGGGTCGTGGGTGATGCAGTCCACCCAAAATTTGCCGAGGTAGTCTCGCGGGTTCACGGGGTTGTCCACCGCTACGAGGTCAGGGCGGCAATTGTAGCCATGCTCGATGCGCCCGATGGTGGGCAGGAAGGAGCCGCCCGCATGCGCAAAGCACACCCGCAGGGCCGGAAACCGCTCGAACACTCCCCCAAAAATCATGGAGCAGATGGCGCGCGCCGTTTCGGCAGGCATACCTACCAACCAGGGTAGCCAGTATTTTTCGATGTGTTTGGTGCCCATCATATTCCAGGGGTGTACGAAAACCGCCATGCCCAGCGACTGGCAGGCTTCGAAGATGGGCTGAAATTCCGGCTCATTCAGGTTGCGTTCATTGATGTTGGAGCCAATCTGGATGCCCACCAACCCGATGGCTTTGCAGCGTTCGAGTTCCTGAATGGCCAAGGTCGTGTCCTGCATGGGCAGGGTGCCGAGTCCGATGTAGTGCTTCGGATGGTCGGCGACCAACCGGGCGATGTCGTCGTTCAAAAACTGCGCAACTGCAAGGGTGTCCTGCGGTTTCGCCCAATAAGAAAACAGCACCGGAATGGTGCACACCACCTGAATCTGCGTACGATGCGTTGCATATTCTTCGATGCGCAATTGTGCGTCCCAGCAGTTCGCCTCGATTTCCCGGAAAAACTGCCCGCCCTTCATCATGCGGGCAAAACCTGGCTTGTGGTGCTCTAAATGGATAAACCCATCATAACCGAATTTTTCTGCAAAACGCGGCATCCGTTCGGGGATGATGTGGGTGTGCATGTCTATTTTGAGAAACATAGATGAGGATTTGAAAATTTGAAAATTTGAAGATTTGAGGATTTGAGGATTTGGTGATTTGAGTATTTGAGTATTCGATACTTCCCATCGAATCTTTGGTTTCCTCGAATATTTAACTCCTCAACTCCTCGAATACTCAACTCCTCAAATACTCCGCTATCAAATGCTCAGCTTTCGCAAAAGTAACCAAAGCTCCACTACACAAAGCGCAGATTGTTAAAGAAAAAGCGGGAATAATTCAACCGGGTGGATGCCGTTCCTAAAAAGAATCAACTTTCTCGTGAGCATGAAGTATTTCCTCGCACCATTGGTCTTTCTTATTTTGCTGATTGGAAACAGTCAGGCGCAAAACACCACCGAACTGGGCATTGACCTCATTATTCCCATTGTCATGGCTTCGGGCCATCAGGCTAAAACGACCGGTTTGGAGGTTTTTTACAAAGAAAACCAACCTGGGATGGATACCCGCTTCAAGTTTTTTGTACAGTCCAATTTCGACGAATTTGAACCCTTCCGGCGTAGCGTTGTGGACTCGATGACGCTTTACAATTACTACATTCCCGGGGTTTCCATCGGAACCAACATCGGGATCGCCAAAATCATCCGCGTGAAAGGGCAAAACCTCTACTACGGTGCAGACTTCCATTTTTCGGTGCAACAAGGCGATGTGGTGGTCTCGGAGCAATTGCTCGATGGCCGGGCCACCCGTCCGCTAAAATCCATCCGGGAATATGCCGCCATAGACTACTCAGTTGGGGTAATTCCATTTTTGGGAACAAAAATCAAGCTTTCCGAGCGCATTCACTTTACCCTGGAATTCGGACCGTTGCTGCAATACCGCTTTGGCAAGCGCAGTTTCCTGAACAGCCAGGGGCAGAATGACCAATATACCATTCGTCAAATGGAATTGTTCGCCGGTCGCTGGTTGAATGATATTGCGGTGAGTTATCGGTTTTAATCAGTTGGCAGGTTTTAGTTGGCAGTTGGCAGTCGCTGTTTGGGAAGCCCAACCGCCCCATTATTTTGATGACCCGAAGTTTCATCCGAAACGAAATCACTCCTGCCAACTGCCCACTACTGTCTGCCTACTTTTTTTCACATTTTCACCAACCGAAACACCTCGTGTTGCCCCTTGCTTTCCAAAACTAACCAATAAACGCCCGCAGTAAAATCCTGCAATGGCACGCCAAAGCGATTCCCGGCGGCAAATTCATTTTGCCAAAGCGCAACACCCCGCGCATCGAAAAGCCGGGCGAATATGGCCTGGGAAACCGGTAGTTCAAATTGCACCTGCACGTCGCCATCCGTCGGCACCGGAAAAACCCGAACCCCGTTTGATGAAGAGAAGGTTGCTGTTCCCGTGGTGCCCGCCATCACCATCAATAGTGATTCACAGCCCTGCGCATCGGTGACGGTGACTTCATAGTTTCCGGTAGGCAGGTTGAATTGGTCTTCTGCCTGCGAGCCGGTGGACCAGCTATACGTATACGGCGTGACGCCGCCGGTAGCAATCAGGTTGACGTACCAGCGCCCCTCCCCCATCGGTTCAAGTTGGTACATTGTTTCCAGCAAGGCCGGTTGTTCCAGGGCAAGCTCAATGGAAAGCAGGCAGTTGTTGGCATCCTGAATCCTGACGAGATAAGGCCCGGCGGTCAATCCGTTGAACACACTGTCCGGTTGAAAACTACCGCCATTGAGCGCAAATCCGAAGGGCGGTTCCCCACCGGCGGTTTCTACCTCAATAAAACCATCCGCAAGTCCGAAACAGGCAGGTTCGCCGGTATTAAGGAAGATGAGGGGGGCCGCAGACTGGCTCACAATTGCAATCACCGAAAATACGCAGCCGTCGGGATAGCGTATGTAGATAGTATAAACGCCCGGCTCCAATCCTTCAAAGAGGTTTTCCGATTGCCAGTTGATGCTGTCTAAGGAAAACTGGAACTCACCAATGAGCAATTTCCCGGCCTCAACGATCACAATGCTCCCGGTGGGTTCACCCGTACAGCTTGGGTCGGTTACCGCACCGAGGTCTGGCGGATCCGGCGCCGCTATGGTGAAGACGCGGGTGTTTTCGCAAAAGCGCATATCCTGAACACGCGCTAAATAGACGCCGGCTTGCAGGTCTTCGAAAACGTTGTTTTGGATAAATGCGCCGTTGTTCAGGGCATAGCGATAGCCGCCGTTTCCGCCCGAAGCATTGATTACCGCTAGGCCGTCAGTGCCACCCGGGCAGGAAACATCGGCCAATTCCGCGAGCGCTACTTGCAGCGAATCTGGTTGCCCGATCACAACCGGATAGCCATTGATGCAATTATCCGGCTCAATGACAAAAACGGTATAATTTCCAGGCGCCAGGTTATCAAAAAAGGGCTGGGTTGTGGATCCGCTAATGGTGTTCAATCCATAGCCGATCACGTTGGCGTTGGTTCCGGTGATGGCAATTTCTCCGTTGTTGGCCCCATAGCAGGAGGCATTGGAAGTTGCAATGGAGGCCGGTGAAAAATCGGGCGCCAGTCCTACGAAGGCAGGTGCTGTCGTTGAGCACCCGGCAAGGTCGAGGACGATTGCGGTGTAGAGTTCGCCTCCGGCCAATCCTTCAAAGATATTGGACAGTTGAAAATCGGTGGCGGTGTTATTCAACCCATAGAGGTAGTTACCCGAACCACCGTCGGCCAATACTTCCAATCGTCCGTTGTTGTTGCAGGTTTCGGGCATGGTTATTGTCGTGGCGGTGAGCAGATCCAGCAAGGAGACGATCACCAACCGGGATGCCGTGCAGCCGTTCACATCCTGAAGCGTTACGTCCAGCACGGTCGTTTCGTCAATGACAACGATGTTGCCGGCACAGGGAGCACAATCCACATCGGCGCCCAGCAGGGAGACAACCGCTGTCACGGTGTAGTCGCCGGCTCCGCCGCTGACGCCGTCGGTGAGGTCAATGGGCACGCTGAATGCGCAAATGGCCGTATCCAAAAGCGGGGCAACAATGGCAGGAGGGTCTTGCAAAGGGATAAAAATGGTGTCTGTACACACACCATCTGAAACGACTAATTGGTAGGTACCTGCGGCGAGGTTGGTTGCGTTGTTGGTCAGGTTATTGAGGCCGATCCATTCGTAAGTAAGTCCTTCGCCGATGAAGGGGTAAACCAGCGCGCTGCCGTCTGAAGCGTCTGCGCAGGAGGGAGAAGCCAGTTCGCCAGCCAGGATGAACCCGCAGTTGGTGAAAAAAAAGTCTGTTGGTTCCCCGGTTTGGGCGTTGGCCAATCCAAAAAACAAAAAAGAAAAAGCGATTAGTTTTACTTTTAAGTCCAGTGTACTGGTCACCGCCCTTGAAAACCGGTAAAAAACACCGGTAGCAGGCGAAAAAATGGCCGCCCCGCAGGCAGCAGTAAGGTTGTCGAATGGGATCATGAGCATATTAAGATTTGATTGTGAACCAGATAGCAAAAATAGCGCGCGCAGCGCGCTTGTCATTCTGAAATTTATTGCAAATCTTTGATGCCGGAAAGGTTTTTTTAATTTAAACGTAGAAGTCTGAAACAATGAAAACACCCTCTGATGACCTTTTTCAATTGGTTCAGTCACTCACCAAGCAGGAGAAACGCTATTTTAAGCTCTACGCATCAAGGCACGCGCTGAACGGCGAAAACCAATACCTGCGCCTGTTCAACGCCATCGAAAAGCAGCAGGTGTACGACGAGGCAATGCTCCGCAAAAAATTTCCGGACGAAGCCTTCATGCGCCAGTTGCACGTTGCCAAAAACTATCTTTACGGCATTATTTTAGCCAGTTTACGCAGTTTCCACGAAAGCCGGGCGGAAGACCGTTTTTACACCCAGTTGCGCAACGCACAGTTGTTGTTCGACAAAGGGCTTTACCAGCAAAGCGAAAAAGCGCTTGGCAAAGCCAAATCCACTGCTGCCGACAATGAGCGTTTTCTGCAATTGCTGGAAGTTTACCGCTGGGAACACCAGATTGCGCACAGCCGCAATGATTTTGGCAGGCTCGAAGATTACATCGCACACGGGGTGCAGGAAGAGTTTGATTTGTTGGACAAACACCGGAATTTTCTGGAATTTCAGGCGCTCAACGACCGGGTTTTCATCCCTTACTGGAAAAAGGGGGCCGTGCGCAACGAGTCGGAAAAAGCCGCGCTGGACCAGCTTTTTGAACAACCTCAATTCAGCAGCGCCGACCATGCCCGCTCCTTCTACGCGCGTTATTTTTACCACAATGCGCGTTTTTCCTACCACCTGTTTCGCGGCGAACCGGAGCGCAGCTACGAACACGTCGGGCAGCTGGTTCAGATGTTTGAGTCGAGAGCGGTGAAAGGCCGCATGGTACGCCAGTACAGCAGCGCCCTCATCAACCTTTATATCGTGCAGCAACGACTGGGGCATTACAGCGACATTCCCGACACCCTGCGCAAGCTCCGTGAAGTGCCAGCTGATTCGCCCGAGCAACAACGCCGGTTGTTTGTGCGCAGCTTTAACTTAGAAGTAGATTTTTACCTCAGCACCGGTCAGTTTGCTGAGGGAGTAGAGCAAATCAGGGAACGGGAGGCGCTTTTCCGGAAATACGAAGAAGAAGTGAATGCGCAACAGCGATTAGGGCTGTATTACAACTTAGCTTACCTGCATTTTGGGGCTGCCGATTACGACCAGGCGCTCGATTGGGTCAACCTCCTGCTGCAGGATCCGGCCCTTGAAACGCGCCAGGACA
>JALHRK010000304.1 GCA_022841505.1 Saprospiraceae bacterium | reverse complement strand
CATTGATGACTCGGAGCACGAAACTGATCCTGTCTGGACGGTATTTGCCAATCCGGTCAGCACCATGGCAACCTTTCGGACAAAAAAAGTGATCGCCGGTGAAAAACGCTTTGAACTATTCGATTCATCCGGCAGGCTGGTTAGAACCCATCGCTTTGAAGGCCAGGAATTTTTGTTCGAGCGCCAGGAACTGCTGGGCGGCATGTATTTCTTCAAAATCACGGGGGAACAAGGAAAATCGGCTACTGGGAAAGTCGTCATTGCTTACTAATACCGACCATATACATTGATTTACCCTAAATTAGGGCTGGCCACGAATAAACGATCAACTTATTCGTGGCTATTTTTTTGAACAAAACGATACCTTACATTAAGAAGATTATTGTGGCGGTATAACAGAGATTTTGCAAATTTGCCTTCCAAACCAAACAAAAAGGCATGTCCATACAAACAAAGCAAGACCTGGAGGGGATGACGAAGGCCTCCGAAGCTGTCGGAGCAGCACTGAAAAAAATGCGGGAATACGCCCGACCGGGCATGACGACCAAAGAATTAGACGAATTTGGCTACGACCTCCTGCGCGCGCACGGGGCCAACCCGGCGCCAAAAAAAGAATACGGTTTCCCGGGCTGGACCTGCATCAGCGTCAACGACGAAGCAGCGCACGGAATTCCAACGGATAAAACCATCCTGAAAGAAGGCGATTTGGTCAACATTGACGTTTCCGCCGAATTGAACGGGTATTATGGCGACAACGGCGGTTCGTTCATCCTGGGTGAGGACAAACAACGCCTGACGCCTTTGGTGGAGGCATCGCGGCAAATCCTGTATCTGACCATCGGTAAAATCCGGGGAGGTGTCAGGGTTTCGGAAGTTGGCGCTTTCATTGAGTCAGAAGCCAGAAAACGGGGGTTCACGACCATTAAAAACTTGGTTGGGCATGGGATTGGGTTGAAATTGCACGACGAACCTTCGTGCGAATTGGCCAATTATCCGGATCGGTTTAACCGGCAACGGTTCCGGAAAAACACCGTTGTGGCCTTGGAAACCTTCATTTCAACCAAAGCAAGGTATGTTTACCCCACGAGGGACGGCTGGACGATGAAGGCTAAAGACGGCAGTTTTGTCGCCCAGCACGAACACACCCTGATTGTGACAGACGGTTATCCGGTCATCCTCACCGCCAACAATGGGATATGATGACTCCTTCGGCTCAATTACCTAAGATCATTTTCGTCATGGGGGTTTCCGGCTCCGGCAAAACGACGGTTGGAAAATTGCTGAGCGAACGCAGCGGAATACCGTTTTTTGATGGCGATGACTTCCATCCGATTGAAAACATTGAAAAAATGAAGTCCGGCAAGCCACTTGACGACAACGACCGGCAGGGTTGGTTGCATGCCATCAACCATGCGGCAAAAGCCGCCGCGCAGCAAGGTGGAGGGATTTTTGCGTGTTCTGCTTTAAAAGTAGCCTACCGCCAGCTTTTGGAAAACGGCATTGAATCACAGATAACCTGGGTATTCCTCGATGGCGATTTCGATCTGATCCAACAACGCTTAGCGCAAAGAAAAGCGCATTTTATGCCGCCCGGGCTTTTGAAATCGCAGTTTGAGGCGTTGGAGCGACCGGAAAATGCAATAATTGTAGATTTGAATCTTCCGCCGGAAGCCATTGTGGATCAATTAATGGATCAACTTAGCGAAAATTGAGGCGACATCTCGCCGCTCTATAGCGGCAGGTGTTGTCTCAATTTTCGCGATTCGGAACCGTTTTTTTGAGATGTCACCTGCTTCGTACCTCCGTAGATGACACCTAAAAAACCTCAACTATTTGCATTTAAGCAAGCGCTTGTTTGACCAGTCCCGCCCATTTTTCCGCCAATTGCAATTCATCACTCAACTGCATTTGCTTTTTTCCATCATAAAATTGAACGGAAACAGGTGTCATTTCCCCTTTTTTAGGAAAAAACTGCAATTCGATCTGCTCGATTACGCGTTGGTGCCCGGCGCTCGTTTTCACTTCTCTGGAAATGTTGTTGATGTTACAACGCGCAACATCTTTCAGGTCAATCAAGACTTCCCGGTGGTCTTCCTCTGCGTTTTTTACATAAACCACCTGCTTTGAAGCGTCATCTATCCCGATGGCACAATCGTTCCAGGCTTCTTTGGCAGATAGACGGAGTCCGTTTTTTTCACTAAAAGCCAAAAGTGCGCTCAACCGCTGTTTCCGTTTTCCGGCGCCTGAACGGCTCAATAAATAGATGGGAACGAAGAAAAGTATGATGCATACGATTCCGATAACTGTGGATGAAAATTCCATTGTTTGCTGATGATGATAAAGGTAACTCAGGAGTGCATACAAGGCCTCCCGGTTAACTCTGTTTGTTTAAAATAATGATTTGAAAATCAAGAGCTTGTTGGTGTATTTTCCAGCAAAACTCTAACAGAAAAGCAAAATGGAATTACCAAAAATTGTGGAAAGGAAAGACGAGGTCCGGTGGCTCAAGGCTGACCACCCGGTTGTTGATTTCCGAAAAATAACGAATCGCTGCTACTTCACCATTGCGATATTGTGCCTGGTTGGCCAACCAGGATGAGAGCCTGGTTTTATAAGCCGGTTTGGCAACCGTTTTAAGTAGCGTGAAACCATTTTTCTGTTCGCCGGCAGCAATAAAATCGGGGGTGTTGACGGTCAAATAGACCCCGTCCTGTTCCTTATGGTCTTCCCCCTGAAGTTGTGAAATAGCCACATAGCCCTGTTGCAAGCCGATAGAAAACATCGCTAACAAGACTAAAAAGAAACTGATGCGTATGCTGTTTTTCTGAATCACGGGGCAATATTAGGGAATAATGTGAAATTGTGCAAGTCAAAATCACCCCTGCTCCCACCCCATCGTCCGCTCCACAGCTTTCTGCCAGCCACTATATAGCCGATCCCGATCCGTATTTGGCATATTCGGCTGAAAAGCCCGATCCAATTGCCATTTAGCGCTAATATCCTCCATCGTCCAAAATCCGGTTGCCAAACCGGCCAGGTAAGCAGCTCCAAGCGCAGTCGTTTCCACAATAACCGGTCGCTGGACTTCAACGCCAAGAATATCGGACTGAAACTGCATGAGCAAGTTGTTTGCGCTGGCGCCACCATCCACCCGAACGGTTTTTAGAGCTACACCTGCGTCTTTTTCCATGGCAACCAGTACGTCTTTGGTCTGATAGGCCAGCGATTCTAACGTAGCGCGCACGAGGTGTGCTTTACTGGTCCCCCGGGTGAGTCCAAATATTGCACCGCGGGCGTACATGTCCCAATATGGCGCGCCTAATCCCGCAAAGGCAGGAACGACATAAACCCCGCCGGTATCGGGTACTTTCAGGGCAAAAAATTCAGAATCGGGTGATTCATCAATAAGTTTTAACCCGTCGCGCAACCACTGGATGGCGGCTCCGGCAATAAAAACGCTGCCTTCGAGTGCGTAAGTAGCCTGTCCGTTCAAGCCCCAGGCCACCGTGGTCAGCAACCCGGCAGTGGAAGTAACGGCCTCCGTTCCGGTGTTCATGAGCATAAAGCAGCCTGTGCCATAAGTGTTTTTCACCATGCCGGGAGTATGGCAGGCTTGTCCGAACAACGCCGCCTGCTGGTCGCCGGCCATTCCGGCCACTGGGACTGAACCTCCCAGTAAGGCTGTTTCGGTGTGGCCGTAAATTTCACTGGAAGAAAGCGCTGCCGGCAACATCTGGCGTGGAATGTCCAACAGGGTCAGCAGTTCGTCATCCCAATCCAACGTATGGATGTTAAAAAGCAAGGTGCGGGAGGCATTGGAATAATCGGTTACGTGTACTTTTCCACCGGTAAGTTTCCAGGTCAGCCAACTGTCAATGGTGCCGAACAACAGGTCGCCTTTTTCCGCTTTTGCGCGGGCGCCGGGTACGTTATCGAGCATCCAGCGGACCTTGGTTCCTGAAAAATAGGCGTCAATCACCAGCCCTGTTTTATTGCGCACCAGCGCCTCGTGTCCGGCATTTTTCAACTGTTCGCACAAAGGCGCAGTACGTCGGTCTTGCCAAACTATAGCGTGATGGATCGGCTCGCCGCTTTGGCGATCCCACACCACGGTGGTTTCGCGCTGGTTGGTAATGCCGATGGCGGCTATTTCTGAAGCGCTGATATTTGCCTGTTGCAGGGCTTTTTGCGCTACGCTCAACTGGGTGGCCCAAATCTCCATTGCATTGTGCTCAACCCATCCCGGTTGAGGAAAAATCTGGGTAAATTCCTGTTGAGCAACCGTAACGATATTGCTTTCGTGGTCGAACACAATGGCCCGCGAGCTGGTGGTGCCCTGGTCGAGGGCGAGGATGTATTTTTTCATTGTCAATGATTTATTTTATAGGCTTTAGGGTACGAATTTGCAGGTGGCTGCCAACCTTCGCCTTTTTTAAAGTTTCCGCATAATTACGCAGGCTGTTTTCCGCGTCCTGCCGGTTTGGGTGCAACAAGCCCGGAAAAACCACGTATCGGTTGTCGCTGCCAAAACATCCCAGCCACAAGGCATTGGCTTTAACCCCCGCTGCTTTGAGGTCGTAAATGCGCCGTACCGCCAAATCTACCGTCCGTACAACCGTATCCTGCACAAGGTATTTTGCACTTTGAAAAAAAAGCCTGGAGCAATCGTAATACGTCAGGTCTTCGTCGGAATTGACCGACAGGATGAAGTCGTCGCTGCCATTTTTCCGGGCGCCCGGCCCCATCACAATATAAGGTTTTACGTGGTTATTGAAAGGCCGTACCGAAGCGCTGTCCACATCAAACCCAAAAGATTCGCGCTTGTTCGTTTTCGCTTTTGCTTCCAGTTCGGCGTGGTAGTCGTCCTGTTCGATGACCCGGATCGGCCTTTTTCCCCACTCTGCAACGAACAATGCCATCATGGAAATCAGGCAAATAGAAATAATGATCATTTGGTGCGGATACCGGCGGCGATGGTAGCTGAAGGTAGAGCGATAGGGCGTCAACCAGCGCTTTGCTTCGTTCAGACGCGGGGTTGTAAACTGTTTGGCCCAGACGCCGTAGCGGCTCTCGCCGATTCTCCGGGTCAGCTCATTCATCGAAATGAATTGAACCAACCGGCGCCGGCCAAGAAAAATCTGCTGGCGCGCCGGCGTGATGAGCATGCGGGGTTTCAGCGCTTCATTTACAACCAATAATCCAAAACCGAAAAAGATGCATTGCCGCTGCAACTCCCTGAAAAACCGATCGGTATAGGAAGGGAAAACATCTTCGCCAATCGCTACCCACTGTTCATCAGCGTTGTATTCCTTAAATTGTTCGATGGCATGAATGAACCGGTAGCGGCGCAGTCGGGACAACAAAAACCAGAAAATCAGAAAAAACACAGAGACAATCGTAACAAAGAGTACAATAGATATGAAAAGGCCCAGCCGCAGCGCCGCATAGAATCCCAGGTTATGGCTAATGAACATCCCGACTGCCATAAAAGACAATGCAATGGCCGCGCAATCCCAGCCTAATTTTTCGTACTTCAGCTGAAAGCGCACCTCTTTTTTAGTTGTGTAAGATGTTGCTTCAAGTGTGGCAATAAACGGAATTCCATCCTCCTTTGGGAAAGTGAGGTAACCATCCGCAACAATGCCGCCTTCCCCGCGCATGTCAGCACTGATTTTGGTTTCTCCTGACCGCGGCCTGAATTTGTAGTACTCCTTCAGGTAGCGGAGGCTGGCCATTTTGATGTTGTGCTCGGTCAGGTTATTCACGAATTATTGAGACGTTAGAGGTTAGACTTCAATTATTAGCCATCAGCGTTTCCCAAAGGCGAATCGTTTCCACGGCAGGCCGTACGTCGTGGACCCGCAGGATGCGCGCGCCTTGCTGCAACGCGACAACATGCAGGGCTGTAGTGCCATTCAGCGCTGCTTCCGGGGTGATTTTTAAAGTTTTCCAGATCATTGATTTTCGCGAAATGCCGGCCAGCAAAGGACAACCTGTGATTTGAAAAGCATGAAGGTTGTTCAGCAGCCGAAAGTTGTGTGCGACAGTTTTTCCAAAACCAAAACCCGGATCCAGCAGGATGTCCTTCACGCCGAGCGCCCGCAAACGGCCAATGCCTTCAATGAAAAAATCAAGCACTTCGGCCGCCACGTCTTCATAAACGGCTTGCCCCTGCATATTGCCCGGCACGCCTTTCATGTGCATGAGTACGTACGGAACATCCAATTCAGCAACCATTTGAAACATTTCCCCATCTAACCTGCCCCCGGAAATATCATTAACGATGGCAGCGCCTGCTTCCACACAAACTTTTGCTGTTTTGCTGTGGATGGTATCAATGGACAAAACAGCTTCCGGAAAGCGCTGTACGATGGCTTCCACCACCGGCAAAACTCTTTGCAACTCCATTTCGGACGACAAAATTTCTGCCCCCGGCCTCGACGACATGCCCCCGATATCTAGGATAGCCGCGCCTTCTTCCAGCATGGCTGAGGCCTGAAACAGCGCCGCATCTACTCCTGCATAACGCCCGCCATCGTAGAACGAATCCGGGGTGACGTTCAAAATGCCCATCACCAAAGGCTGCTCTAAGCTCAGCAAACGCCCCTTGCAGTTGAGGGTGGTATGTGTCATTTCGGTGTCGTACATAGATTTGCAACTTTCGTGCAGTGGTAAAATTATTACTTTTGCTATACTTTTCACAAAAGCAACGTCAACGATGGCAAATAACTATTCACCACCACCGCAAAAAGCGCAAAATGCAGGCCGGATGATTCTCCTGCTCGGGCTGCTGATTGTTGCAGGAATTCTGGTTTACCGGAAATATTGGGGGGATTTGAGCAATTATACCAGCATCCCAAAAGAATATCAACTGACCTACAAACCGGCTGATTTTGAAGTGTCCGTGGATCCGGAAGACGCCTTAGCCATCATGAACAACCCGCAGCGTTACCGCAGGGAGTTCGACGAGCTGGTCTACACGATCAATATGTCCATTCTCAAGCACGTGACCGATCGCATGGGGCTGGATGAAAGCATAAAAGCCCAGCTCAAAGGCGAGTACGAAAAACACCATGCTTACCTCAAGAATCTGTATTACAACGATTTTGTTGCTTTGCAGGACAGTACATCTGCAATTTACCAGGCCTGGTACGACAATCAGTCGGCCAATTCAGTGGAAGTGTTGAACCAGGTAGCTGCAAAATACACCTGTTTTTTGGTCACGCACGTCATCACCAGTTTGGTAAAAACCAATGAAGCCGGCAGCATTTACGCTAAAGGCCAAAGCGTGGATACTCCATGCGGCATCGCCATTGCCGAAGCCCTGCAGCCCATGCTCAAGCGCATGGAAGAACGCGCGGCCGTTGAGGATTTCAGCCGTTCGCGCGGCCTTTTGCAGGAAAAAGTAGAGCGGGCTGTCGCCGAATTGGCCACCATGGAAGTTCGGGATAAAAAAGGCATCAACAAGCAGTTGCAAACCAAAATCTGGGGATTTTCGGTCTCTTCTTCCGATATCGAAATCACGGCCATCAGCATCCTGAAGGTCGGTTTTCGCCTGAATGACTATTTCGACGTCAGCCTGAACGCCAAAACAGGAACGGTCACCGTCACCCTGCCGGAACCGCAGGTGCTTTCCCACGAGGTGTATCCCAAAATTGACAAGCTCGACATCGGGTGGCTTCGCGAAGTGAAAGGCGTCAACCTTAACCAGAGTTTCAATATTTTGCGGGAGGAATTCCGACGTGAAGCAATCGAAAGCGACATCATGGAAAAATCCAAAACG
>JALHRK010000303.1 GCA_022841505.1 Saprospiraceae bacterium | reverse complement strand
GCATTTGTGGTGCAAATGCTGCAAATAAGAACGATAATTGATAATATTCTCATAATACCTTTCGGTTTTATTTAAACATGGGATCGTCTCCCGCGTATTTCAAATATTTAAAGGAGGCCGAGTTGGTACTTTTTTCCCCCGAAGAAGTGGCGTACATCCCATACAAACAGCCAATAAAACCTCCCGCTTCTTTAGTGCTGAGGAATTTCCCGTCCACTTGTTCTTTGAGCGGCTTCCAGTTTTTAAAATCCTCCGAACAGTAAAAACTGTAAGTATCTCCCGCAGAACTGATGCGCAATCCAACGGGTTTTGCTGAATCATTGAGCGGTATTTCTGCCAGCAATTCCATGGATTTTTCTTTGGCAATGCTTTTGTACAATTGGATGACCGGTTTATCCTTTGATTTTGATTTGCACAAATAATAAAAATGACTTTCGTCCTGAAAAATCACCAAGCCCGCTTTTTCATGCGCTGCGCTGGGCGAAAAACTCAGAGAAGTTTCGGCTGTGCTGTACAGGTGCTGCTGGCGTTTTCCGATAAAGGAAGGATTCCCAAAATCCATAACGGTTTCGGGCTTTAGTTTTAAGGTGAGCCCCTGTTTTTTGGAAAGGGAAAAAGAACTGCTGTCTATCATGCGCATAAACAACAAGGTAGGATCGAGGCCTTTTTTGAAGTTTAAAGTATATTGAAAATTGCCCGCTTGCGGCAAGGCGCCTTTTTGTTTGATTTCTTTGTAATTGGCCGTGTAGGCATATTTAATTTCTTTGCTGTCGGGGTTGATGACCGGCCAGTCGTCTTTCCATTCAACCGGCGCGATGAAGGTTTCCCGGCCGGTATTGTAATAATCTCCCTCATAAGGCCTTACGGCTAAAAAAACAGCGTACAATGTACCATCAGGGCCTTCTACAAACTGGGCATGCCCGGCGGAAGTGATCGGGTCTTTGCGGTCGGCGGGTAAATCTCTTTGGGTCAGAATGGGGTTTTTATCGTAAGGAATGAAAGGTCCCCATATAGATTTACTGCGTAAAACGACTTCCGAATGGTTGACCGAAGTGCCACCTTCTGCGGCGTACAAATAGTACCAGCCGTTCCTTTTCAGAAAGTGCGGCGCTTCAATCCAGACCGGTTTTTTGCTGAGGTCTACCCCGCCATTGACCAATTGTTTTTCTTCGCCGACTACTTTCAACGCTACGGGGTCAAATTCATACATCCGAACCGTGCGGTGTCCGGGATACAAAGGTTTGCGGTCGGGCGCCTCGCTGTTGTAAACGATGTAAGCTTTGCCGTCGTCGTCGAAATAAATGGATGGATCAATGCCCCGCACCTCGGGAATCTTCACAGGGTTGCTCCAGGGTCCTGCAGGATTTTTGGCCGTCACCACAAAATTCCCGTCGTGGTCAATATCGGTGCAGACGACGTAATAAATACCTTTATTATAACTGATGGAAGGTGCAAACAAACCTCGGGTCATGCGTTCGCCCATGAAATCCATTTGCGATGACCGGTCAATGACATTCCCGATTTGTTTCCAGTTTTTTAAATCCTTGCTGTGAAATACCGGAATTCCCGGGAAGTAGGAAAAAGTAGAATTAACGAGGTAGTAATCCTTACCCACCTGCACGATGCTGGGGTCTGGATAAAATCCGGTCAGGATGGGGTTCGTAATGGTGATAGATTGCGCATAGCTGATCTGGCTTGCCATCAAGTGTAAAAACACGATTAACAACGCTTTGTATAATTTAAACATCGCAAAAAGATTAAATGAATTTCAAAATTATTATACTTCACTGCAATAGGTTTGGTGCAAACCAAAGCTGTTGGCTTTCAAAAAGCTAACAGGTCTAAAACTGCCGTTGAGTCTATTGCGCAAACAGCGTATAAATCCGCCCTTTTTTGGTGGGCAAATCATACAACAGGGTTTCTTTCAAAACTAAAGGCTTAATGGTGGCTTTGGCAGAAATAATGGGCGCTGGAATATCCTCTGTTTGATAAAAGGGGTTGGTGTTTTTACCCGCAGCCGCTTTCATGCGGTTGCCCTTGCTCAGCTTCATCGCGTTGGGCAGGCGCAGCCGCAGGTTTCCACCGAGGTTGGATTTTACAACCAATTTGACCACTTTGCCTCCCTTCCATTGCAGGTCTACGATTTCAAAACCACCTCTTGCGCGAAGCCCGCCAACACTTCCACCTGGCCAAACGTCTGGTAAAGCCGGCAGCAGGTGAACGGCGCCGTCGGAACTTTGCAGGAGCATTTCCGTGATCCCGGAAGTGCAGCCAAAATTTCCGTCAATCTGAAAAGGGGGATGGGCGTCAAACAGGTTATTGTAAGTGCCGCCACCTTCAGTGTTGCCGCTTGGTGGGGTAAGCTGGGCTTGAATCAATTTAAAGGCGTGGTTGCCATCCTGCAATTTAGCCCACCAATTCACTTTCCAGCCCATGCTCCAGCCCGTGGAGACATCGCCGCGCTGAAGCAACGTATTCCGGGAAGCGGCAAAGAGTTCAGGCGTCTGATAAGGTGAAATCTGGTTGGATGGAAACAACCCATAAAGGTGTGAAACATGGCGGTGATGATCGTTGGGGTCGTCAATGTCTTCCAACCATTCCTGCAGCTGATTGTGTTGCCCAATGTGCATGGGCGCCAGGCGGCTGCGCAGCTGTTTCAGGGTATCTGCAAAGGTTGCGTCTTTGCCCAAAATCGCTGCCGCGCGAATGGCAGTGCTGAAGACGTCGTATACAATTTGATTGTCCATGGTGACCCCGGCATCTAAAGACGATCCGCCGTGCGCCTGAGGGGCATTTTCCGGGGAATTGCCCGGACTTACAACCAGCCATTTATGCTGTGGGTGCGTGATCAAAAAATCAACATAAAACAAGGCCGCTCCTTTTAAGGCAGGATAAACGGATGCCAAATAAGCCTTGTCACCGTTGTAAAGGTAATGTTCCCAAAGGTGTTGGCTAACCCAGCCCCCACCTGCCGTCCACATGCCCCAAAAAGCGGCGTCAATTGCACCGTTGATGCGCCAGATATCGGTGTTGTGGTGCGCCATCCAGCCCCTTGCGCCGTACATAACCCTGGCCGTTTCCTGCCCGGTCACCGATAAATCTTTTACCATTTCTAAAAAAGGCAGGTGCAGTTCAGCGAGATTGGTGCGTTCGGCGGGCCAGTAGTTCATCTCGGCGTTGATGTTGACGGTGTACTTGCTGTCCCACGGGGGCTTAAGCCGGTGGTTCCAGATGCCTTGCAGGTTGGCCGGTTGCCCGCCGGGTTGGGAAGAACAGATGAGCAAATACCGGCCATATTGGTAATAAAGGACCACCAATTGAGGGTCGTTGCTATGCCTGAAGTTTACTAACCGCTCGTCGGTTGGCAAATGAGCAGCCGGAGTTGTGCCCAAATCCAGGTTTACCCGCTTAAAGTATTTTTGGTAGGCGGCAACATGCGCGCTCAGAATAGCGGAATAAGCTTTCGGATAGGCATGATTCAGGTAATCTAATGCTCGTTTTTCTTCATCCCCGCTGAGGTCCTGATAGTTGTTGAAATTGGTCGCAATGGAGATAAAAATGGTTGCAGAATTAGCGCCTGTTACGATCAGCGAAGTATCGGTGGAAGTCAGACTGCCACCCTCTAACTTGATCCGGGTAATGCCCTGAAATTCCACCAAGCCCTTTACGCCTTCGTGGTCGCTGGTCGTGCCGGTGATGAGGAGGTCTTTAGAAGGCGTAACCGCAAATGCTGTTTTCTGCTGCGGCGAAGAATAATTGGCGGTAAAAGAAATACTTCCGGCTTTATTTGCCGTAAGTCGCATCACAATAATCCGATCTGCAAGGGAAGCCACAGCCTCCCGGGTGTAAGTGGTCTGCCCAACGTCGTAGGTAGTTTTACTTACCGCTTTTTCCAGGTCTAATTCGCGGTAATAATTGGTATAGGTTTCATGCCCTTCAAAGGCAAGGTGCAGGCTGCCTACCGGCTGAAACATTTGCCCGTGCGATTGCTTCGTGATGATGGTTTGGTTGGCCAATTTTTCAGCTTCTTTGTGCTTTCCTTCAAAAATCAACTTCCGGATTTCGGGAAGCGAGGCCAAAGCCGCCGGGTTGTCGTTGCGGTTGGGGCTGCCGCTCCAAACCGTATGCTCATTGAGCTGAATCGTTTCGGTCGCTACATTGCCGTAAATCATGGCGCCCAGTCTTCCATTGCCAATTGGCAAAGCATTTTCCCAGGTTTCGCCCGATGGTTGTTTATACCAAAGTTTTAAGCCGGAGCTTTCTTCCTGAGAAAAGCCGGTTGTTGCCAGGAACAGTAAAAGGATTGAAAAGATCCGGATCATTTTAAGGGCAATTTTAACGCTCGTCTCTATATTATCAAGTGTAAAAAATACACTTATCTTTCAGAAACCAAACATACCCTTAAATTTTGGCAAACACAACCCTTGACCAATATTTTTTTAAAAAATTGGCTTTTGCAAAGCTTTTCTTTCTTAACGTGAACTCCGGTATTTTTTTAGAAGCGGCGGGCTTTGTTTCGCGGGCTTTAGTCCGCCTTCGATATCAGAAAGAATAAAATCCCGACTACGACGGACCAAACCACTCGTTTTCTACGTGGTAAATGACCGATCTCACATTTCTTAAACAGGATAGGAAAACAGAATACTAAGGATAGGATTATTTCTGTCTTCGCGATCGTCAGGCGTCATTTTTGTCTAACTGTATTTCAAACAAAGCCGCGGGTTCTCCATGATAATGACTGGGCAGTCCATCCGTATTTTTCAATTCAAACATGCCCAAAAAACGAAAACCCGCACTCGTGTAATGCGCAATTAGTTTATCGTTATTGCCAAGGGTATCCAGCCGCACAAAATCTTTTCCACAGCTTTTTGCGTAAGCTTTTGCCCAGGCTACGATCAGCGAAACAAAGTTTTGACCCCGGAATTTTGGATTGGTTGCAATCCGATGAATGTAGATCGCGGCATCCGCATTTCGTTCTTCCCAAATTTGTTCGTCGCTGAACGTAGTTGCCCAAACGCAGGCAATTTCTTCACCGATTAACAATTTCCACTGCCGGTTCTCCGCAATTTCAGTTTCAACCAGTTGCCTTTCAAAAGTTGGCCACACCACGACTGTCTTTTTCGATTTCTGGTATTCGGACGCAATCGCGTAGAGCCGGAATATTTCATCAAGATCGTTGATTGTGGAATTTTCTATGTGCATGTTTTTTTGATACAAAAGTCAGTGATGTTTTGCAAATAGGCAATCCGGAACTTGCTGTTTTATGTTCCTCTACTCCCCCATCAACACCTCAATCGCGACCGCCAAATACACCAGCGGCGCATTCCAGTTAATGGCAATTTCATTCGAGGCATAAGAACAGTCGTCGTCTGTAAAAGACTCATCGGGAATGCGGCTCGGGTAGGTGGTGCATTTGTCTTGTTGGTTGGGATTGGGGCCGCCGGAAAGCAGGCCGGGAACCGGTTCAGGAATGCCGTCGGCAACAGAAGGCCGGTGGTGCGGGTGCATCGGGGTTTTGTCGCCGAAACCGGTCACGAAGGAATAGCCAGTGGCGTTGCGGCCAAGCAGGTAATCCAAATTGCCAAGCGCGTGATCCAAATATTTCCGATCTCTCGTCAGCGAATAAGCCTGAATCAGCAAAATGCCCTGATTGGCTGCGTGGGCACTGCTGCCCCAGACAAAATCTTTGGCGGTTTTTCCCATCACGGTATGGTAGGCGTGTTTGTCCACGTCCTGGATGAGCAAATCGGCCAAGCGGATAATCCGCGCCTTGAATTCCGGTACATCGCCGTCGTAGGGCGCTTCCAGCAATTTTTGATGGCGGAGCAACGAATAACTGGCCAGCGCTTCTACATCGCTCCAGTCGGGAACCGACAAGTCGGCATTATTAAAAAAAACGACCGTTTGGTAGTAGGTATAATTTTGGGTGGTCAGGTACAATTCGGCAGCGGCCCACAACCATTCATCCGAAACCTCTTGATCGCCGTAAGCGCCGGTGTTCACATCGGGTTCGAATTGGTCATTCATGGCCTTCTGATCGTATAGCACATCAGGGTAAAGCGTAGCCCAGGTCCAGGCTGATTCCGCGGCGACCAAACAGGAGTCGGCCAATCCCGGCAATTGCGTTTCAAATGCCCGGAAGATTCTGGCCGCCTGCGCCATCACGGCAGCAAAATCGAGCGTGGCCGTCGTGCTTTTTTGCACCACATAGCGCGGTTTCACGGCCTGGTGGGGCATCTGGTTCATGCCGTCAAATTCTGCATTGGTCAGTTTGTGGTAAACGCCGCCGTCATCCGGATCCTGCATGGTCAGCATCCAGCGCAGGTTCCAAAGCACCTCGTCCAGCAGATCGGGTAACGCATTTCCGCTTTCCGGAATATCAGTTTTCAGTGTTTTGCAAAACGCCGGAAAATCTTCATAAAGCGACATCAGTGTTCCCATCGTAATCCCGGAATTAACGATGTATTTATTGTAATCACCAGCGTCGTACCAACCCATCGGCGATGCAATCGCCGTTCCTGCAGGCCGGGCGCGCGAAGCTGCGGAAGGGTGAACAAGTACTTTGTCGTCCGGATGGCCGGCAGGGCGCTGCCATTTTCCGGCATAACGCTCTGGCAAACCAGCAGAAACACGCTGAAAATAAAATCCTTTCAATGCGCCTACCGCAACCGGCTCGTGTACCTTTTCTTTGATTTCAAATGGATGGGAAATGCCCAGGGCAGCTACTTCCACCACAAAAGACCCTTTTTTTTGAAATGCTGAAAAATCGGCAATCCGGGTATTGCGCTGCGAAAAAGCATTTACGCGGGGCGCACTCAGCGTTCCCTGATAAACAACTTCCCCGGAGTCTGTTTTTTTTATGGTAAATGCCGTTCCGGGATTCCCTGCGGATACCACGGCTATCTTGGAGCCGGTGGGGTAAAAACCGACCTGATTGAGCCGGATCTCGTTTGAAAAGTTTTGAGCATTCCCGGTGATGCAAGCTGCAAAAGCAAGGCTGATGCTAAAAAGGCACTTCATAAGTTGGTTGGTTTATTAAACAAAAATAGGTCACCGCATCAACATCACATCTCCTTTAAACAACTTTTCTGTGCCGTCTTTGTAAAGGATCCTGACGTAATATACATAAACATCCAGCACTGCCGGTTTATTTCTAAAAAAGCCGTTCCAACCATACTGCGGATTGTTTGGCGGGAAATTCGCTGCGTAAAATACAGATTCCCCCCAGCGGCTGTATATATCGAACTCCAGTACCTTTTCCACGCCTTCTCCGGCATACACCATGATGATGTCGTTTACGCCGTCGTTGTTGGGGGAAAAGCCATTGGGGATGTAAACATCGCGCCTGATCCTCACAGTTACCCTAACTTCATCGCGGTCCTGGCAACCATTGGCATCGGTTACTAAAACCTGGTACAGGGTCGTCGAGTCCGGGCTGGCGACGACCTGATCGCAATTGCCACATACCAGGCTGTCGGACGGCGTCCACGAGTAGACGTAATCTCCACCAAGTGGGAGGGTTACAGCTTCTAACACAGTGCTGTCGCCGTAAAAAATGGTCACGTCCGGTCCGGCATTGACGGATAAGGCGGAAGGATTCACCAATACCACTTCTGTTTCCCACCGGCAACCATTGGCGTCTTCGATCTCAATGGTATAAGTTCCTCCGGTTAGCCCACTAAAGTCAGGGCTAATGGTAAACGGCTGTTGATTAATTGAATATAAAAACGGAGCACTGCCGCCCGTAACAGCGGTCACCGAAATGGAACCGTTCGTCTGGTTGTGGCAAAGCGGGTC
>JALHRK010000302.1 GCA_022841505.1 Saprospiraceae bacterium | reverse complement strand
GTAAACTGGTCGAACTGGTGGATCCAGGTCTCATCGGGCAGGTCGCGGATGAACCAGTGCTGGTCGCCCACCTGGTTGTGTACGATGTCTTTGATCAATTTGATGCCACGCGCCTGGCAGAGTTCCGCCAATTTGACGTATTGTTCGTTGGAACCGAGCCGCTTGTCAATGGCATAGTGATCGGTGAATGCGTAGCCGTGATAAGACTCGTAAGGCTGGTCGTTTTCGAGCACCGGATTGAGCCAGAGCGCCGTGACGCCTAATTCTTCCAAATAATCCAAATGCTCCATCACGCCCACGAGGTCGCCGCCGTGGCGGAAAAATATCTTCTGCCGGTTGGTACCCGCCTGCCGCATATTGGCGTAGCTGTCGTTGCCGGGGTCGCCGTTGGCAAAGCGGTCGGGCATAATGAGGTAAATGAGGTCGGAAGCGTCCACGCCGGCGATACGGCCTTCCGCTTTTTTCTTTTCGCGCAATTCGTAAGGGTAGGCCTTTTTTGCACTGCCTTTTTTGCTTAGTTCAATGGAGAATTTGCCAGCTTTTGTACCCGGACCGATTTCCACTTCCACAAACAGGTAGTTGGGGTTTTGCAGGCGGGTGGTTTTTCGCACGCGCACGCCGGGGTAGTCAATGGCGACTTCGCTGTCGCGTACGTCCTGGTCGTAAATCAAAATTTCGAGCACCGGGTTTTTCATGCCAATCCACCAGTTGGGCGGTTCCACGCGGGCCTGGTCTACTTTGCCGCCGGTGGCCGGAATGTGCCGGAATTTGGATTCCTCCATGCCCAGGGGCAGTTTTTGCCAGGGGTCATCGTTGTAGATGGGAGGATTGGTTTGGGCGGATAGGAGGGTGGCGGTGCAGGAGAGCAGGGTGAGTAGAAAGTAGTTTTTCAACATACAGATGTTCATTGAACGGGTGATCGTTTTCTTGAATAAATAGAAAGGGCATGAACTAACTGGCAGGAAGCGTTGTGGTTATTTTTGCTGCTTTCTTGTTATTTATTTGTTCGACTGTTTGTCTGGTATTCTCATGGATAATACGCAGTTGCTCCATGATCGGGAGGTGCTTAATCTCTTCATAAGCCTTTTCTTTCCAATCCCAGACCGAAAGTTGTGCTTTTGATATTTTAGTTTCCATAACCTGTTAATTCTGTTGGTTTGCTCACTCGTCCTACGACTTTAAGTCGTAAGACGAGTATAGAGACAAAGATCGAAAGTTTTTTGAGATGCGCTACTCTTTCACAGGCTGCCGTTGAGGCGTAAGAGCGCCGCCAGACTTTTTCTTCGTGTATCGCTCGATGAAGTTTTTTAGCTTTTCAGATCTCAATATTCCGGGCCATTTGGCCAAAACAGCCAATAGAATGATGGTTGTCAACATAAGGATGATTCGATTTTTAGGAACATCGCAATAGTAAGCTCGCGGCGTTCCTTAACACCAGATTAAATGAATAGACACCATATAGACAACGGGAAGGCTCATTTCGTTCAAACCGGGCGCCCCACCGTCTACCGTCTACCGTCCACCGTCCCCCCGTCACTCAATCTTCAACGTCTTCACTTCCCCACCCGGCGTAATCATGATGAATTCTTTTTTGATTTCGGTTTTTACTGCGGGTTTCAGCGCAGGCATGCTAAAGCGCACGACGAGGTTGTAGGAAAACTGCACGCAGGGTTCCAGCACTTCCGGGTTGATGACGATGTCGTAGTCGTTGGCCGGAATGGCGTTGTAGAACCGCGAAATTGGTTTTTCCGCAGTGGTGACGATGGCGCTGCTTTTTTCAATGCTTTCTAAACTTTGGGTACTAAACGCCTGGTAGCTTTCGTAACGGTTGATGGGGTAGGCCACCCAGGCATTTTCGGCGGTGATCACGTAGGCCGAATCGAGCTGGATGCCGATGCTCTGGTATTGCTTTTTGAGGTTTTTCAGGTACTGAAAGGTAGCTTCGCGCAATTCGGAGTAGATGGCCTGCGAGTCGTTCACAAAATAATCCACCTTCACGATGTCGTAGATTTCCTGCTTGGCCGCAGCGGTCACAATGTTGTCTAACAGCGCCGCTTTTTTATAGCGGACGTGCACGTTTTTTTGCAGCTCAAAGCCTTTCGGGATTTCGGTGTAAGTCTTTTTGGAAAATAGTTTTTTGGTCATGTCAAACTCGTATTTCGGCAGGAAGTTGACCATGTCCACGTGGATGTCCGCTTCCGGAATGCCCATCGTTTTCAATTCCGCGATAAAATTGCCGATGCGGGTATTGATCAGGGTATTGGTCTCGTCAGCCAATTTGCCAAACTGCACTAAGTTGAAAATGGCCACATAAGCCCCGGCTTGTTGGTTTGACAAAGCGTTGATGCCAATTTCAATCATGTTGCCATCGAGCATCATGGCGCCTTTCGGAACGGCCCGGTACTGGTTGTTTTCCCGGATTTGCTGGTAGGTGTTCTGCTGAACGCCGTAGTTGCCCATGACCTGCGCGTGCAAGGCAGCAGAAAGTAAGCAGAGACTGGAAAAAAGAAGGATAGATTTTTTCATAGTGATGATGTTAAGATTAAGTTGAATTTATTCGCTTAGCGGGAATTATTTTGTTTCCCGCAAAGGTCGCAAAGGTTCCGCAAAGGTCGCAAAGGCCGGCGTCACGCTTTGCGTCCTTTGCGTATCCTCCGCGAACTTTGCGGGAAACAGATCTCGCGAAGGCCGGCGTCACACTTTGCGGGAAATAGATCTCGCATCAAACTTTGCGGGCCCCAATTCTCGCTAAGAAACGGCAAATTCACCAAATTATTCCCCGAATGTTTGCCGTTTTCAAATATTACCTATCTTGGTTCCGGCAATTCAACTATAAAAGAACCAGCTTTACAACTGAAACATGCAAATCATTGAAAATCCAAAGGTGTACGACGTGTGCATCATCGGCTCCGGGGCAGGCGGCGGCATGGCGGCCAAAGTAATGACCGAAGCCGGCGCTGAGGTTGTCGTGCTCGAAGCCGGCCCTTTCTTCGACTCGGCAGAGGGCGATATGTTCAAATGGCCCTACCACTCGCCCCGGCGCGGCGCGGGCACCCACAAGCCTTTCGGCGAATTTGACGCAGCTTACGGCGGCTGGAAAATCGAAGGCGAACCCTACACCGTTGCGCCCGGCGGACACGGGTGGGAGTGGTTTCGCTCCCGCATGCTGGGCGGTAGAACCAACCACTGGGGCCGCATTTCCCTGCGCTTCGGCCCGTTGGATTTTCAGCGCAAAAGCATTGACGGGCTGGGCGACAACTGGCCGATCACTTACGAAGACATCAAACCTTATTACGATCGGGTGGATCGCCTGGTCGGCATCTTCGGCACCAACGAAGGGCTGCTCAACGAACCCGACGGCATTTTTATGCCGCCGCCAAAACCGCGGGGCTATGAACTTTTGGTGAAACAGGCGGGCATGAAACTGAATATTCCGGTCGTGCCCTCACGCCTGTCCATCCTCACCCAACCCCTCAACGGGCGCGCCGCCTGCCACTATTGCGGGCAATGCGGACGCAGTTGCAGCACCCATTCCAATTTCTCTTCGCCATCGGTGCTTTTCCCGCCGGCCAAAGCCACAGGGCGCCTGACGATGGTGCTCAACGCCATGGCCCGTGAAGTGCTCACCAACACAGAAGGCAAAGCGACCGGCGTTTCCTACGTCAGCAAAGAAGACGGGCAGGAATACCGCATCAAGGCCAAATCAGTGATTTTAGCTGCCGGCGCCTGCGAATCGGCCCGCCTGATGCTGAACTCAAAATCGAGCAAACACCCGGACGGCATCGGCAATTCCAGCGGCGTGCTGGGCCAATACCTGATGGACTCCACCGGCGCCAGCCTCGCGGGTTTCATCCCCAAATTGGTGGATTATATGCCGCACAACGAAGACGGCACCGGCGGCATGCACCTCTACACGCCCTGGTGGCTCAACAAAGCGAAACTCAACTTTCCGCGCGGTTACCACATTGAAGTCTGGGGCGGTCGCGGCATGCCGAGCTACGGCTTCGGCGGCGAAATCCACAAAATCAACGCCTGGCTCGGGGACATTGATGGCGTTGTGCGCGCCAAAGGCGGCGGCGGATACGGACGCCAGCTCAAAGAAGATTACCGGCGGCTCTATGGCTCGGTGGTCGGATTTTCCGGTCGCGGCGAAGCCATTGCGTTCAAACACAACAAGTGCGAGATTGACCCAACGGTGGTGGATAAATGGGGCATCCCCGTGCTGCGCTTCAGCTACGAGTGGAGTGAACACGAAGTGCGGCAAGCCAAGCACATGATGGATACGTTCACCGAAATCATCCACACCATGGGCGGCAAAGTCATCGGTCCGGTGCCTGACCGGTCTACCAATTTCGGCCTCGCCAAACCCGGCCAGATCATCCACGAAGTCGGCGTGGCGCGCATGGGCAACGACCCGCGCAGTTCCGTGCTGAACAGCTATTGCCAGTCGCACGATGTGGATAACCTCTTTGTGGTGGATGGCGCCTCGTTTGTATCCATGCCCGACAAAAACCCGACGTGGACGATCCTGGCGCTGTCTATGCGGGCTTCGGAGTATTTGGCGGAAAAATTGAAAAACAAGGAAATATGATTTTTTACCACATAGTTCACAATAGTTGTTTTCACAACTTGTCCCGTAAAGCGGGATAGTTCACATAGATGCGGCCATCTGTTAGGTTACATTAATCCCTATGTGCTCTATGTGAAAATCCCTATGTATCTATGTGGTAAAAAATAAAAACCCTAAGTGGTAAAAAAAATAAACCTGAATCATGAAAAAGATCACCAGAAGAGATACGTTGTTTTACATCACTTTAGCCAGTTTGGCCGCGGGTTTACCCGCTGGTTGCAAAACCGACAACAAAGAAATGCCCAAGGAAGGCCAAGAGGGCATGCACGACAACTCCGATGGGTTTAAAGGGCTTTCGGAAGAAGACAAACTGTTGTTGCAGGAAAAATTCTTCACCGACCACGAGCGCGAAACCGTCCGGGTACTGGCCAACCGCATCATCCCCGCCGATGACAAATCGGGCAACGCGGAAGAAGCCGGTTGTGTGCAGTTCATCGAGTTTATGATGCTCGATTTTCCGGAAGAATACGAAGTGCAAACCAAAATGCGCGGCGGCCTCGCCTGGCTGAACGCCGAATGCATGAAGCGCTTCAACGCAGATTTTGCCACCTCCACCGAAGCCCAGCAAACCCAGATCTTGGACGACCTCGCTTACCCCGACACGGCAAAGCCCGAATTGAGCCATGGCGTGGAATTTTTCAACCTGTTCCGCGATTTTACCGCCTCCGGTTTCTGGAGCAGCAAAATGGGGATTGAGGATTTGCAGTACATCGGGAATATGCCGAATGCTTGGGATGGACCGCCGCAGGCGTGGTTGGAGAAGTTGGGGGTTGGGGATTTGGGGTAATTTGAAGACCCCGGTTAGGCGGGACAAGTTTTGAGAATTTGAAAATTTGAAGATTGGGCGGGGCCAGAGCTGGTAGGGCGCGACCCTTGCGGTCGCCCAAACGCGCAACGGACTGCCCCCAACGTGGAGAGCAGCACACCGGAGTATGGAGTTCGGGAGCGGTTGTTGGTGCTATGTGAATTGTGCGCTTTAGGGATTGGTTTTCAATTAATTAGCTTATGTACTATAGCTATATTTTATGATAAAACCCATGCCAATATGCTCCTGTCAACCCTTTTCGACCTATCGTTGCTGCCATTTAATACCATTTTTTTTACCCTTCTCTTGTTCTGTGCTTTTGTAGCCTTTGGGCAATGGAGGCAGACGAAGGACGTGGCTATACTCTGGTATATCGGCTACCTGTTGGGCACCGTTGCACATTACGGGCGGCATTTTTGGATTACCGGCGTCCAGGAGCTAAATTTCGTTCCCCCGCCTGACCCACCACTGCAATGGAATACCCCGCTGAGTTATGCAGCTTTTGCTTGTTATTTTTTATTCATTGACTGGCTAATGAACATCAATTCCAGCGCACCCCGTTTGTCCCGGGCGCTGAAGGGTATCTCCCGTGTATTTGCTTATATGATCGGCATTCACCTGTTGCTCCAGATCTTTATAGGAAATGAATTTGCAGACAAGGTGCATCAAGTCTTTCAAGTGATTTTGCTTCCTACAATGGTCTGGGTTGTCGTACACCTGCTGCGCAATGCACACCTTTTTTATCAAAAATTAGTCCTGATTGGCACCATAGCGCTCGTGATCGGCTTTTTGTGTGTGCTTGCCACCCGGCTGATTGACGGGCGACATGATCTCGTTGACGGTGTGATCTGTTGCTTTCCGATGCCCTGGGGCAAAGATATTTGCCTGTATCACCTAAGGGTCGGCGTCGTTTTGGATGTGCTGTGTTTCTCGTGGGCATTGACGCTTCGGCAGCGGGAGTTATTGCTTGCGGCGGCGCCGGTGAAAATTGTAGAGGTAAAAGAGCCAGCTGCGCCTGCAGAAGTGATTTTTATTGAAAAGCGCGAAATGAAAATCAAAGGCCCCTTGTCACAGCAAATATGCGATTTCCTCGAACAGCATTTTCAACAGGATTCCTTAAAAGTAGGAGACATTGCGAAAGCATTACATACCACAGCAGATCAGGTTGCTCACAAACTCAAAGAAGAAACCGGCCTAACCACGGAACAATACATTTTGCAATACCGCCTGGAGCGCGCTGCTGGTATGTTGCTGCATTCGGATAAAACGGTGAGCGAGATATATCGGGACGTTGGGCTGAAGGACTTAGCACATTTTTCGCGTGCTTTCAAAAAAAAATATGGCCGATCCCCCCTTGCTTTTCGGAAAAATGGGCAAAAAAAAGTCGGATAAAGTCAAAAAACTGGCGAATAAAGTCAAACATATCGCCTTCCGAATGCTCTAATATTGCAATATGTTTTCGAGGCTTGCTAAAATCGTTTTTGCGAAAAGTAAGCATGCCATATCACTCCGTTCAGATAATAATAAAAGCAACTAAATGCTCAGCGATCATAGGTGTACAATAAAGTGCAACGAATATGCTTGGGAGGAATGCTCGCTGTTACTTGATGGCCAATTTAATACTTCGTTCTACAAACACCTTGCTCTTTACGGCAGGAACATATTGACAAAGGCATTTCTTTACTTATATTTTTATGAGAACCAGCTATCTTTTGCTCATCAAAACACCAAAATGATGCTTTTAGCCCTTAATTTAACGAAACGATTTTTATTAATATGTTCTTTTTTTTTAATTCATCACGTCGCTTCTTTTGCTCAATTGCCTACTGGTGAGTTAATCCTTGGAATTAAAGGAGGTGCAAACGGAGAAATGCATCTCCCAGGTATCAATAAAGGTAGTAATATTTCGGGTTTGCCCAGAACCATAATTTCCCCAATTTTTGAAGATTCAACTTATAGTACTACTGAGATATCACAAGTTGGGTTTACCGGTGGCTTGTTCGGCAACTGGAGATTTGATGGGGCAGATATGCTTGCCTTTCAACTTGATGTTTTATTTTCTCAGCAAACCGGCGGATATGAGTATTACGACAATGAAGGCTTGTCTTATAAAATGGAGTTCAAGTACCGCTATTTATATTTCATGCCCTCTGTTAAGCTTATTATCATGCCAAATAACTCAGGTTCGCCTTTTGCGCGCGCTGGACTTTATTTTGGGGTCAACCTTACTCCGGAGAACATTTTTTATTGTCACGATGGTCAGGAAGATATTTACGGGCCGTGCGAGTATGTCGAACTTGAACTTCAAACTATTTTGGAAGGCAAAGGGGATTCCGGCTTTTTTATCAGTCTTGGCTATGAAAAGGTAT
>JALHRK010000301.1 GCA_022841505.1 Saprospiraceae bacterium | reverse complement strand
ACAACGACACCCAGATTTGGCAACCGGATTAAAGTAAAAATTCGATTCATGGCTGTTATTCGCAAAAAACTGCTGAATTAATCCCGCCACTTACCGTGCAGCAGCATTACTTTTCGGATGACATCCCGTGCGCAACCCGCCCCTCCGGCAAACGGGGAAACATACTGGGCAATTTCAAGCAGTTCATGCGCAGCATCGCTGGGGCAAACGGGAAGGCCCACCCTTCTCATCACGGGGTAATCCGGCAAATCGTCACCCATATAAAGGATTTCCCCTTCGTCGAGGTCGTAGGCATGGATGTATGCTTCGTAAGCCTCAAGTTTCTCCTGGCTATTCACGTAAATATCCTGAACGCCCAGCATTTCCAAGCGTTTGCGAACGCCTTCTGAACGCCCCCCAGTGATGATGCAAACCCGATACCCCGCTTCAACGGCGTGTTTGATGGCGTAGCCGTCCCGAACATTCATGGTTCGCAACAACTGCCCGTCTTCGGTGACCAGCACTTCATTATTGGTGAGCACCCCATCTACGTCAAATATAAAGGTTTGTATGTCCCGAAATTTTTCTAACTGGTTCATAAACGGTGCGCTATGGTGTAAAATAGAGGATTAGTCCTGGTTATCGCGCCATTCATAAACCCACTTAGCTTGAATCTGCTCCAAATGCCCTTCGTTGCAGGCTTCCCTTTTTCCTTCAAAATTGGGGATTTCCATCACCCACTCAATGAGTTCCGTAAACCGGATCCGGTAGATCTGGCTTTCGCCAAAATCATCTCCAAACCGCTCATAAAGTTTCATCGCTACATCTTCGTGGTCTTTCCAGTCTATCGGCAAGTTGTCAATTGCTTCAAACGCCATTGCGTACTATTATTAAGTGAATTGAAAAAAAATCAATGCTCGTGCCCGATGATCCGTGACTGATCAGGGATTTCAACCTCGATATAGGCATCGTCTTCCAGGATAATACACTGACACCCCAGACGCGACTCCAAACGGGGGTTGATCGCCCGGTCTATGAAGTCTTCTTCCTTTTCGGATATTTCTTCAAGCAGGTCTTCTCCTTTGTGGATGTAAACGTGACAAGTGCTGCAAGCGCAAACGCCTCCGCAATTGTGGTTGAGGTGAATATCGTGGTCTTCGGTGACTTCCAGTATCGAATATCCGGCTTCAACATGCTCAATGGTAACCGGGGTGATCTTGGTATCTTCAAATATAAATCGCACTGTGGCCATACTAAGCGCTGTTTAAATGTGGGCGCAAAAGTAGCGCTATTCCGATAGGAAAACAAAATACAATTAATTTGGTTGGAAACATTCGTTCCAAATAAAAAAGCGGGAGAACCGGCACGGCGCCCGTTCTCCCGCCATCAATTTTCAATCGGCAACGACACTACCTCAATAAGGTGACGTCACCCTTTTCTTCATGCTCCACATCGTCAAAAGTCCTGACGACAATGCGGTATACGTACACATCAGATGGCGCAGGTTTGCCTTTTTGAGTGCCATCCCAACCGTCGTTGTTGGTGGCTTCATAAACGACCTGACCCCATCTGTTGTAAATTTTAAATTCTACGATCTCTTTGATCAACCCGGAATGCAAAAGCTTGAACACGTCATTGCGCTCGTCCCCATTGGGCGTAAATGCTTTCGGCACTTTGATAATCGGAGGTACAATGTTGAACAAAATGGTATCCCGGTCTATGCACCCTTCCGGCGTTGTAACCTCCACAATGTAGAGGGTGCCATTTTCAATGGGTTGCACAACTGCAAAAGCTCCATTTGTAGAAACATATTCCCCTCCGCTCCAGGTAATGCTCGGATTGCTGGGTGACAGGTTTTCAATTTCAGCCATAAGGTTAACCTCCTCTCCAAGTGGCAACTCAAGGACGTTAACCCCGGTATCGGTAACCACAATATTTACAGAAATATTGGGCAAAACCGTCACATTGAGCGTATCGAACAAAGTCTGGCAGTTATTCCCGCTGGTGTATTCCAGGAAATAGCTGTCCGTCTCTCCCGGAACAAAAGTCGTAGTGGCGCCGGTGAAGCTTCCGCCGTTGGCCGTTGTCCATTCAAAAGTTTCCCCCGTACTGCTTTGAGATACTGTTGCTGTTAAGGTAATCGGATTACCCGAACAAACCAGGTCTGTAGAAGTGCTGACCGTTAAAGTCACATCCTGCACGACTTCAATTGAGATTTCAGCGCTGGAACTGCACCCGGCATTTTGCGCCACAACGCTGTAAGTTGCATTGTTCACGGGTGAAACAAAAGGTGTCGGATCAGATGTAGCAACAAATTCCGGGTCGTTTGAAGAGGTCCAGGAATAGGTGGCAGTCGGATCAGGCGAAAAAGCCAATTGTATATCATCGCCTTCACAAATAATCCGCTGGGTGTTTAAGTTAATGGCAGGCAAAGAAAGTACCTCAACCCGCGCGGAGGCGCCACCGGCACACCCCATATTTTTGCCGGTCACCGTGTAGATCTGCGTTGAAAAAGGAATGGCCACCGGATTCAAACAATCTGTACAGCTCAATCCTTCGGTAGGCGTCCAGCTTATTTCATCAACTGCTATGTTGAATGACGCAGTCAACTGTACCGCCTGTCCAACACAAATAACGGTATCGGTGGGTACGACCGTGGCAAAGGGGATTTCATTAACCTGAATATTCGCGAAACTGGTATCCACACAAACTCCGTTCGTTGTAATCCGGGCGTATTGAATAATGGTATCCGGCGTTACGACAAAATTTAAGAGCGTATCTGAAGTTTCTGAAAAAGCATTCGGCGTCCACTGAAAAGAAATCCCCATGAAATCAGATGGTTCGTAAGTAGGCGTCGTTAAAACGACCACTTCTCCCTGACAAATTGTAGTGTCGGAAGGCATGATGCCGAGATTGGAAGGCAGTGAATCCACCACGATGCGGATCGTATCTGTTTTGAAACAACCAGGAACATCAACCCGCGCAATATAGCGCGTAAAAGTTTCTGGGGTAGCAACTACGGTATTGCCGGTATTCGTGTTCAAAGTACCGTTATTCGGCGTCCAAACTGCTAAGGCATTCGCCGGAGTCACATTCACATTCAGCGTCACCGATTCACCCTGACAAATCCGGATGTCCTCTGTTTGTTGAATACTGATGGCAATCGGCGTGATGGTCACATTGAGGGATTCAGCCGCAGAACAACCACCCCGGGTGGCCGTGAGGGTATACGTTCCCGGAGATTCCGGAGCTGCGGTGGTATTCGGGTTGGTTGGGTCTTCAATCACAGAAGGGCCCGTCCATAGGTAAGTAACACCCGGTTCAGGCGTCGTATTCCCCAACACGATAGAAGAACTTTGACAAACTGCGGTATCGGAAACAACTGAAATGATTGGGTTTGCAAAAACTTCTACCAAAACGCTGTCCAAAGAAGGAACCGGGCAAGTCGCGTTCAACACACTTAAATAATAAGTCGTTGTTTGCAAAGGCGTTACCACCGGGTTTGGATTTACTGAGTTAAAACCGACCGGCGCCGACGTCCAATTGTACGTCACTCCTGCAACTGCAGCCCCTCCGAGGTTAACCGTCACCCCTTCACAAATCTGCACATTTTCACTGATGTTGTATTGGGCAGCATCGGCGTTAAGCACGGTTAGGGTCATCACATCCTGTAAATCGCAGCCGGCTGCATCCAAACTGATCGTGAGCGGGTATACGCCAGCAGTGATGGCGGTTACGATCGGGTTCGGACAATCGGTGCAACTGAATTGGAGTCCCACAGGAACCGTCCAGTTGTAAACCGCATTGTTGAAAAATTCGCCAGCCTGTAAGGTGATTTCTTCTCCCCGGCAAACCGTGAGGTCCGGACCGGCGTCTATGTCAAAAACCTGAACGGTGACATTGACTGTATCCAGGAAGCATACCCCCTCAATCACGCCTTGATAAGTAGTTGTCACTGCTGGTGTAGCAATGGGGGTCAAGCAGTTCGCGCAGGAGAGTTCTGTTGCGTTTTCGCCAATCCACTCAATGGAGTTGATCGAACTGACGATCTGAATTTGTACCGATTCGCCGGAGCAAACCGCTGTATCGCCTGCAGCAATTTCGGCTGCTGGTGGATTTAATACATCGGGGTCAGAAGGAGCCCAATCTATTGAAATAGTGCCGTCCTGAATTGCATTGCCAAAATCATTCACCAGAACAACGTAAACTTCCCCCGGCTGGCATTGAATTGCCGAAACAAACTGGTCGTTGAATTCGTCGTCTACGCCCTGGCAATCATAGGTATCCGTAATCAAATAACCGAAGGTCGGGTGCGTTACAGCAAGCCCGGTTGGGACAGCGAAAGCCGCATAACTACTGCGGATGGGCTGCGTATTGGTCACAGCGTCTATGATCTCAGCAGGGGTTTCGCAAGCTTGCGACTGCGTAAACGGCCCCCACACATTAAAGTCAATATCGGAAGCAAAATTCGCGCCATTCAAAATGAAACCCAAAGGGCCTGCAGCCTGAGCTTCAATGGTAAACCAGACATAATCTGACTGTGCGCCTACGCCACCCCAGCATCCGTTATTCGTGCCGATGGTCAAAGGAATGTCCTGAAACCCGTCAACAAAAGTAAATATGGAAGCGGTACCTCCTTCTTCTATACAGCCATTAAACGGATTGCACAGCGCATTTACAAGAGACGGGTTCAATATACATTCAGTCACTTGAATATTAATATTAAAGTTCGTACATCCAGCCGGGTTGGAAACAACAATGTAGTAGGTGCCCGCAGCTTCAAAATTGGCGCTGCCAATATTTCCGCTGCTGCTTTGTGCAATACAAACAGTATTCGGATCATCCGGTGGGCCATTCAGCACCAATACCCCGGTTCCGCCACCTGCGCCGGAAATGACAATGCTTGCACACACATCTCCCGGTGAATTATAGGTGTACACATACTGTGGGCCATTAATGAATGGGGCATTATTGCAGGCAGTTTCCCCAAAAGTAGCTGCGCCATTGCAGGTTGATTCCCCGTTTTGGATAAAGGGAATACTATTGATCACCTCAGGATTGTCAACGCTGTTACCGGTACAGGCAAGCGGGCTGCACTGCCAGGTCAGGGCAAAACCTTCGCCAATAGCGCTCACATCCGAAATAAACTGAACCGTCACACACTGGCTCGTTGCCTGAATGAGAAACTCCTCGCCATTGTCGGTTCCACTGATGCTGGTGATTAATGGAGCGTTGATGTCGTTTCCGGCATACACATTAATGAAGTCAAAATTCGGTTCTGTACCAAAATTGTCCACCATCAACTCCATACACGCATGAAAATCGTTCGGGCAAATGACAAACGTGGCGTTTTCATTGTTCCCGTAATCCATATCAGGCCCGCCGGAGTCGTAGAGGGTGCCGAAACAAGCCGTTGTTCCAGGCGAGGAACCAATGTTGATGGCTGGCACGTATTCGTCCACGCAAAGCGTAAAATCCCCGGCATTGGAGGCGGCGGTAGCGGAATAGTCGTTGACCCGGATGTAGTAGGGAATATCAGGCGTCAGGCCCAGGATATCCAATTGAATCTGTGTAGCGCCTGTCGCTGCTGAAATACAGGACAATTCGGCCAGGCCATCCAACTCACAATCCCCACGATACAAGGCGATTTGAGGGTTTAGAATCGCATCTGCGTTGGCGCCGTTCAGCACACCGATCAAAGTGATGGTGATGTCCGTCAGGTCAGCCGTTGTGGTAAAAGAAAACCACACATCGCGCTGCGTCGTTCCGCCATTAAAGCAGGAAGGGTTATTCCCAAAGCCGATATTGGAGGCTGTGGCGTCCACATTGGTGTAAATGGCAGGTGTGCAAGCCGGTACAACGCCGAGGTCTATCAGACCGGTGCAATCGTCGTTGGCGGGCTGCGCCATCGCCAGTGTTCCCATAGTGAGTAAAAAAAACAGGAGTAAAGCTGATCTCATGCTTTTTGCTTATTTGTTTGTAATGATTGGTTCATTTCGACCAAAATTAGACATTTTTTCAAACATGCAAGCAAAAGCATCCGGTATCCGGTATTATGGTACCGGAACTGTCACACAGACGTCTATAAATTCGGTGACGCGACGAACAAGATCAGGGTTTTTCATCAGGCGGTAGTGGCCGTAGCCTTCCGAAATCAAAAGCGTGGAATTTTCCCACGCTTCGTGGATTTCTTCGGCAGAACGAAAGGCAACAACCGGATCAAAACGGTCGTGTACGATGAGGAGGTCTTTCACTTTAACCCGGTCGGCAGCTTTGCTCAGGTCGGCCTGATCCAAAGGTGTGCCGAGTTTGCGTTCCAGCAAATCCCAAAAACGTTTTTTTACCCGCGTTGGCAATTTCATGGAAGCAGCTGCTTCGTTGAAGACCCGCGTCATCCGGTTGGGCGTCCCGATCAGCACCAATTTTTCAACTTCGATAGCCGGCAGGGTATTGCTGAGGGCAAACACCGTGGAAGCACCGCCAAAAGAATGGGTAATGATGCCGTGAACGCCGCCAATTTGCCGGATGATGGCCCTGACCGCGCCCGCAAAATGTATGATATTGGTGCTTTTACCGTCGGAGTTCCCATGCGCAGGTCCGTCAAAGGCAACCACGCGGTATCCTTTCTCCACCAAAGCCGGTACAAAACTGCGCAGGGCTGTCCCTCGTGATTCCCAACCGTGTACCAGCAAAACAACCTGCTCGCCTTTGCCCCATTCGTAGCCTTTGAGCACCTGACGGCCATACAAAAACTCAAACAAGCGCGCACTTTCGAGCAAATGGTCCGAAACGCTGTGTTTGGCCCGAACCCTTGGTGTAGAAAAAAGCTGATAAGCGACCCGCGCCGCGGTGTCGGGAAACAGCCGGCCTGCCGTTCCAAATCCCAGCCGAACCAACTGAAGTAATGCAGAAGTTTGTTGCGTTGGGGTTGCTTCCCCGCCGCCCTCCGGCACAGGCGGTAAATATTCGATTCTTTTATTCCTTTTCATCGCTTGGTGATTTTATATGTTGTCGCAATTCATCTACCATCTCTATCAGTTGCCTTGACATCACATCAAAATAATGTACATCTTTGTAAAGCCGGGCCATCATAATCCCGCCTTCCAAGGTGCCAATAAACCGGATGGCAAAGGCGGCCTTGTCTACATCGGGCCGGACTTCCCCTTTTTCGATGCCTTTTTGCAGCGTAATCGCAATGCGGTCGGTCCACATGGTCATGGCTTCCCGGGCTTTGTCGCGGAGTTCCGGGTGGGCATCATCCGCTTCAACCGAGGTGTTCTGGATGGGGCAACCGCCTTCAACCGGCGGGTTCAGAATGCGTTCTTTATAAAAATAGACGACGGCTTTAAGCTTATCCAAAGCATGCTCGATGACTCGGGTACGCTCGCGAACCTCGGCAGAGACAATCGCTACGGCACGTTCAAATGCCGCAACGGCGATTTCGTCTTTGCTCCGGAAGTTGCCATACAGCGCGCCTTTCGACAACCCCGTCGCTTTCATGATGTCGTCCATTGAAGTGCCCGCATAGCCGTTTTGGTTAAACAACACCGCTGCTTTCTCAAGAATAAACTGCTTAGTCTTTTCTGCTTTTGTCATCGTCATAAGCAATAAACCCAAAATTTATTTTTTCTTAACCTACACTGATCCAAATTAAAACCAAGTTCACTGGTAGAGTTTTGGTTTACCCCCTACCCTTTTTGGTTTCAAAAACAAAGAACGATGCAAAAATAAACCAATCGGTTTGTTTTTGCAAATTTTTTTTGAATAAAAAAAATTTGGGCGTGATGTGGTGTGCGATGTAGGGGCAGAAAATTTTCTGCCCCTACATCGCACA
>JALHRK010000300.1 GCA_022841505.1 Saprospiraceae bacterium | reverse complement strand
ATCTGACAAACTGGAGGCGCGACTTGAACAGGTGGAAGAAGAAAAGGAAGCGCTTGACCGAAGGATCAACAAATTGGAGGCTACAATAATCCGGCTTAAGGAGAAAATTGCAGACAAACAAGCTAAACTCAATCGCCTGTTATCCTCCAAAACGACTAAAAAAGAGGAGGCCGATTCAATCGCTGATTCTCCAGTCATTCATTCGTCAACCATTGAAACTACGCCATCTGCAACTGACACTGAAAAGGACAGCATAGCAGATGAGGAAGCGCAGACAAGGATAGAACAGCTTTCCAAACAGGAAAAAATATTCGTCTTTTTTGTGATCCTGATTATTGTAGCAGTTGGGACATTAAGCAGCATTGCAGGCAAAGGACGTCGTCGCAGATACTACTAAGTTAAGAATGTTGGTCCGGCCACGGCGAAGCCTCAAGGTTCTTCCCGTGGCCTTTCTCTTCTCCCAGTCCCTTCAACAACCCGCCCAGCAATTTCACCCCACTTCCCACAAAATAATACTCCTATCATCACTGCACGAAACCAGCGTACCGCTTTCTGCCAGATACAGCAGGGCATTGACGGAATTGACATGGCACCCGCTTCGGATGGTGTCCAATACTTTCAGGAGCTGAAACGATTGCGAATCCCAGATTTTGATGGTTTTGTCGCGGCTGGCTGTGGCAAACCAGGCGGAATCCCGAGGGAAACAAATGTCGTTGATGGTGAACAGGTGAGCAGGCTGGTTAAAAAGAAGTGAAGTTAACCGATCCAAATCCCAAAGTTTTAGGTGGGCGTCCCGGCCGCCGCTGAGCAACCCTGGGGCGTTTGGGTGGTAACGCACCGAAAAGACGGAATTATCGTGCGCCTGCAACAGGGTATACCGGATTTCAAAAGTGGTTGCATTGAGTAAGTAAATGTTGTTATCGCTGCCGCCGATGGCCAATTCGTTCCGGGCTTTGGAGTAGTCTATACAACGCAGGCTTTGGTTGCTCAGGTGCAGGCTTTCTAAACTGCGGCCTTCGTTGGCCGACCATTTCGTGAGGATGCCGTCGCCGCCAATGGTGAAGACAAAATCGCCTGTATGCAAAACGCCAAATACACCTTTGCCGTGGTGAGCGATGTCGCGGGTGCGTTCCGGCTGACGGAGGTCCACCCAGTGTACGCCACCATTCATATCGCCAGCTATGATTTTTTGCTGTTCTGGCAGTAAAATCATAGAGAAAATCTGCGTGTCCGTTTTGGCCAACAGGCGCCCCAGATCGGGTTCCTGTACGTTCCATTCCACCATCCAGCCGTCGCCCGCGCCCGAGAGGAAGGTATTGGGATCTGCGCCTTTGCAAAGTGCGAAGATGGAGGCGTTATGGCCGGTGAGTTGAGCTGTTTTTTTTAGCATAAGAAAGTTTTGTCACCTCACTTCACCCCACTCCCATTCTCCCAACCCTCCGGCGGCGACACCAGCCCCAGCTTCCCTTCGCTGTTTTCTGCCGTCAGGATCATGCCTTGCGACTCGATCCCGCGCAGTTTGCGGGGCGCCAGGTTGGCCACCACCAATACTTGTTTGCCAACTAAGTGCTGCGGCTCGAAGTGTTCGGCGATGCCCGACACGATGGTCCGCTGCTCGAAGCCCAGATCTACCCGCAATTGCAGCAGCTTGTCCGCTTTGGGCACGCGCTCCGCTTCCAGGATGGTCGCCACACGAATGTCGAGTTTGGCAAAGTCGTCGTACTGGATTTCATCCTTCACTGCAACCGGCTCCTTAGCAATTGCAGTTGGGGCATTCGCTTCGACAACAGCCAATGCTTTCTGCCGTTCCGCTTCCGCTTGCAGGATGGCGGCCAGCTTTGCTTTTTGACGCTCCACGATCTCCATGCGGGCAGGATCGCGGCGATCGGCGATTTTGGGAAACAACACTTCCGGCTGGCCTACACGATGGCCGGAAGCGATGACCGGCTGGCTGTTTTGGAGTTGATCAAGCACCCGTTCCAAATCTCCGCGTTGTAAATCTGGCAAGCCCAGCAACGCCCGAACGCGCGGCGCCGTAAACGGAATGAACGGTTCGCTCAGCACGCTCAGCAGTCCTACCACTTGAAGGCAGGTAAACAAGCATTCGCGGATCAGCGGGCTATCGGGGTCGGTTTTGGCGATGTTCCAGGGCGAAACGTCCTGCAGGTGCGTATTCCCCCAGGACGATAGCTCCATCAGCGTTTGTGCCGCCTGTTTAAAATTGAACGCTTTCAGATCGTCGTGGACGCCGAGCGCCAAGCGGTGCGCGTCGCTCAGGGCATCCATCCAGTCGAAATCCACCTCCGGAACCAGCCCGTCGAAGTATTTTTGCGTCAGGACGATGACCCGGTTCACGAAGTTGCCGAAGTTATCCGCCAGTTCTTTATCGTGAAAATCCACGAACTCATCCCACTTGAAATCGCTGTCTTTGTTCTCCGGCATATTGCGCAGGAGCGCCCAACGCAGGGCGTCTTCTTTGTTTGGGAAGTCTTTGAATTCTTCGAGATATACGTGCTGCTCAATCCCCCACCCTCTTGATTTGGAAAACTTCTGGCCTTCAAAATTGAGGAACTGGTTGGCGGGCACATTGCGCGGCAGCGCAAAATCGCCGTGCGCGTGCAGCATCGCCGGGAAGACGATACAGTGAAACACGATGTTGTCCTTGCCGATGAAGTGGATCAGTTCCACGTCGTTGCCGTACCAGTAATCTTTCCAGTCTTTTCCGTGGTCCAGGGCCCATTGTTTGGTGGCTGAAATGTAGCCGATGGGCGCATCAAACCAAACGTAGAGCACCTTGCCCTTTGCGTCTTCCAGCGGCACCGGGATACCCCAGTCGAGGTCGCGCGTGATGGAACGCGGCTGGAGTCCATCGCCGTCGTTGAGCCACGACAGGCATTGGCCCGTTACGTGTTTTTTCCAGGTATTGGCGTCGTGGTGTTGCTGGCCGTCGAGGGTGCCTTTGTCAATCCATTCGCGCAGCCAGTCGGCGTGTTTGTTTAATTTGAAATACCAGTGTTTGGTAGGTTTCAGCACCGGGGATTCGCCACTGAGCGTCGAGCGCGGGTTGATCAGTTCGGTCGGAGAAAGGGCGGTTCCGCATTTTTCGCATTGGTCGCCGAAAGCTTCCGTATGGCCGCAATTGGGGCAGGTGCCGATGATGTAGCGGTCGGCCAGAAACTGGTTGTAGGCTTCGTCGTAGTATTGTTCGCTGAACCGTTCTTCAAACTCGCCGCCTTTTTCGTACAACTTTGTGAAAAAATCCTGCGCCGTCTGGTAGTGCAGCGGTTCGCTGGTGCGGTGGTACAGGTCAAACGAGATGCCAAGACGCTCGAAGGTGTCTTTATTCAGGACATGGTATTTATCAATGATCTCGCGGGGGGTCGTGCCTTCTTTTTTGGCCTGGATGGTGATGGCCGCTCCGTGTTCATCCGATCCGCAAACCCAGACCACATCCCGCCCCAGCAGCCGAAGATAGCGTACGTAGATATCGGCAGGCAGGTAAGCACCGGCTAAGTGCCCCAGGTGCAGGGCGCCGTTGGCGTAAGGTAAGGCAGAGGTAATGAGGTATCTTTTAGGACTGGCCATAGATTGTTCTTGTTTGATGGAAATGCGGTTTCAGGTCGCGAAGATAAGCCTTTGCAGAAGAAAGACCGTTTGTTTTGGATACAGGAATTGCTTATCTTTGTTTCTAACATAGAGAACAAAAGGATTTTTGATTTTGATCCATCCTGAAGAAATAAAGAAAAAATCCTGCCCAGTTCAGCGCCGTTTTTTTCCCATTCGGCATTTTTGGGCCCGCCATACCATATTCAGGGTATTTCAATAACAAAATTTATCCCTTACCTTTGTTGTGTAAAATATTTGAATCCATTCCTCGTTTAATGGATTCGGTGCTCAAGAACAAAAACTTTGTTTACAGCGCCATTCAACATTGAAGACTTAAGAAGTCAAAGAATATAACTGGGGTTTAGTTTTATTTTTGGGAAGTGCAGCTCAATGCTGCACTTTTCTTTTTTACCCCTACCCTTCCTTCCGTTTGACGGTTTTTGGCTAACTTGCGGCACGGGATTGCCTTACAAAAGGCAAAGGACAAAGGACAAAAAGCAATAATTCGGGGATGTTAACATACTTTGAGGATGCCCGAAATAAATTGCTCTTTGCCTTTTGCATCTTGCCACTTTAAACAACCTTGTCACAACCGTACATTGTCATTCATGCACATCAAAACTTTCGTCGGCGTTTATCCCAACCTGGCGCGCGTGCGGCCTTCGGTTGGTTCCTTTTTAGATCAGGTTAAAGAGGCCTATCCATCCTTGCGGGTGGCTGATTATTTCCTGAGCATCCCGGAGCCAAGCTGTTTCATCTATCGCATCGAGGGGCCAAAGCACCACAACACCGGGGTCATCGCCTGCCTGGATGTGCGCGATTTTTTGGAAGGCCGCATTCTTCAGCACGAACGCACCCTGGAAGCTGAGGAGGAAAAACAAATGCGGCTGTTGCTGGAGCGGCGCGCCGCCGTGAAACCCGTGCTGATGGCTTACCCAAACGCCGCCCCGCTCGACCACTGGATTTCGGCATTCATGCAGGCTCATTCGCCTTTTATGGAGATCAACCTCGAAAAAGAAAAAAAACTACACCGGGTCTGGCAGGTTTCCGAAGCAACCGATCTGGGAGAACTGGCGGCGCTTTTTGATGAGCACGTGCCGCGGGTTTACATCGCTGACGGGCACCACCGCACCGTTTGTTCGGCTTTGCTCTACAAACGTTTGCAGGTAGAAAACAAGGACAATCTCATCTACGACCGCTTTCTGTGCGGGCTTTTCGCGGAGTCAGAACTGGAAATATTTGCCTTCAACCGCGTTGTGCAGTTGCCCGAACATTTGGATGTGGAAACCCTGCTGTCGCGCTTAAGCGCATGGTGTACGGTGAAGCTGCTCCGCAAAAAACGCCAGCCCCTGAAAAAGCACGAAATGACGCTGTTTACCGGCGATGCCTGTTATAAACTCCGCTGGAAAAAGGAGGTACTCAAAGGCTACGCGGGCGCCCCTGCCATCCTGGATACAGCCTTGCTGAATGACCATGTTTTGGGAGAAATCATGGGGATAAGCGATGTGCGCACCGACCGCAGGGTCACGTATACCGAAAGTCCGAAAGGCTTGCGCCCAATCTCCAAAAAAATTCACCAGGATCCCCGGAATGTCGCGTTTTGCCTTTACCCGGTCAGCGCTTCCGAGTTCTTCGCAGTAGCAGACGCCGGCGAGGTACTCCCTCCAAAATCTACCTGGTTTGAGCCAAGGATGAAGAATGGGTTGCTGGTGCAGGAGTTTTAGCTTCGACTTCGCTCAGCTACCGGTACACTCCGCTCAGCTACCAGCTCCGTTCGCTTCGACTCCGCTCAGCGAACGGAGCTGGTAGCTGAGCGGAGTCGAACCAAAAAAAAAGCCCTGGCTTTGAAAGCCGGGGCCCGAAAATATAAAGCTATGAAAACTAAAACTATTGCTGTTAGTTATTCTTCTTCTCCAACTTCCTTCCCACCTTTCAGGTGTTCCTGGTAAGTTTCCAATTCCTCCCAGTTGCCGTCGTGCGCCAATTGTGCCTGCTTCGCCCAGGTTGATGGGTCATGCATGTTGTATTGGCTGCCTGCCTCATCGAGGATGGCTTTCAGACGATCCGTATCCGTTCCTGCCAGATCTGCCCAGGTTTTGATCCCGGCATCGTGGAGCAGGCCTTCAATCTTCGGTCCGACGCCTTCGACGAGTTTCAAATCGTCGGCTTTAACTTTCTTGCCGGAAGGTAAGGTGATTTTTGCAGAAGCAGAAGCTTTCGCCTTGGTTTTTTCTGCAACGGGCGCTTCAGCAGCCGGAGCTTCTGCAACAGGCGCAGTTTCAACCGGTGCAACCGGCGTTTCTACGACCGCTTCAACGGGCGCCGCTTTCTTCGGAGCCGGCGTTTTTTTGGCCACAACCGGTGTGTCCAAACGCTCTTCTACTTCCTGAAATGGAACCACACTTACAAAAGTGCGATCCATGCGACCTCTTTTGAACTTCACATGGCCGAGGGCCGATGCGTGCAGGGTATGGTCTTTACCCATATAAACGTTTTCACCTGCGTGGAACTTCGTGCCGCGCTGGCGAATAATCACGTTTCCTGGTTTAACTACTTGACCGCCAAACAGTTTCACGCCAAGTCGCTTACTTTTACTGTCCCGGCCGTTGTCGGAACTACCGACGCCTTTCTTATGTGCCATGATTCAAAAAAATTTAAAAGTGGATCAATGGGCCGATCAGCCGGCGATGCTATCAATCTGAATTTTCGTGAAAGATTGGCGGTGGCCGCGCTTCACTTTGTAGCCTTTACGTCTTTTTTTCTTAAAGACAATTACTTTGTCGCCCTTCTGGCGATTCAACACAGTGGCGGTCACCTTTGCGGCGTTCAGCACCGGCGTGCCAACTGAGACGTTGCCATCACGTTCGATCAGGAGCACCTGGTCGAATGTGACTTTATCGCCCTCCGTGGCTTCTAACTGGTGGACGAAGAGCTGCTGCCCCTCCTCAACTTTAAACTGTTGACCAGCTATGGTTACGATTGCGAACATGATTCAATAGTGATTTAAATGAATTGAAAATTATTTTGGAGCGCAAATGTACGCCGCAGCGTCGGGAAATGAAACATTTATGCAGATTTTTATTTTTCTAAGGCGTGTAGAGACCTATAAGGTTTTCGAAACCTTATAGGTCTGCGGGTAGGTCTGCCCTCAGAACCTTCCAAGCCTCCTGCTGTTATCTTGTCTCATCAAACCTGGAAACTATGTCACTCTTCGGATTTTTTAAAAAAGACCCTGTCCAAACCCTTGAAAAACAATACGCTCAGTTAATGGAAGCAGCCATGCACATCCAGCGCAGCGGCGACCTCAAGGCCTATGCCCGAAAGATTGAAGAAGCAGAGGCGGTGCAGCAGGAAATAGAGAAGTTGAAAGCAGCGAAAGGATCATAAAAATGATTTGGGCGTGCCCCCGCCTCCCGCAAAACCCACGCAGCGGGGTCGGGCTGTCCGCTATTATGGCCCCTGAGCTGGTGATTGAGCTGATGGCTGAGCGTAGCCGAAGCCAGTCGAAATCACCAGCTCAGGGCCCATACCGCTTCCATCCCTCACGCGGGGGGCGCATCCACAAACGTGCCTTCAAACACCCGAACCGCCGGCCCGCACAACCACACTTCCTCAAATCGGTCTCCGACCGGCTTGAACCGCACCCGAAGCTTTCCGCCCTTGGTTTCAATGGGCACATCCGTATTTCCAGCTTTTGGATTTTTTAAATACGAGGCTATTGCCGCCGCCGTCACGCCCGTGCCGCAAGACAAAGTTTCGTCTTCCACCCCGCGTTCGTAAGTTGCAACCGTTATCCCCGTTCCTGTGGGTTCCACAAAATTTACGTTGATGCCTTCTGCCCGGAAGTTTTCTGAATAGCGAATCTTCCGCCCCTGTTCCGCCACCGGCAACGCATTCAATTGCGCCACAAACTGTACATAATGTGGAGACCCCGTGTTCAGGACATAATCGCCATCGCTGGTTTGCGCTACGGTCGCAACATCCGACATTTTCAATTCCACCCAGTCCGGCGCCGTCATCCGGGCTTCGTGGGGGCCGTCAATGGCCATAAACCGGCATTGGTCGCCAATGAGACCTAAGTGTTTGGCAAAGGCAACAATGCAACGCCCGCCGTTGCCGCACATGGAGCTTTCGCGCCCGTCGGCGTTGAAATAAACCATCCGGAAATCGAAGCCCGGCGCGTTTTCCAGCAAAATGAGGCCATCCGCGCCGATGCCGAAACGCCGGTCGCACAGG
>JALHRK010000299.1 GCA_022841505.1 Saprospiraceae bacterium | reverse complement strand
TATGTTCGCAAACAAACGAATCATCAGGGAAAACGGCTTGATGAACAAGCCTAAGATTTCAATCGGGGTCAGGATGAACTTCACCCAGGCCGGAATGCCGGGCATCCACAAGATGTGCTCCCAATAGTGCCTTTTGCCGTTGATGTTGACCACGATGAACGTGAGCACAGCGAGCGTCAGGGTAACGGCAAGGTTACCGGTGACGTTGGCGCTTCCCGGGAAAATCGGAATCAGCCCGAGCAGGTTACAGAAAAGGATGAAAAAGAACAGGCTCATGATGAACGGCTGGAAGCGCTCGTATTGCTTGTCGCCAATCATCGGGCGCGTAACTTCGTCGCGGATGAACACAAAAAAGACTTCAAAAAAGGATTGAATGCCATTGGGCGCTTTGCCGTCGTTTCTGCGGTAGCCCCGCGCCACAAAAAAGAAGATGGTAATGAGCAGGAAAGCCGCCAGCATCATGGTCATCACGTTTTTCGTGATGGAAAAATCGTAGAACGAGGTAATGCCGCCGCCGAGGATGCCGCCGTCCAGGGTGGAAGGCTTATCCAATTTATATTCCTTGCCTTCGTGAATGGCATAGTATACGTCCGTTTTTTTCTCTTTGCCCATGGCCATCATCGTCTCTTCTTTGTGGACGATCTCGTCAATATGCACTTCGCCTTTCGGGAAAGCCGGGTCAGCAATGCGGTTCACACGGCCGTGGTTCAGAACATAACCGTCAATGGCTTTGTGGCCGTGATCGAATTTGCCGGAGGAAAGAATTTTCCAGCCAAACTCCGGAGCATACAGGAAACAGGGCAACGGAAGGTGAACCCCTTTCCAGATGTGGAATTCGTTGGCGTCGGCAATGTGGTTCATCACAGTGCCGACCGCATCGTACTCCCCGGTGTCGTGACCTTCCTCATGCGTTGCAGCAGCATGATCACCGCTGTGATCCTGAGCATAAGTGGGAAGCGCTGTCATAGCCAACAGCGCGAGCATCAAAATGGAGAAACGTAAGTAAATCGCCTTCACAAGTCTGTACTTTAGAGGGTTTCCAAAAACCGGTGCAAATGTAGAGCGTTTTGTGCGGATAAAAAAGTAAGTTTTTTGTTTTTTTCTGCGGGGTGGGTTAAGGTAGGAATTGAGAAACAATCAGTTGTATATAGTTACTTTGAGAAGCCCCGTTTATTATTCTACGTTCCTTGCCTTTTTGCCAAATAATTGTCTTCGTTGGCGTTCGTTGGGGCAGAAAATTTTCTGCCCCAACCGCGGCCCGATCAAATTTTTTACCGCCTCCGAAAGGCCCCCTTCCGGAAAAAGCGCCGGATCAAGCCCCTTCAGGTTGGCCGCTTCCTCCAATGCCTTTTTCAAATCAAAAGTCTCCTGCGTCCAAACGCTGAATGCGCCTTTGTCCGACCAGTATTCCGCTAAGTATTCCTGCTCGGTTTGCCCCGGGGTAGGAATCAGGATGGCCGGTTTGCCGATGCGCGCCAGGTCCATCAGGGTGCTGTAACCGGAACGGGAGAGGATGAGTTTGGCGGCGGACATGTGGTCGCCAACTTCAGTTGGCAGACCTTGTTTGAGAAAGGGAGAGGGGGGGAGGGAGAGATAGGGAGAGGGAGGGAGGGGGAGAGAGGGGGAGGGAGAGGGAGAGATCAGCTCTATCTTGCCGCGCACGAGCAACAGCCGAACCGCCAATCCTTTTGCCTGCTCCAGAATCAGCTCCTCCAGGATGGTACGTTGCGGCTCAGGCCCGGAAAGCACAGCGACCACATCATACCGCTCCGGAACCTCCAACCGCTTCATCCGGCTGAGCAAGCCGATGTAGCGCCCGCCGGGTAAAGGGGGATGCGAAAGCGCGCCCGCCAATCCGCCGCCTGCTGCCAGATCCGGGATCCAAAGCGCGTCATACCGCCGGATGAACCAACGGTTAAAGGCATTCACCACCTTGCTCAACCAGGCATTTGGTGTGCGGATGTGCAGCTGATGGGTGATAAAAACACAGGTCGCCCGGCGCGTAAAACACCCGAAACGACAATCAGAAATAACCGCGTCTATGCCTTGCCGGCGAACAAATTTTCGGAGTGCGAAGTGCTCTGCAACGATGGTTCGGAGTATTTTAAACGCCTGGCTGCCAAGGCTCCGGATCATGTTTTTATGGGCGTAGCGAATGTTGTAAGCCGGCAGTTCCAGGAAAGGCAAATCCGGGAATTCATTGCGCAACAAGGTTAAGGACTGCCCGCTGCCAGCCAGCCATACCTCGGCGCCCTGCGCCTGCAATTCGCGCACAACCGGGATGCAGCGCGCGGCATGCCCGAGCCCCCAATCAAGGGCGGCGACAAGGATTTTGGATCTGTTTTTGGGTTTTGGCATTCGTTGCTTAGCTTTGTCGCAAAATAACCATTTATGCGTCAGACCATTTTCCTTTTTTTATGGATTGCCCTCGCGTTCAGCGCTTGTAACACCGAACATAGCGCTCAGGAAAAGCTCTGGGATGAAATGATGGTCGTCCACGATGAAGTCATGCCCAAAATGGGCGACCTCAACCGCCTCAGCCGCAATATCCGCTCCCAATTGGATACGGTGCCCCCAATTGATACCCTGCAAAAATTGCAGCAGCTCGACCTGCTGATCCGCCTGGGAAAAGCCGAAGAAGGCATGATGGCCTGGATGAGCGAATTGGAAATATTGGACGACCTGCGCGCCACGAAGTCGCACAAGGAAATCATCCGCTATCTTGAAGCGGAAAAGCAACGCATCGGCGCGGTGCGGGATTCCATGCTGGCGGGGATTGAGGCTGGGGAGAAGGCATTGGGGAAAGAGTAATTCATTCGGCCAAATTCGGACATTTCAGGACACCTCCTACCCAAATATCATCCCTTTTCCGTACCTTCGTTCAAAGAATAATCATTAAACTCAGGGGAACAGTGCAGAAAGGAGATGTCGTTGACGGAGCCCCCTTTCCTGCTTGTATTCATCCCCGGCACATCATCCGGAAAAGGCCATGCAGTACCAGTCAAACCCACAACTCGAACTTGCTTTTGACTACGTCAGCAACACGAATAAAAACATTTTCCTGACCGGCAAAGCCGGAACGGGCAAAACCACTTTTTTAAATTCCATCCGGGAAAAGACGGTCAAACGCATGGTCGTCGTGGCGCCAACCGGCGTGGCGGCCATCAACGCCGGAGGCATGACCATCCATTCTTTTTTTCAATTGCCGTTCGGGCCTTACCTGCCCGAAAGCAAGCAGGACGGCAGCCGGCAACGGAAATTTAACCGCGAAAAAATCTGGCTGATCCAAAGCTTAGATTTGCTGGTCATTGACGAAATCAGCATGGTGCGCGCCGACCTGCTCGACGGTATAGACGACGTGTTGCGGCGCTACAAAGACCATTACAAACCTTTTGGCGGCGTGCAACTACTGATGATCGGCGACCTGCACCAGTTGCCGCCCGTGGTTAAGGACGAAGAATGGGAATTGCTGCGGGACCACTACCCTACTCCCTATTTTTTCAGCAGTCGCTCCCTGCGGCAAACCAACCCGGTAGCCATCGAACTGAAGCACATCTACCGGCAGTCGGACGGGGTTTTCATTGACCTGTTAAACAAAGTGCGCAACAATAAATTGGACGCCGAAGTGCTGGAAACACTGAACAGCCGCTACCGCGCCAATTTTAAACCCGCGCCCGAAGAAGGGTACATCACCCTGACGTCCCACAATGCTTCGGCGCAAGACATCAACGTCCAGAAACTGGCAGAAATACCGGGTGAAGTGCAGCGCTTTACAGCAGCCATTACCGGCGATTTTCCGCCCCACGCCTACCCTACCGAAGAATTGCTGGAACTGAAACCCGGCGCCCAGGTCATGTTTGTGAAAAACGATACCTCGCGCGAAAAAAAGTACTACAACGGCAAAATCGGAACCATCACCAGCATCCGCGGCGAAGCCATTTATGTGCAATGTCCGGACGAAGCACAGGAAATTCAGGTGTATGCGGCTGAATGGCGCAACATCAAATACACCCTGAACGCGCAGACCAAAGAAGTGGGCGAAGAAGTGACGGGGGCATTCTCGCAATTTCCGCTCAAATTGGCCTGGGCCATCACCATCCACAAAAGCCAGGGCCTGACTTTCGAGCGCGCCATCATTGACGCGCAGGCGGCTTTTGCACATGGGCAGGTGTACGTGGCGCTGAGTCGGTGCAAAAGTTTTGAAGGGATTGTCCTGCGCACCAAAATCGAATTTTCCAGCGTCAGGACGGATACACAGGTCAAAAATTACACCGACGAAGCCGACCGGAATGCCCCCGACGAAGCGCACCTGCTGCGTTCGAAAATGGATTATCAGCAAGCGCTGATCCTGGAATTATTCGAGTTTCGCAGTTTAAAAAGGTACTTCGAACAACTGAATCGGGCCCTGCTGGAGCACGAAAACACCCTGCACGCCGACGCTTACCGCCAGTTTCAAACGCTTCGCGAACAAGCGGAAACCCAGGTAGTGCCGGTAGCGGAAAAGTTCAAACACCAGATCCGGGGCTATTTTGCACAAGCAGTCCTACCCGAAGAAAATGAAGACCTGCAAGCCCGCGTCCAAAAAGGTTGTACCTGGTTTGCTGAAAAAATAAACGGTGAGTTGCTACCGGCGGCCAAAACCATTCAGATCATCACCGACAACAAGGCGGTGGAAAAAACGGCGCTGGAGGCCTTGGAAAACCTGCAAAAAGAGTTGTTTATAAAAAACGCCTGCTTTGTATCCGCCAAAACAGGTTTTTTCACACAGCCCTACCTACGCGCGAAAGCGGATGCAGAAATTGATTTCACCGCCTCGAAAAAAACCGCCCCTCCCACTGCCTCGTATAACAGCGTCCCAAAAAACACGCCCCACCCCGAACTGTACGTCAGCCTGAAACTCTGGCGGGCCGAACTTTCCGACACGCTGGGGACAGAACCTTTTGAGATATTGCCCACGAAATCCCTGCTCGAACTCGTTCAGGTACTGCCGGGCAACCTTCCTGCCCTGAAAAAAATCCACGGCATTGGGCCTGGGCGAAGCAAGCAGTTCGGTGCGGAAATTTTGGACATTATTCAGAAATATTGCGAAGCTAAAGGTCTGGCAAACATACAATTGTCGCTACCAGAAACGCCGATAAAGGTTCCTAAGATTAAAACAGATACCAAACGGCTTAGTTTTGAACTGTTTAAAGCAGGAAAAAACATTCCAAGCATTGCGGAAGAGCGCGGTTTGGCGCTTTCCACCATCGAGACCCACCTGGCAGACTTTGTCAGCCTGGGGGAGCTGGACATATTTGAGCTGGTAGACCGCGACAAAGTGGATACCATCTCGCAGTATTTTTTAGAGCACCGCATTCGCTCAATGAAAGCTGCAAAAGAGCACCTGGGTGAAGACTATTCCTTTGGCGAACTCAGAATGGTCCTGACCTATTTAGACAAAGAACATGGAGCAGAATGGTTTGATATAATCAATGAAAAACAAGCATAAGATGAAAAAAATGAAATTATTGACCCTGCTTTTGTTAATTACCGGGATTACGGTGCAGGCCCAGCAACGGTATAAAGAGTATTATCGGGATCAACTGGGCAAGGGCGAAAAAATCGTGTACGCTGACTATCAGAGCATCTCCATCCGGACAGCTGAGGGCGATTACGTCCAAAAAGTTTTCTACCCGGAGAAAAAAATCCTCACGCATTACCTCACTTATAAAGATTCGAAATTTCAGGCCAAAGAAGGCCCTTACCGGGAATGGTACGACAACGGACAACTTTGGAAAGAAGGCACTTACGAAAACGACAAAGCGCAAGGAGTCTGGACGTTTTATTCCTACGACAACGGTACAAAATCTGAGTACGGGGCTTTTGAAATGGGAGAAAGAACAGGCAAATGGATCACGCTCGATTCATTAGGCGGCACGACCCGAGAGCAGTTTTATAAAGCCGGGAAACTACACGGCGAATGCAAAATTTATAGCATGGATGGGCAATTGGCCATGACACAGCAATTTGAAGAAGGGAAAAAGATATCGGAACAACGATTGCTGGACGATCCTGATGTGTATGGCTCTATTAACGATGCATTGGATATTCAGCCTTACCTGAAAGAATGTGAAAATGAAAATGCAGAACTACGGCAGAACTGTACCGAACGTAAATATTTAGAAGCCATTTACAAAAACATCAAATATCCGGCTCTGGCCCGGGAGGAAAACGTTATGGGCAATGTGCTCATCAGGTTTACGCTGGAAAAAGACGGTTCCATCTCCGATATCATGGTGTTGCGGGGTGTATGCGAAGTGATCGAACAGGAATGCCGACGGGTCATGAAGTATATGCCGGAATGGAAGCCAGGGATGAAAAACGGGAAGCCGGTGAGGGTTTGGTACAATCTTCCGATTAAATTTAAGCTGGAGTAAAATTATTTTGTATTAACCCAGCCTTGCTTCCACAACTTTAAACGTTATCTAAGGTAATTGCATTTATGTCAATCACCATTCACATTAAGGAGGATTTGGAAAAGTATCTGCGTCAACGAGCTGCCGCAGAAGGCTATCCGATTGATGACTATATTGCAAAAATGCTCGAATCACAAATACCGCTCAAAACCCGGAAAGGTCGAACTCAACATGAGTTAGCATTATTGCAAAAAATAAACTTAGGGCTCAGTGTCGAGACTTGGGAACGCTACGAGGTATTGAAAAAAAAGCGGCAGGATGAAACATTACTTCCAGGAGAGTATGAAGAGTTGATTGCTATTTCCAATAGCATAGAGGAAGCAAACGCAAGACGCATGCCTTACTTAGTTGAGCTGTCTAACTTGCGCCAATTGCCTTTGGAAACCTTGTTTCAGGAGCTTGGATTACAAAAATAGCCCTGAACGCCAGCTATTTCAATTATCGGAATTACGCCGATAGGCCGCGCTACTATTCAGCGTCTTGATTTAAACCGAGGTGGCGTAGTCAATTTACGAGGAGTCCTCCAGGCCCAAAGCAAGCACCCACCATCTTTTTAGCCTGGCATAGGTTCATACCTCTGCCTCGCCCACCCCAATCTATCCGAAATCCGTTTCACCAATTGCCTTGGCGCCAGCACCTTTACCTGCTCGCCAAATCCCAGAATTTCGCGTTCCAGCTCAAAATTCAGCACCACTTCGATCTGGATGATGAGCTGCTCATCGGCGTCTTTCAACACCGTTTGGGAAGCATGCAGGGGTTTGGTTAGGATATAAGGACGCGTCTCGCGGTTCACTTCGATGATGACTTTACTGCGTGGCGCGTTTTCTGATTTGGTGACGCCGATTACATCATCAAAATAATGGTCAAATTCAACATTCGGATGCACCTGATAAGCCTCCTTCGGCAGTTCCTGCACGGCTTCGATGCGGTCTAAAGCGAGGGTCATCAACTGCGGCTGCCGTTTGCTGCGGGCAATCAGGAACCAGCGGTTGCGGTATTCTTTCAGCAAATAAGGGAAGTAAATGGCTGGTTTGGCTTCGCGTGCCTTGAAGGATTGGTAGTCAATCAATAGCGCTTGTTTGGCAACAATGGCCCGGTACAGCGGATCGAGCCAGTCTAAGCCTTTCAACAGGGGGTTCGATTCAAACTGGATGATGCTTGGGCCTTCATTCCGATTGCGGCGCAGGTCGTTTTCCAGTCGGGTAATCACTTCGCCCAGTTCGCCGACCTGGCTGAAACCGCTGAGTTGTTTCAATATGCCTACCGCCTCGTTCATTTTATCGAGGTCTGCCGGAGTCAGTTTGGACTGCGTAATGCTGAATTTCGGATCTTCGTACGTGTAGTATTTTCGCTCCAAAACAACAATCGGTGCATTGTACCCCAATTTATCGC
>JALHRK010000298.1 GCA_022841505.1 Saprospiraceae bacterium | reverse complement strand
AAAATGCGGTTTTCGTAGCCGTATTTTTTGATGTTGTCCATCATGCCTTTCAGCGCCTGGCCGCCACGCCCGCTGAGGTTGACCACGATGCCCATGTTCAGCGAATCCATTTGCCGGATGAGTAAATCCAGGTCCTGCTCGGCCATCCGCCAGTGGTGGCTGTGGATGTCAATGAACGGGAAACTGGCCCGGGGAATTGGGTTTTCGGGCACCACTAACCTTGAAGGCGGGTCGTACAGTTCGAAGTCCATTCGCAGACTGGAATCAATGGGTGGGCGGTTTTGAGCCTGGAGAAAAAAGACGCTGGATAAAACCAGCAAGAAGGTCGCAAGACGCATGAGGACAGCAGTTAGAGTGTTTTGTAATAAGGTGCGAAGGAGGCACTTTATGACAAAACTAAGGAATTAATCAAAATTATTCCATTTACCTGCTTTATACTGGAGCTGATTGAAACCTATGTGGTAAAAAAAAATCCTACCCCGTGCAGCGAAATCACCACCTCACTGATTTAGTGCATGAAACCGTCAGCGGGCCCGTTGACTTTGCTTATTCTAAAACATAGAGCTAGTTTCAATTTCCATGATGAGCCGAGAACGAGGAAATTTTATTTTAGCCAAGGCGAAACGTAAGTTCGACGTAGTCAATTTTGCAGACGTAGTCGGCAGCTACGGCGAAAAAATTCAACGCAGGATAAAACAAAATTTACCGTTCGGAGGCCATTGATGGAATTTTAAACAAGCTCTTAAATCCTGCATAATGAAAAAGTTTTTCTATTTTCTCTTTCTGAGCTTAGCGCTCGCCTCCTGCCATAAAGACATAGACGAGACCATCATCACAGAAGACGTGTATACGCCTCCCGTAATCAAAATCAATGGCAATATCGCTGGTCTCGTTGTCAATGAAAATGGCGATCCGGTTGAAGGTGCAACGGTACGTGTAGGCGACCAGCAACTGCAAACCGGCCCGGGTGGCTACTTCATTTTCCGCGACATCGTATTGAACGCCAACGGTACGTTCATCAAAGTGGATCAGGCGGGCTATTTCCACGCTTCACGCCGGTTCTATCCTAAGTTGAACGCAATGAATTACACCACGCTCACTTTGATGACCAAAAACAACACCGGTCAAGTGAACGGCATCGAAGGCGGAACGGTCAACGTACAAGGAGGCGCCACCGTCAGATTGCCAGCCAATGGCATCGCAAAATCAGATGGCACGCTCTATACCGGCCAGGTGCAGGTCGCAGCCCGCTGGCTGAATCCAACTGCAGACAACCTGACCGACATCATGCCCGGCAACCTCCACGCCATCAACAACCGCCAGGAAGAAGTGGCGCTGGCTACTTATGGAATGATGGCGGTTGAACTCACGGGAACAGACGGCTCGCGCCTCAATCTGGCTTCCGGTTCTAAAGCAGCATTGAGCATCCCGATCCCAAGCCAGCTCCAGGGCAGCGCGCCAAACGAAATTCCGCTCTGGCATTTTGATGAAACAACCGGCTTGTGGCGCGAAGAAGGCTTTGCTGTCAGACAAGGCAATGCTTATGTCGGCGAAGTGAGCCACTTCTCTTTCTGGAACTGGGACGTACCTTATCCTTTAGTAAATATTGAAGGAACCATTTTGACGCCGGGTGGTGACCCATTGAACAGTGTCTGGTTACGGGTAACCGTCCTCGGCACAGTCGTTACCGGATATGGAACGGTTGACGACAATGGGTATTTCAACGGAGGCGTTCCGGCTGGCCAGGAGTTGTTGCTTGAAGCCATTGATCCTTGTGGTCAGGTATTGCTTTCTGAAGGCATCGGCCCCTTTAGCAGCGACACCAACCTCGGCAACCTCACGGCTATTTCCGGCAGTACATTTAACTACACTACAGTAACCGGGTCCATGGTTAACTGCGACAACGAGCCGGTGGCCAATGGCATTTTCAGAATTTGCCAAAGTAACAATTGCCGCTTTGTAGCGACAGGCGCCGACGGCAGTGTGGATGCATTCATGGCTTATTGCGGTTCGGAGGACATTTCCATAACAGCTTATGACCTCGATGCACAACTCCAAAGCGGAGCTCAAAACTACCCCGCTGCCGCAACCATCAATGTTGGCGTCTTTGCAGCTTGTGCAATGCAAATCACGGAATTTATCCGTCTGGACATCAACGGCGATGAAGTCATTTATCCGCTCCCATACGCCTACGGTCAGGCGGGCGCGCTCCGCTATATTGGTGCATTCGCTCAGGATTCCAGCTATACGTTCAATTTGTCTTTCCCGGTAGGCGCTCCTGGCTCTTACACCGGCCCAGGCGTAGGGTTCTCTTCTCAACAAATATTCCCAACTTATTTCGTGGGTTCTTGCCAGAATCCCTGCAGTGATGTAACCGTCATTGTAACCGAGTTCGGCAACGTGGGCGAATTTATCCGCGGCACCTTTACCGGCAATGTAGATTTTTGGGACATTAACCAGCAACAATTCCCCAATTTGCCCGTGAGCGGGGAGTTTGCGGTGATTCGATTGCAATGATAAAGTATAAGTACCTTCATTCGATTTACCTCCGGGTAAACATGCTCTTCTCTTGACAACGCATGAAATTAGCCGAGGTTGTAAACAAGGAGTATCGTTTTATCAGTGCAAGCTGGTGGAGCGGTACTCCCCACCCAAAATTCATTTTAGAAAACTGTCTTCCTTTTTACCAAATCTTTTTTGGTAAAACCCCTTTACAACCACCAGGTCATTAGAAGCCTCAATAAGCAGGAGTATGGCTGCGCCGATTCAAACGGACAAAGTGATACTCCCCAGAAGACTTCAACCCTGCTTATTCTTAAACCAAAACAATTATAGCTATGAAAAATCTCGTTCTCTTTCTGTTGTTGAGTTTTGCCCTGTTTTCCTGCGACAAGGAAGACGATCTTAATCCCAGCGGCGATCTTTATACGCCTCCGGTAATTGCCGTAAAGGGCAGCATTGCCGGCTTAGTAGCCAATGAAAATGGCCAGGGCATAGAAGGCGCTGTGGTGTACGTGGGCAACGAACAACAGCAAACCGGCCCCGGCGGCTATTTCATTTTCCGCAACATCACCCTCAATGCCAACGGAACCTTCGTGAAAGTAGACCAAGCCGGTTATTTCCACGCGTCGAAGCGCTTCTTCCCGAAGGCCAACAAGTTGAACTACACCACGCTTACTTTGATGACCAAACAAAACGCCGGAACCCTCAGCGCCAGCGCAGGAGGCGTAATCACGCTTGCTTCCGGAGCAAGCGTCACCTTACCGGCCAATGGCATTGTTACGGACGATGGCGCACCCTATAGCGGCGAGGTAAAAGTAGCCGCCCGCTGGTTGAATCCTGCCGATGTGGCTACAGGCAAAATCATGCCAGGCAACCTGCAAGGCATCAGCAGTGATCAGGAAGAAGTCGCTCTGGCTTCTTATGGCATGCTGGCTGTCGAACTGAGCGGCGGCACCGAGGAAAAATTGAACCTGAAATCGGGAGCAAGTGCCAGCCTGCGCTTCCCCATTCCTTCCAGCCTGCGAAACAGCGCGCCCAATGAAATTCCGCTCTGGCACTTTGATGAAACCACCGGCTTGTGGCGCGAAGAAGGCTTTGCTGTCAGACAAGGCGACGTTTATGTCGGCGAAGTGAGCCACTTCTCGTTCTGGAATTGCGATGCGCCTTTTCCGGTGATCCATATCGAAGGACGTTTGCTGGCTCCAAACGGCAATCCCCTCGTTGATGTCGGGGTACAGATCACGATAGCCGGAACGGCTATCACAGGCTATGGCCATACCAATGCAGAGGGTGTTTTTAGTGGAAAAGTGCCGTCCGATCAGCCCTTAGTCTTAACGGTGGTGGACTACTTTTGCACGACCAATTTGCTGGAAATCAATGTCGGCTCATTCAACAGCGACTCCAACCTTGGGGATATAAATGTAGCGGGTTCCAGCAATGACAATTTTATCACCGTCAGCGGCTCGGTTCTCAATTGCGAAAACACCCCGGTTACTGAAGGCATGGTACAGATTTGCCGAAGCGACTACTGTAACTTTGTTGCTATAAATACCGATGGTAGTTTTGAATCTACTTTTCGTTACTGCAATATGGATGAAATCGAGGTAGCTGCATTCGATCTGGAGACCGGCTTCGCAAGCATTCCGCAAGTATCTGCAATCTTACAAGAACTCATTGACTTTGGAAATATTTCGGTATGCGGTTCGCAAATTCCTGAATATCTTCGTATCAATGTCAACAATATGGAAAGAACTTATTTCTTTCCGTATTACTTCAGGGGCGAGTATCCCATCGGTCAGCAGCCAGGGGTCTTTATGGCTGTGGGAAGCTGGGGGCCTATGGGTGGCCCGGATTCCAGTTATGCGGTTCGTATTTACTTCCCGGAAACAGGCGTAGGGACTTATAGCGGCGCCGGTGTAAGATTCGATGGTTATGATACTACGCCCAGCTATATGGTCGCGGAATGCGCGTTTCCCTGCGATGCATTTACCGTGACTGTGACAGAATTTAGCAGCACATTGGGCGGGTATATTCGCGGTACTTTTGGTGGCACAATGGATTATTACGATGAAAATCAGCAACTGCTTGGGGCTTTTCCGGTGACTGGGGAGTTTTCTTTCAGGCGATGAAAATATTAAGTACCTTCATCATTTATCTTCACCTCCAAAACCATTCTCTTGACAGAGCATGATATCATACGAGGTTGTAAACAAGGGACATCGCTCTACCAGCGCGCACTGGTAGAGCGATACTCCCCCATGTTGTTTACCGTAGCCAGGCGCTATGGCCGCGACCGCCATGCCGCAGAAGACATTTTGCAGGACGCCCTGCTCAAAGTCTTCCGGGCTCTTCCGAAATACGAACCAACGGGATCCTTTGAAGCGTGGATGCGCCGCATTGTGGTTACTACCGCTTTGCAATCGTTAGACAAGAGCTGGCACAAACGGGAGGCTGGCGATCTGGATTACGCAGAAGAGCCGGTTGTTCCGCCTGACATTGATGCCCGTCTGGGCGCAGAAGAATTGCTTCAGCTGATCGCTAAGCTACCGGAAGGGTTTCGCCAGATTTTTAACCTGCACATTATTGAACAGTACCCGCACACCGAAATTGCCGTTATGCTGGGCATCACCGAAAGTACGTCGCGCTCTCAACTGACACGGGCCAGGCGCTTGTTGCAAAGCATGATTGCAGAACGGGAAAAAATAAGAATATGAATGAGCAAAACTTTGACAATCAAATAAGAGACAGCTTGGGGGACTACCACAGCAAGCTGGACACCGGCGCGCTCTGGAAGGAATTAGAGCCTCAGATCGCTGCCGATAAAAAACGCCGCCGGGGCATTTTCTGGTGGTGGAGTGGCGCCGGAGTTTTACTGGCGCTCGGGATTTGGGCATGGGTTGCGCTCCAAAATCCGCAGCCGATTTCTTCTGTGTCTGAAGTGGGGGTTGAAAATCAGGCAGCTAACCTGTCGTCAGAAACGAAAACGTCTGGTGCGGGGACTAAAACTGCTTCGGAAGAAAAAACAGCCACGACTTCACCATTTGAACAAACAGGTGAGGCAACAAATGGAGCCGTTGTGGTAAATCCAACCCAGGCGCCGGTTGTAGAAACGCCAGAGCAGCCGGTTTCTAAGGTTTCCAGGCTTCCAAAATCTGTTTCCAAGCCAGCCGGAAAGCGCAATTTGCCACAAGCAGCTGCTTTTGGGAAGTCAACGCCGCCGGCATCCGATGGTCAGGCGCCTATTGCAGCGAAAGCGAATGCACCTGTTCCTGCAAGCCCGACCACAGGCACGGCCAATCCACAACCTGATGTGAAAGCTGCGCAGGAAGCCGCAATGGTTACAAAAGAGGCAATGAATCCTGCCGCTCAAGAGGGCGTTCTACAAACAACTGGCGCCATTGCCGGATCAGTCATCGCGCCATTGTCGCCATTGGCCTGGCTGGAACTCAAGTCTTTGTTGAACTTGGATCAGATGCCGCCGGTGCTTCCGGTTGGCACGTCGAAGCCCAGCAAAAAAACAGCAAAGACAGATCTGTTGATTCGGCCCAATTTTGAAATGGGAAACGCATTCAAAACGCTGGAGGATTTCGCCTCCGATTCCCTGACAAATTACCATTTACCGGTTCGCCGCGAATCGGAAGAGGCGCTGGAATACCTGCATGGCAACCTCTTGCTGGGCGCCCGCCACCACACCGGTTGGTATGCACTCACGGGATTGGGCTACACCAGCATTACAGAGCGGTTCTCTTTTAATACCGAACGTACGGAAATAGACAGCGTGGGTGGCATTACCGAAATTTACATCAATGCCGAGGGAGATTCTACCTTCACGCAAGGCATGGTAGAACGGACCCGGTACATCACCTACCGCAAACGTACCCACAGCAGCTATACCCTGCTGGATGTGCCGCTGATCGCAGGATACGAATGGGAAAAAGGCCGTTGGTCATTTGGCGCAGAAGCCGGAATTTTTCTCAATATTTCTTTAAAAGCCAAAGGAGATGTGTTAGATGTGGAAAACAATTTCACCCGCTTGGAGGATACCGACTGGTTTAAGCCGAGCATCGGGCTCAGCTACTATGGCAGTCTGAGAATCGGTTATGCCATAGACGATAAAACCCGCATTTCGCTGGGACCAACATACCGATATGTACCGAATGTTGCCGGCGATCCGAACTCTACTTACGACTTTGAGCAAAAGTATGGTCTTTTGGGGCTAAATCTGGGCATTGCATTCAAATTCTAAAGACAGACACTTTAGAGTCTGATAGCTCAGACACGGAACTACGAACAGACTAAGGCATACAAAAATTACCGCCGATCCTGAGATCGGCGGTTTTGTTATTTTAAACAGTCAACCATGAAAGCTGTCATCATCACCACACCCGGCGCACCTTCCGTGCTGCAACTTCAGGAACGGCCCATGCCGGAAATCGGCACGAACGAGGTTTTAATACGCGTCAAAGCCGCCGGGGTCAACCGGCCCGATGTCGCCCAGCGCATGGGGCGTTACCCGGCCCCTGCCGGTGCGCCGCAGGACATTCCGGGACTAGAAGTGGCGGGTGTGATTGAGGAATGCGGTGCGGGAGTTGTTCAATGGAAAATAGGCGACCGGGTTTGTGCATTGCTTGCCGGCGGCGGATATGCAGAATACGTAGCGGTGGATGCTGGCCAATGTTTGCCGGTTCCCAAAGGGTTCAGCGAAGCCGAAGCTGCGGGATTGCCCGAAACGATTTTTACGGTTTGGCACAATGTCTTTCAAAGGGGACGCCTGCAATCCGGAGAAACCTTCCTGGTGCATGGCGGGAGCAGCGGCATCGGGGTCACGGCGATCCAATTGGCCAAAGCGTTTGGCGCAAAAGTACTTGTCACGGTGGGCTCAGATGAAAAAGGGCAGGCTTGTTTGGAACTCGGTGCAGACCAATTTGTCAATTACAAAACGCAGGATTTTGAAAGCACCTTCGCGGAAGCCGGCGTTGATGTGATCCTGGATATGGTTGGCGGCGATTATTTTGAGAAGAACCTGAACATTTTAAGACCCGATGGCCGTCTGGTTTACATCAATGCCATGGACGGCAATGTGGTGAACCTGAATATCATGAAAATGATGCTGAAACGAATCACCATCACCGGGAGCACGTTGCGGGCCAGGGATGTTGCCTTTAAAACAGCGCTGGCGGCGGAAATCCTCAAAAACGTATGGCCGGTTTTAGAAAATGGAATGTTTAAACCGAAGGTGTTTGCCACCTTTCCTTTTTCAGCAGCGGCTCAGGCGCATGAATTGATGGAAAGCAGCGGGCATATTGGAAAGATTATGCTGGTGAATACATAGTCGAGTGTCTTTTCAACTGGCTGTGGCTGAGCGGGGCTTCGACTCCGCTCAGCCACAGC
>JALHRK010000297.1 GCA_022841505.1 Saprospiraceae bacterium | reverse complement strand
TATTATCTCAATTATCAGAACCGCCGCGCCGACTATGTTTCGGCATTTTTCAGCGTTGTTGACTGGCACGCGGTGACCCAGCGTTACAACGATGCCAACCCGGGGGCTTCGAACCTCTAAGCGACGATGAACCACATGAATATGGGGTAAGCATTAAAAAAATTTGCTTACCCCATGATTTTTTTTCAATACCCCTCTCCTTCCGAAACCGACCACAGGCAATTGGATATCCGCCATTTACCTCCGGTTTTTTTCTAACAAACTGGTTCCTGTGCCAGCATTCAGCCATAGATTCCTGCCGGGCAGCTTGATATTTTGTTTGCAATTTTGTATTTTTGAATTGTCATTCATTCTTTGACAAGGCGATTCAGCAAAACTACCGGTTTCCTCCTTTCGTACGAGCAATGTTATAGCAAACAGATTTGGGTTCATTTATGCACTAAAAACTACACGCACTTTGCATCCTGTTTTTCAAACAACAGGGCGCGAGAGGCCAAAACTGACCCATTTTTTTCATTTAAATACATCTCCCATGATCATTTTGTGCGTTTTGCTGCTGATTTTGCTCCTGTTTAATTTCGACATCGTAAAGACATCCTGAACGATTTCTGAAAGAAAAACAGGGAATTATCACTACTGTACAACCGCCTACACTACTCAGCCAGGGAAATTTCAGAAAGACGCTACATGAATCAGACGCGTTAAGAATTCGTAGCAAAAAATTAGTAAGGGGCTTTCGCCAACAGGTGGAAGCCCCTTTTGTTATGGTTTGGAATGTAGCGTCCGATAGCTGCGTTATGCTCGGCCCGGCTTCGACTCCGCTCAGCCGCCAGCTCAATGGCAGCTCGTTGAGCGAAGTCGAAACGGGCCTTCGCATGCCTTGCTCTCGAACGTTACATTCCAAACAATTAGCTTAATGGACAAACAATAGATAACTTCGCAGCATACCTAACACCAACCTTATGTCCTTACTCCTCTACGGCGCCACGGGTTACACCGGGCAATTGATTGTTGAATACGCCGGCCAGTGCGGCCTCCAGCCCATCCTTGCCGGTCGTTCAGAAGAAAAAGTGAAGTCCCTGGCCGGGCGATGGTCGTTGCCCTGGCGGGCAGGCGACCTGAATGCCCCTGCCCAACTGGATGCGATGCTGGAAGGCATAACGGTGGTCCTCCACGCTGCCGGGCCTTTTCAGCACACGGCCAAACCCATGCTGGAAGCCTGCCTGCGCAACCGCGTCCATTATTTGGACATTACCGGTGAAATTGCCATTTTCGAAATGGCGGCCCGCATGGATGAAAAGGCTAAAGCAGCCGGGATTATGCTTTTGCCCGGCGCGGGATTCGACGTTGTCCCAACCGATTGTTTGGCCTTGTATCTGAAAAACAAATTGCCGGACGCCACGCATTTGCAATTAGCGTTCGCTTCCGGCGCCGGTTTGTCGCATGGCACAGCCACCACAATGGCTGAAAATCTGGGCGAAGGCGGCGCTGTTCGTCAGCACGGAAAAATTGTCCGGGTTCCCGTGTTGGGCCACAAAACCATGACCGTGCCCTTCCCTGGCAAATCGCTTTTTGTGATGACCATTCCCTGGGGCGATGTTTCCACTGCTTTTTACAGCACCGGCATTCCCAATATTGAAACGTATACCGGGGTTTCGCCTGCTTCCTATAAATGGATCCGGCGGCAGCGTTATTTCAACTGGCTGCTGCGCATGACCTGGGTCCGGAATTTTGTAAAAAGCCGCATCAAAAATCGGCCTGCAGGCCCTTCGCCGGAGAAAAGACAACGGAGTTTTTCCTTAGTCTGGGGAAAAGTGACCAATCCGGAGGGCAAATCTGCAGAAGCTACCCTGCGGACTCCGGAAGGCTATACCCTGACTGCGCTGACGAGCCTGCTGATTGCAAAAAAAGTGCTGGAAGGAAACGCCCCCATTGGTTTTCAAACCCCGGCCAAAGCTTATGGCGCGGATTTAATTTTGGAAATTGAAGGCGTGGAACGGGGGGATTTGTAGCAAGTGGGCAAGCGGCAAGTAGGCAAATTGGCAAAGGGAAGACTTGCCCTTTGCAAATTCACACCTTACTATTTAATATCTGGCTTTATGGTACGATAGCTGCGTGGAGCAAGTGAGGGCGTCACTTAAAGTGTAATGTCGTCAACTTAGTGAACGATAACCACGAAGTGGTTGAAGGTGAATAGCCCCCGATGCAATCGGGGGTTAGTCGCATCAATGAGTTGCAACGCGCAACCCCGAATGGGGTTGAATGTCAATACGCCAGACTCCCTTGTCAATATTCAACCCCATTCGGGGTTGTGCGTTACCTCCCCACTTCCACCTTTCCCCCGATTGCATCGGGGGCTATTCACATTTGACCCTTGCAGGGTCGTTCACCTCGTTAAGTTGACGACATTACACTTAAAGTGACACCCTCACTAACCACGTCGCCCGTTTTTTAGCCCTTCGCACGTCTTGTTCTCGAACTCTAAAGAGCAGACACTTGACTAAATGGACAGACACTAAATAATTAATTCTTTTTTCCAGGTTTCAAAGGCTCTGTGGGGCGTGGATTAACGAATTGCGCCTGTGTTTGTAAAAGCCAGGAAAAATCTGCGCTTTGCGGCGGGCCAGAAATGGCAACAAGGGTTCCTATTGTAGTATCAACAGCTGCACCTGTAGCAATTCCCGCCGAAAAATGGCAGCCGGTGCAGCTTTCTGTCGCAAAAATGGTGACAGAATCCGCTGCTGTAAATTTGGGGTTGCCATAGCGTTCTTCCATTTGATAGGCCGGTTGATCTCCAATCTGGAAGTAGGTTTCCATGGTCATATTCGTGAGGAAAACGGGTGTTACATTGCCTCCGGGCTTGTTGTTCACACTGGCAATCCCATTGCCTGCGGGCGTAGGCGGCGTATCCGGAGAAGTTGGCCATTGCGTATCAATCAATTCGTAATACTGCAAGACCGAATTCAGTGCGGCAAGCCTTTTGGAAGCCTGGGCATTCAACTCCTTTTTGGCTGGAGGAATCGGGATCATCCGACGGAGTTGGGAGCGGCGCAGGCCATTCGCGTCTGGTTCAACACAAGCGTTCTGGGCGCAGTTTTCGCAGCTGGGGTCGTTAAAGGAAGGCTTTAAGTTAACGGTTTTGCCACTCAGGGATTTTCCGGTTACCGCCGGATCGGCTTCTATGTTGTCTTTTTGCTCAAAAGTTGCCCAGATCCACTGCGGGGAAGACGTCGTTTTCATCGCGATGTGCATGCCCACCATGCCCAGCGTTGCTTTGATGTAGGTTGGATTTTCGGGAAATACCACAAAGCAGGCCGGGTTCTTAGGGTCGGTGCTGATGGTGTATTCTTTAGGATCCGGGATATAACCTTCCATCGTTAAGTAGCGGGACGCAATGTCTTTGTCGGGGTCAATGACCTTCCAGGCAACTTTGATTTCAATGGCGCCAATGGCTTCTTCGCCATAAGTTCCGGCAGGAAAACTTGCCCCCTTATTGTTTTTGCTGAATTCAATCTGGCCTTCTACATTGTACAACGTATTGGTAACGACGTAGTTGAACTCAGTTTCATTCATCAATACTTCATACATGACTAAGTTGCCGTTTTGGTCCCAAAGCCCTCCGCCAAAAGCCTGGTCGGATTCATCAGCGACATCGGACACCTCGTTGTGCTTGTTGTTGCGGAACAGTACCCTTAATGATTTATTCTTCGCATCTGCGGCAAGGTTATTATGCCCCCGAATGAATTCATTAATATCGCGGTCATTTCCCCAGGGCAAAGGCTTGACACCACCAGGCTTGTAAACCTCGAAACTTTCTTTCCAGCTACTCCATACCGGCACGCCTTCGTCCGACAATTTTGCTTTAGGCTTGCCATCCGAATGCATTGGCCAGTTCAGGGCAACAAATGTTTTCCAGGAAACCAAATCAAACAGGCGCTGTACGTCGTCAAATTTGCCTTGTTGTTCCAATTCAGCTTTCAGGTTCATGTCTACGTCACGCGGTATTTCGGGCGTCGGGTGTTCGGGGAAGTCCAGATAACTCGTTTGCTCTTTGTTGCACTGAATATTGGGCAGGACAACCAGGGCGGTCATCAACAGCAAAGCCAGCAAGCTCAGGCCTGTTGGTCGGAAAAAAGTTGATTTCATGACTTTAGCGTTTTGATTTGAAAATATTGTTACGATGTAGAAAGCTGGTAATTTCGGGTGATGACATCAAGAAACCTGCTTCAGGATATTTTTTTGCAACAGAAACTGAAGTCCAAGGATAATATTCCTGTTGCTTTTGTACGATAAGGCAGAAGCCTGAAAAGCCGCCACGATGTCTTTGGCCGGGCTGGCACAGGTGCATGTTTTCAGAATAAATGCTCTTTCTTTTGCGCTAAGCAAATAATTGCGCTGAGAATTTTCCGGGACTGAATTTTCGACAGCAACCAACATGGAAAATGGGTCGAGTGTTACCCAATCCTGCCTTCTTTGCCAAAATGGCGACTGCGACCATCTTTGTTCTTTTTGATAAAATTTAGACCTTATTTCCAAATAATTTTCGAACTCCCGCCTGACGAGTTGCTCGTATTTTTCAAGCGCATTCGTTTTTCCATCGAGGTAATCAAGCGCGGCATAAGCCCCGAAAATGCCGGATTTCATGGCTTTAAAAACACCTTGTGAAGACAGGGGGTCGAAAGTACCCGCCGCATCGCCCACCGCAATCCACGCTTCACCGCAAAAGGCATCTAAACACTGGGAAGCAGCCGGCCAGAACTTCAGTTCGCCAGCACCTTCTGTCTTTTTCAATCGTTTTTGAGTACGGGGCGCCGAATTTAACTGGTGTTCCCAGCCGCCTTGCCGGAGCTGCTGTTCAGGAGCCAGATCTGAATCGGTCATATAAGCCACAACCAGTTTGTTTCCTGGCATAGAAGCGGAATACCACCAGCCGGTTGCGCAGGCTTCGACTAAAGTTTCCACCCCACAATTGCCATTGGAGAGCTGATAAAAACGCCAGATGCCGGTCAGGTTATCAAAGCGGACTTTGCGGGCGCCCATTTGGGCGGCAAAGGAAGCAGATCGCCCGGTGGCATCAACGACAAAAGAAGCTTGCAGCGATTCCTCCACACCTGCATTTGAAGTCAGTAGAAAATGAAAAAGCGATTGAATTTTGCCCGTGAATTTGGCATGGGCATCCATATTTATCTGTGCGCCTTGCTTTTCAGCTTCCCTGATCAAAAACCAGTTGAACCTGTTTTTGTCTATGCGCCAACCCGGCGAGTTGGTTTGAAGTAAAAAATTGTTTTCCTGCAGCAAATCAGCTCCCCAAACAACGCTGGTTCCATGCGCAGGCAAATGCCCCTCTTGCTGAAACTGCTCAAAAATACCCAGCGGTTCCATCAGGTCTTTAATCTGAGGAGGCAACGTTTCGCCTGTTTTTTCCCTGCTGAAATCCGATTTTTCCACGATGCGAACCTTCAGATGCGGGGCACGCTTCAGGAGCATTAACGCCAGCGAAGTCCCGGCAGGACCGGCGCCCAGAATCAAGATGTCTATTTTGGTCGGTTGCATTAATCGGATTGTCTGACACAAAAAAAGGAAGCTACAACGCCAGCCGGGTGCAAACCACCGTCGCCGCCGGGATGCGGAATCTGACGAATGACCGAACCAACGAAAGCCGGAACCTGGTTGACCCCGTTTTGCCACGGGTTGACCAGATAGCCTAAGTATTCGTAAATCCATTGGTTGCCGCCGACCACACCCTGACCCTGAAAACGCACGGTGAACGGATCGCCGTAATTGATGGAACCAGTCAGGTCCAATTGCCAGCCCGGCCCGTAAATCAAGCCGCTCAACTGATTTGGCATGGGCGTTGGGTCAATTCGGATCGTGCCTTCGCCCAGCAACATGCTGTTCAAATCAGCTGACAAATCTGCGACGTTGTAAAAACTCCGGTAGGACCACTTGCCAATCCAAACCGATTGCAAACTATTGATGGCCTGTACATTATCTGTCATGACTTTTTATTTATTTTGTTGAAATTCCGATCGGACAGCAGCTTAAACCGGGGATCATCCTCCGTGACCACAACCACATAAGGCGCTCCCTTGCCCGGATCGTTGTAATTGTTCACCACAAACCCCAGCTCGCTCCAGGCCGTCACCATTTTGAAATCGCCGGCATGGGTCTGCGGAATGCCGAGCGACCAATCCCGTTGCTTATATTGATAAGTTGTGGACGTACCTTCCTGCGTTACAAACTGATAATACACCTGCATGGGCCGGTGCCAGGGCCACCAGAGGGTTTCCATTTGCACCTGCTCCCGATCGAAATTCAGGTTGATCATCGGGTTTGGGTAGATGTCGTTCCACTGCTCGTAGGTCACGTCAATCATTTGCGTCGAGCACTCGTTAAAATCCGCCTGCCAGGGCAGCGCCATGAATTTCGTCAGGTCGCCAGGCTGGAGGCCTTTTGAAATATCGCCGTCTAAGGTCAGCGCAGGCGGCTCAAACTGCTCCGTAAAGCCGGGCGTATCGCCCACCGTTTCGGAAGTCAGGTTGGGCACATACTGCGAGTTGATGCGAAGCCGGTAAGGTTTTGCCCAGATCGAAGCGTTGCGCATGATCCAGCCTACTTCGCCACCAGGGCAAAATGCGCCGCCCAGCACATTGCTCAGTACGCTCACCGTGATGCGCATTCCATTGTCTTCGGGAAAAAGCAGGGAGGGCGTCTGAATGGTTCCGCCATTGCTATTGCTCCAGTCTTCCTGTTTTTCGTTGATAAATTTGCCGATGGCCCATTGCCGGAGCAAAAAAAGCTGGGTATCCGTCAGGCGTAAAAACTTCGAGACGAGGGTGTTGCTGATTGGGTTGTCTCCTGCGAGTAGGGGCATCAGCTCTTTGCTGAATTGGGCAAAATTCGTCCCGCCCGCAGTTGATTCCCGGGGCAAATTCCATTCCGCCCGTTCGTTGTACAACAGGTTTTCTTCTCCCGGCCTGCGGAGGGATTCATAAATAAACGCCCGCATGCCGCGAAATTTGTCTTCTGCGACTTTGCCGTCAGGCCCTATTTTGGGTGGGATGGCGACTTTGTTTTGCGCAAAATCTCCCCGGTCGCTGGTGTCGTGCGCAGCATTGGAAGAGCCCAGAATTGCCGTCACCCACTGTATGTTAAAAGGCCGAACCAGAATGGGCCAGATGTCGCGCCAGAAAAGGGGATAATAATTGGGATTGTAAAGCTTGTCGCTGAAATCGCGCCATAATTGCAACTGATCCGGGCTGCCAACTTTTTCCGGTTGGTCAAACGTATCAGGTCGGCCATAGAGGTAGGTATTGGCCGCAAATTCACGGATATACAGGTCTTCCAGCACGTCGTTCATCGTGATCATGCTCACAATTTGTGGGGCGTAGGCAGGATAGGCGACGATAACCCATGCCGGATCCTGCACGGTCTGGTAGCGCACCTGGTCGTCGGTTTCATCTAAAAACAGCAACTTAGCCGTCACCGGGCCATCGGAAGTGTCATCAAACCAACCTTCGTTGTTGGCGTAGCTGCTGATGAAAGGGTCTTGTGGCCCGTTTTTAGTGGAGCCGGAATTCCCATGCCCACCGCGAACAATCAGGCGAAAATGGTCTTCTTCCTCCAGGATATTGATGTCGCCGAGGGTGTCAATGGAATTGGGGTTTAATGGCGGTGGAAAATTCTGGGTGTAGCCCGGATTTGCCCCTTTTTTAAAGCTTGCAGCGCTTTGAAAACCCGTTTTGCTCACCGTTTGCGGCCCCGGGTCAATGATCAGGTTTTGCCGGGCATCTGGGTCAGTGACGTCTGCATTCCGCAAAGGGTGATCGGGGGCGTAACCGTGTTCGCCCTGCAATTGCCGGAACTGATACCAGCTCGCTTTTTTGTTGGCTAACCAAACCGTCCACTCAATGTCTACCAATTTGCCCGAAGTGCCCTGTCCAACCACGATATCCCCTTTTTTAATCTCCCGGCCATCCGGAT
>JALHRK010000296.1 GCA_022841505.1 Saprospiraceae bacterium | reverse complement strand
CGCTCTTCCGATCTACTCCAGAAAAACGACGCCGGAAGTTGGATTGGGGAAAACACGCAAGGAAAGCTTTTCGGTCAATGCGTCCAGACCAGTTACCGGGTTGGCCTCAAAAGCGCCGATGGAAGGCGGGGTAGCGTATCCGTTCCCGGCAAAATCGAAATTCGGGGCGGTGAGTGGCAACCCGGCGCCTGCAGCCGGACTATTGGAAGGAATGGAAAAATCGGCGTTGGTTGGCGTGGCAAACAGTGGATCGGCATTCAGCAGGCCGTTCGTTTCCGGAACCGGTAAATTGGGACCGGCCCAGCTGGCGTCAGCTGCATTAAACCAAAGGTTATTGGAAAACACAAACGTTTCCGGAGCGGTATTCGGGCCGATGTTCACTTCAGCATTGAGGTCGTCTTCGAGCCAGATGATGTTGTTGATAAACGAGTTATTGCCGCAAGGCAGAAAGCGGTCAGGGTCAACAGTTTCCTGCAGGATGCGGAGAACCCAGTTCTCGGGTTGATAAAAGGTGTTGTTGGCCACCACGACGTTTACAGCACCCACATAAGCAATGGGCGCCGTTGAGCCGACAAAAATATTGGCGTAGACCTGTAAATTGGCCGCTTCAAAATGGGCCGTATCGGGGCGAAAAAATTGTAACCCGGTGCTTCCTCCGAGGTTGAGTGTGCGCTGGCCACCGTCGCGAAAAAAATTGCCTTCGATGCGCACCCACTCGGTTCCTCCTTTAGCTTGAATGGAATTGGAGCCGAGGTTTTCAAATTCATTTTGGCGAATGAGGCCATGATGGCATCCTACCATATCAATGCCGCTCCCGCCTGCCGCGCCGTTTTCAAAAGCGCAGTTCCGGATTTCAAAGTGGTCCAGCCCGGATAATTTCAGCAAGTCGTTGTTTCCGGATACCGCCAGGTCGCGAAAAACGCAGTCTTCAATAACCAGATGGTGCGCCGGTGTGCTGTACGTGCCGCCATCGTCAATATTCACTCCGTTTCCGGTTTGCTGCTGAAAGATGAGGCCGCTAATCCGCAAATACGCCGGGTCGGAGAGCTGAATGGCGTTGTTGCCGCCTTCAAAAACGACGGTTGCTCCGGGCGCATTTTTTATTGTAATCCATTGGTTAGCATTGCCCTGTACATTCGCAAAAAACAATCCACCGGGATATGTGCCAGTGTGGATCAGAATCGTATCGCCGGGTGCAACTGCTGCGATGGCAGGCGTCAGGGTTGAATAGGTTTGACCCGGGCCGACGTGGAGGGTGGCGGCGCGGGAAAAGGCGTAAATGCAAAAAAATAACCCGATGGCAAGGATACGCATATGGATGGAATTATAGGTATGTATTTTAAACAACACAGCGCCAACGATCTCCGATCCCTGGCGCCGTTGTTTTATTTTATGCTGTTTAACGTTGCGGCCTTACGTTTACTAAACTTTAAAAGTTTAGTAAACGTAATCATAACGTAGTCACGTTTATCCCCCTTTCAAAATCTCCCTTGAAATCACCAATTTCTGAATTTCAGAGGTTCCTTCTCCGATCGTACACAACTTGGCGTCGCGGTAGTATTTCTCCACCGGAAAATCTTTGGTATAGCCATAGCCGCCATAAATCTGCACGGCATCGTCTGCCACGCGAACGGCCACTTCAGAAGCGTAATATTTGGCCATTGCCGAAATTTTGGTACTGCTTTGGTGGTGATCCTTTAAGTCGCCGGCCTGACGGGTCAGGAGTTCAGCGGCTTGTATTTTGGTGGCCATGTCGGCCAATTTGAACGCAATGCCCTGAAAAGATGCAATGGGTTTGCCGAATTGGTGGCGCTCCTGCGCATATTTAACCGACGCTTCATAAGCCCCTTTGGCAATGCCCAACGACAGCGCGGCGATAGAGATGCGGCCACCGTCCAGAATCTTCATAGATTGAATGAACCCTTCGCCCACTTCACCCAACATCTGGTTTTTGTGAATCCGGCAGTTGTCAAAAATCATTTCTGCCGTTTCGGAAGCGCGCATGCCCAATTTGTTCTCTTTCTTACCCGCAAAAAAGCCTGGTGTGCCACGTTCGACCACAAAAGCCGTCATGCCGTGGCTGTCCAACAATTCGCCTGTCCGAACAATCACCACGGCCACATCGCCGGATTTGCCGTGGGTAATGAAATTTTTCGCGCCGTTGAGCACATAATAGTCGCCGTCTTTTTGAGCCACACATTGCATTCTGCCTGCATCGCTGCCTGTATTTGGCTCTGTCAACCCCCATGCCCCGATCCATTCCCCGGAGGCTAATTTCGGCAGGTAAGTTTCCTTTTGCAGGTCATCGCCAAACATCAGAATATGATTCGTACACAACGAGTTGTGTGCTGCCACAGACAGCCCGATGGAGCCGCAGACTTTAGCAATTTCTTCAATGACGGTGATGTACTCCCGATAGCCAAGTCCGGCGCCGCCGTAAATTTCGGGTACCAAAACCCCCATGAATCCGTATTCGCCCATGCGACGGAACAAATCAACCGGAAAATGCTGGGCTTCATCCCATTCCATGACGTTGGGCCGGATATAGCTTTCCGCAAAATCATGAGCACTTTCTTTTATCAATTGAAGGCTATCCAAAGTCTCTACATTCATGCTTAGGTGATTTATTTGTGTTGAACGATTTGAGTTCACAAACTGAATACAAAATTACGCCAAATTGTTCTAAAATAGTGTCCTTTAGTCTCGTGTCTGTTCTTTAGAGTTCGAGAGGACTCTAAAGACAGACACTATTTACTCCCGGACATTTGTTTTGGTAACACAGCCGGCCCCCATCCCAGGGCTTCACGCATTTTATGGTAGATCGCCGTATTTTCGTAAATGCCGGAAAACAATTCCGCTTTGGGGCCGAAAGCATAAACAGGAATCAGGGCTGCAGTATGGCCGTTGGTGGTGAACTTCGGCTTGACCGCATTCATTTTTGAATCCGCGTTAATGGCCATCCCGCCCGATTCGTGGTCGCCGGTGACTATAACGAGGGTATTCCCGTCCTTTTTTGCAAAATCGAGAACCGCTCCAATTGTCCGGTCAAAATCAAGTAGTTCGCTGATGAGCAGTTTGCCTTCGTTGGCATGCCCCATCCAGTCAATCTGGGATCCTTCTATCATCAAAAAAAAGCCGGTGTCGTTCTTTTGTTTGAGGAAATTCACCGCGAGGGTACCGGCATAAGACAAATACGTGCGCCCGGTACTCACCGTAAGCGGGTGGTTGTCGGCGGTAAAATAGACTAAGTTGGCGTCTGATCTGGCGCGTACCTGGCTGATGTCATCCTGTGAATAATCGTACACCCAGTATCCTTTGCGCCGCATTTCTGTAATCAAATCGCGGTCGTCCATTTTCCGGCGATCGAAGAATTTTTTACCGCCACCGATCAGCAAATCCACTTCGGTATTCATAAAATCGAGCGCAATGGCTTCGTACCTTTCCCGGTAAGACTGGTGGGCGATAAATGCAGCCGGGGTAGCGTGAACGATGGAGGAAGTTGATACAAGTCCCGTAGCTAAATGACGCGCTTCTGCTTCTTCGAGGATGGTTTGGCAACTCGTCGTATCCGCAGTCATCCCGATGGCGTTGTTGTAGGTTTTTACGCCGCAGGAAAAAGCCGTGGCGCCGGCCGCCGAATCTGTAACCAAATTATCAGAGGAGTAAGATTTGTGGAAACCGATTACGGGAAACTGCTCCAGATAGAGTCGGTTGTTGTTGCTGTACAGCGCCGCTGAAATTTGTGAAAGGCCCATGCCATCGCCAATCATCAACACGATGTTTTTGGGCGAATCGGCCATCACAACCGGCGGTTCTTCCATCAGATTGGGCGCCACGCAACCGCTCCAGCCCGCCATTAAGGCAATCATACATAAGGTCTTTTTCACACCTGCCTGCTGTTTTTAATACCTCTTGCTGCTTAATTAGTGCAGTGCCTTTAGCTTAACCACATAATTCGCAGCATTCAGTATGACAAAAAAGGATTCGCACCCAACGGTGCGAGGCATAATTCATTAACTGGTAACCAGTTGTCGCTTTCTTCAAAATAAGTGCTGTATCCCTGTAACAAAAGTGAGCTTTCTACCCGTCTATCAGGCAACTTCTGAAAAGAAATGTTGTCATTTCCGAAGTTATTACCCGACTGTTTTTTTTAGAAAATCACCATTGAATGTTCACCCGACTGTTACCAAACCTGGCTCTTGCAGCCATGTTGTGCCTTTGTGCCTTGCACTCAGGTACAGCCTCCAATGCAAATTTACACGCAATTCCGAATGCCGGTTCTGTAAAGAGCATTTTTGACGTCTTCGCGCAAAAAGAAATGCTCGAAGTTACGTTAACCACAGACCTCGGCCACCTGATCGAGCACCGCAAAAAAGAGATTGATCAACCCGCTACGCTTTCTTACCTTAACGAAGCAGGCCATGCGGTTTCGTATGACATCAAGATCACGCCACGAGGAAAATACCGCCGGCGTATCTGCGACTTTCCACCACTGAAACTGAAGTTTTCGAAATCAGCCCTCGCTGAGCAGGGGCTTTCCGCACACAACGATTTGAAGTTGGTAACGCACTGCATTGAAAATAAAACCATTGGCAATGAACAATTGTTGAAAGAATTTTTGACTTACCGGCTCTACAACCTGCTCACTGACAAAAGCTACCGCGTGCAGTTGATCCAAATCACCTATGTTGACAGCAATGGCAAAGTAGGCAAAGAGAAACGCTATGGTTTTTTGATTGAAGACACCGACGAAATGGCGGAACGCCTCGGTGGCCTGGAATGCGATCAATGCATGAATCCCGACCCTGCCACGCTGGAGAGCAGTTCAGAACGATTGATGGCGACTTTCCAATACATGATTGGCAATGCGGACTGGAACTTAGAAATGGCCCGGAACATAAAAATTGTTCAGCCTGTGGCAGGAGCCGGCACTTTGGTTCCCTACGATTTTGATTTTTCAGCCCTTGTAAGCCCGGTGTATGCCCGCATCAATTCCAATGTGGGTTTAAACAGTTTAGCCGAACGCATTTACTTAGGCTATCCGGCCAGCGATGAAGAACTATGGAGTACGATTAATCTTATAAGAAGTAAACGTGCCGAACTGGTTTCCGAAATCCGCAACTTCAAGCTTTTGAAAACTACCACGCGCTTAGACATGATCGCTTACTTAGATGAATTCTTCGAATCTATGACTCAATTGGAAACCAAGCGCGTGTCCGGCCTTTATGAACTACTGAAAAAACCTTCCCGATTCCTGAACGGAAATGAAGCGGAAGAAGCGCCGGCTTCAACACCCAAAGGCGATTCGTCCGGAAAATAAGCGATAAAGCAGCATCATGTTTTTGGAATCAGTGATCAGATATTTCAGAATGTAAGGGATAAAGGTCAGTTTATCAGGAATAAAGACGACCTTTATCCCTAAACTATCTACAACCACATTTTATGCTGCTACGCTTTTGTATTATGGTCATGGGAAAATTCCCTTTCATTCGCCGATTGCTGATAAAAAAAATGTACGACAACTTAGCCGGCCGGATACAGGCAGATGACTGGCGGTTTATGAATTTTGGCTACGCCTACACAGAAGAAAAAGGGAGTAGCGTACAATTGGAAGCACAGGACCAACAGGATCAATACTGCTTTCAACTGTACGAACAATTGCTTCGGCAAGTGGCCATCACCCCGGCAAGTAGTGTGCTGGAAGTGGGAAGCGGACGCGGAGGCGGCGCTTTTTTGACGCATAAATATTTTAAACCGGATACGACAACCGGCCTGGATATTTCTGACGAAGCCGTGAAATTGTGCAACCGGATTTACGCCACGCCGGGACTAAACTATGTGCAGGGAGATGCCTGCGCCCTGCCTTTTCCCGACAACTCCTTCGACGTTGTTATCAACATCGAATCCTCACATGGCTACCCTTGCTTTAAGACATTCCTCGCTGAAGTAAAAAGGGTTTTAAAACCTGGCGGCCATTTGCTGCTTGCGGATTTTCGGGCAAGCGAAGACTGGCAACGCTGGCAGGAAGAATGGAATGCAGGCGGAATGGAAAAAATTAATGCGCACGATATCCTCCCAAACGTACGGCTTGCCATGGAATTTGAACAGGATCGCAAGGAAAACCTGATCCAATCCCACGTTCCGGCAAGGTACCAGCACTTCGTGAGAAACTTCGCCGGCATGCGGAATTCGCTCGTTTACAATCGGTTCCACAACGGGGAAAAAGTTTACTGGAATTTTGTGATGCAGAAGCCAGCGTAGTCGCCAGCTTTAGCTAACAGACTTTTTGTCATTACAGTCTTAGAGCTTGTAATTCCTTGCGCTTGTACGATTTTTTCTTGGAGTCTGCCAGCTAAAGCTGGCGACTAAAGACCATCCGATCCTTTCCCTGCATGTCCTGCCGGAGTTCAACCCTTTGAAATCCAAGTACTTTCAGCATGTCCATCACGGCGTGCGCGTTAAACTCATTGGTTTCAAAAAACAAAAAACCGTTTTTAGAAAGGCGTTCCAACGCAAATGCTGCAATCCGGTGGTAAAAGATCAACGGGTCTTCGTTTTGCGTGAACAACGCGATATGAGGTTCAAAAGCCAACACCTGCGGGGGCATCAGCGCCTCTTCTTCCCGTGGAATATAAGGTGGATTGCTGACAATGACATCGAAAAGGCCATCCGGCCATTCCGAAGCCTGAAGGATATCCGCCCGTAAAAAATGCACCGCAGCATGGTGTCTCGCCGCGTTTTCTGCGGCAATTTCCAAAGCGCCTTCGCTGATGTCTACAGCAAAAACGTCCAGTGCCGGGCGCTTCACTTTCAGGGTCACCGGGATGCATCCGCTTCCGGTGCCAATGTCCAATACCCGGGCGTTGGCCGACAAGGGCAGCGTCTCCAAAATCCAGTGGACCAATTCTTCAGTCTCCTGGCGCGGAATCAGCACCCGTTGGTCCACTTTGAATTTCAATCCATAAAAATCGGCTTCACCAAGGATGTATTGCACCGGCTCGTGCTGCAGCAATCGTTTTTTGATTCCTTCCAATCGCACGGCGTCATCCGGTGTAAAAAATAATTCCCGCGAAAAGTTTTTTACCCCAAATGCGTCTTCCAGCACGATGCGCGACACCTGTCGTGCCTCGGAAGCTTCGTAAACAGCTTCGAGTTCGAGAGAAAGCTGGTGGAGGAGTTGGGAAGCGAGCATTTCTAAATAATTTAAGTTGGCAGTTTAGACAGTTGGCAGTTGGCAGGATTTCAGTTGGCAGTGGGAGTACATGTTTCATGATATTTTCGTTTAGCGAGTGAAGTTCGCAGTTTTTCAGTTGGCAGTGGGAGTACATGTTTCATGATATTGAAAACCCTACTGCCAACTCTAAACCTGCCAACTGCCAACTTCTTCAATCACGAGCTCACCGGCATCGTCCAAACGGGCAGTTCAGGAATATAGAACTGGTAGGTATTAAAAGACCGGTACACGACCTGGTGGATGCGTTCCCGGATTTTATCGCTAAACAGTTTCCAGTTGCTGGCATCGGGGTAGAGGCGATTAGACAAAAAGACATACACCAAGTCCGATTTTGGGTCTGCCCAAACGCAGGTTCCGGTAAATCCGGTATGCCCAAACGTTTCCATGCTGGCTTCTTCTGCGTAAGCCGCACGATATTTCTCATTGGGCCGGTCAAAACCCAATCCGCGGTGATTGCCGTGATTATTGCTGATAAAGTGCGCCACTGTTTTTTCATTCAAAAGCCGCTCGCCGCCATAAACCCCGCCATCCATCAACATTTGGAAAAGCACGGTCAGGTCTTCCGCGCTGGTGAACAAACCCGCGTTACCGGCAATTCCGCCCATCAAGGCCGCCGTGGGGTCGTGTACATAGCCGTGTACCAATTGCTGGCGCCACCGCTGGTCGTTTTCAGTGGGCACAATGCGGTGTCGTTCGTAGCGCTTCATCGGGCAATAAGCCGTATTGCGCAAGCCCATGGGCCGGTAGAAGTTTTCTT
>JALHRK010000295.1 GCA_022841505.1 Saprospiraceae bacterium | reverse complement strand
TTCGCTGTTGGTGTCGCTGACGGTTACGCCGGCGCTGTGTAGTTATTTGCTGGCTCCTTCCGTTCTCCGAAAGGAAGCGGGCGAATCGGGTCTCGTGCGCTGGCTAAAACGACAGGATTTGAAACTCCTGAATTTTGGCCTTGCAAATGCACGTTTGGTCATTGGCGCGGCCCTTGCTTTAGTCATTGGCGCGGTTTTTATGATCACGCGCTTTGGCACAGAATTTTTACCTCCGTTCAACGAAGGCAGTTTTACGGTCAACCTATACGCTCCCGCCGGTACTTCATTGGAAGAAAGCAACAAAATCGGGACGGTGGCGGAAAAGCTAATCCTGCGGGTACCGGATGTCTTGTATACGGCCCGACGCACAGGCCGCGCTGAATTGGATGAACACGTAGAACCGGTCAGCAACTCGGAAGTGGAGGTGGAACTGCGCGAAGACGCCCGATCCCGCACGGAGGTCATCGCCGACATCCGCAAGCAACTTTCCAACCTTGCCGGGGTGTCGGTGAGCATCGGGCAGCCGATTTCCCACCGCCTCGATCACTTGCTTTCGGGGGTGCGCGCACAGGTAGCAATCAAAGTTTTTGGCGAAGACCTGGCCGAAATCCGGGCAATCGCCGGACAAATAAAAGAAACCATAGAAACCGTGCCCGGTGCAGTGGACGTGCAGGTGGAGCGGCAGGTGTTGGTTCCTCAACTGACCATCCGGTTGGATCGAGCTGCGCTGCAACGCTACGGCATGCAAACCGGCGAAGTGGCCCGCGATCTGGAAGTGCTATACGGAGGTAAAGTCATTTCACAAATCTTAGACGGCCAAAAAACGTTCGACCTGCTGCTGCGTGCCGTGGCGGAAGACCGCGAAAACCTTGAGAATATCCGAAACACCCAAATCCATACGCCGGAAGGCCTGCTCATCCCGCTCGGAAGCGTTGCGCATATTGAGTATGAAAAAGGCATCAACTCGGTGAGTCACGAAAACAGCCAACGGCGCATTGTGGTTTCCTGCAACGTACAGGGGCGCGACTTAGGCAGCACGGTAAACGACATTCAAACAGCGGTGCGCGAAAACATCACCATGCCGCAAGGGTATTTCCTCCAGTACGGCGGCCAGTTTGAGGCGCAAAAAGACGCGTCCCGACTCATCGGCATCCTGGGCATTTTTGTGTTGCTGGGCATATTTTTGGTGTTGTTTTCGCACTTTCGTTCCTGGCGCATTGTGGTGCAGGTGATGTTCAATATCCCGCTGGCCCTGATTGGCAGCGTGGCGGCAGTTTGGATTACCGGGGGCACCTTTTCTGTCGCAACACTGGTAGGCTTTATTACCCTGACGGGCATTGCTTCCCGCAATGGAATTATGATGATTTCACACTACCTGCATTTGATGGAGCATGAAGGGGAACAATTTGATAAACAGATGATTATACGCGGATCGCTTGAGCGGCTTGTACCGGTGTTGATGACGGCATTGGTGGCAGCCTTAGCGCTGATCCCGCTGACTTTGGACGCACAGGCAGCCGGGAAGGAGATTTTATACCCGGTAGCGACGGTGATTCTGGGTGGGCTCCTGTCTTCTACTTTGTTAGATATGGTAGTGACGCCAACCGTGTTTTGGGTGTGGGGTAGGAAGGCGGTGGAAGGGTACTTCGCGAGAAAGCGGGAAGTTTTGGTTTCGCACGAGGATAATTTGTGAGGTTTCACACAACGGCACAACGCCCACAACGAAATCAACCCTAAAATTATAAACATTCAAACTCCTTTTTGAAGATGCGATTAGTTCTCAAAATATTGATAAACCTTGCATTGCCGGGTGTGGTATGGGCTCAAAACACGGTTGCTCCTGAAGACGCCATCCGCGCCGCGCTGCAAAATCATCCACTCGTAAAAGCGGCTGCTTTTGACGTGCAGGCTAAAAAATATGCAGAAAAATCAGCCCTGAACCTGCCCAATCCGGAAGTGAATGCAGAAAGTCCGACCGGGCAATTTTATGCGGTCGGCGTTTTGCAATCCTTTGAGTTTCCGACCGTTTACGCCAGGCAAAAACAGGTGGCAAAAGCAGAAACGGCCCTTGCGCAGGCCGGACAACGCATGAGCGAAAACGACCTGCGTTATGCTGTGCGTACGATGTACTTAGACGCACAGGTTGCAGACTACCAAAGCCGTCAATGGAGGACGCGGGATAGCTTGTACCAGGCCATCGCCCTTGCAGCGGGTCGGCAGTTTGATGCCGGGGAAATTGATTTTTTACAAAAAACATTGGTTGAAAACGAAGCGGGAAAGGTTGCCCGGGAACGGTTCGCTGCCGAACAACTGGCGTTGACCGCGACCGCACAATTAAAAACCCTGACCGGTTTGGCTGATTGGGATGCGTTGCTTCCGCTTCGCCCCGATACGACCGGCTTGGGAAGTAGCTCAGGCCCGGGCGCAAATCCGGCGATTTTATATGAGCAACAAGCCGTACAAGTTGCAGAAAAGCAGGTGGCTCTGGCCAAAAGCAAGGCTTTGCCCAATTTTTCAATCGGCTACATGAATCAGGGAGAACGCGAAACTCCGATGGATTACCGTTTCCGCGCCAGCATTGGTCTGCCTTTGTGGGTGGGTCAATACCGGGCAGGGGTTAATGTGGCTAAAGCCGAAAGCCAGGCTGCCGTTGCCCGTGCAGCAGCGCAAAGTCAGTCGGTTACACTCCAGCTTCAGCGAACCGACACGGAGGCACTCACGGCGCTCGGATTTGTGCGTTATTACGAACAGGAAGCTTTGCCGCGCAGCCGTGCGTTGATCTCCGCTGTGTTGCGGATGCGCGACGCCGGGCAAACCGATTATGTCACCTTTTTGAAGACGCTTGACGAAGCTTTTGCCATCCAGCGCGAATACGCAGTTCAGATACAGGCTTTTGAAATGGCCCGTATCCAACGCCTGTATCTTGCAGGACAATAAATTTGATAAAAACAAAGGTTATGAAATTGCCTATTAATATCCCGATATTTGGTCTTGGCTTGTTCCTTGCCTTGTTACCAGGAATGATTGTTGCGCACGGTGACGAAATTCCTTCGGATCCCGGCGTCGCAAACGACCACTTTACCCAATACGGCCAGTCGGACCGCTACGAATTGACGCTTTATTACCCCGAACTCCTTGCAGGGGCAGAAGCGCACCTGATGTTGTATGTTGCCGATTACAAAAGCAACCGGCCAATTGACAAAGCGGAACTTAAAGTCAGCACTTTGGAAAACCCCCAATTGGTGTTTGAAGTAGAACCGTATGCACCGGGCGTTTATGAGTTGCATGCCACTTTCCCTGAAAACAAAGGGTATACCCTCAATGTGCAGGTCAACCATGCAAATGGACCCGACCTCATTGGCGTGTCGGGGGTTGAAGTAGGCAAAAAACTCCCCGCTGCTGAGGAAGCGCACGAACACGAAGAACCGGTTAGCTCCTGGCTATGGTTTGTCGGCGGTCTGCTGCTGGGGGGCTTAGTGGTGTGGTTTGTGAGTCGCCGGCGCAGCCGGGTTTTGACGGCGGCATTATTATTGGTAAGCGCCTGGCTTTCAACGCCTAACTGGAGCCCGGTTTTTGCGCACGACGGGGAAGAACACGGGCCAAAACAACAGGGTGGTGGTGGCTATGGCAAATCGGTCTATGCGCCAAAAGAAACGCAATTTCTGTTTGAAATCCTGACCCAACCCATCGCGATTGGCGATTACCAGTCAGCAACCACGATGTTCGGCACCATTGTTCCAGCTTCCGGCGGCCTCGGCGTGGTGGTTGCGCCGCAAAGTGGACGCCTTTCAAGGGTCAGCGCTCGCGTAGGCCAAACGGTGCGCGCCGGTCAGACGCTGGCCGTGCTGCAACAAACCGTGAGTACACCTGATCAGGTTGACATTGCAGCCAACAACAGCGGTCTGGCGGTGCAGATCGAAACGGCAAAAACGCGGGTGACGGCCACCAAACGGGAATACGAGCGTTTAAAAAAGATTGAAGACATTGCTGCCGGGCGCGATGTTCAGGCTGCCGAAGCGAATTACAACACGGCATTGGCAGAGTTACAAACGCTGGAAAGCAAAGCGCTTGGCGCGAATTCAGCAGCCAATGGCCGTACCCTGACTTTAACCGCCCCGATAGATGGAATCCTTGGCGCGTTTACGCTCGCCCCTGGTGCGGAGGTGGTAGCCGGGCAAACCTTGTTCACCATCACCAACCTCAGCAAGGTATACGTAGAGGCGCAGGTATACGACCGGGATGCGCCGGTGGTTCATTCTGGCAACAAATTTTTGGTCACCTGCTCCACCGACGACCACAAAAGCGCCGAAGTGCGGCTGATTTCGCAGGCGCAGAACATGAACCCCGGCAACCAGAGCCAGCGGGTTCTGTTCGAAATGGACAACCCGCGCGGGGAATTCAAAATCGGCGAGTTTGTTACGGTAAAAGCATTAGACAACAGCTCCTCAAGGCAAATCACCGTGCCCAATTCCGCGCTGACTGAAATCAATGGCAAAACGGCCGTATTTCTAAAACACGGCCCGGAGGAATACGAATTAGCCTATGTGCAAATCGGCGAAGACGACGGCACGCGGACTTTGATTTTAAAGGGGATTGGAGAAGGTGAAAAAGTGGTGGTGAATGGCGCTTATGAGGTGAAAATGATGTATTTGAATCAGTAGAATTTGTTGTAAATTAAGACCTAAGGTTGTGTAAAAAGGCAAAAGGCAAGGGGCAAAAGGCAATCTCGAAATCACCAGGGAACCAATGAATTTGAAAGATAATTGAAATTAAATTTGCCCCTTGCCAATTTGCCTCTTGCCCCTTATTTTGTTGTCCTACTCCTCTCCGCCAATCCACCACCTGATTCCGATATACCCCCGGGCGCCCATCGTTGGCGCATACACCTGGGTGGCATCGAAGTACGGGCCGAACGGATCCTGCCACGCAATGATGGGGCGGTGTTGGCGGTAATCCGTCAGGTTTTCACCCCCGGCATAGATTTCCAATTTTGAAAAGCGGTAAGTCGCCTGGAGGTTAGCCAAAACGTAATCGGGCGCGGTATCCCCGCCATGCTGGTGGTATTCAGCAGGTAAGTGCCCGTGATCGAGCAGGCGCTGCGTACCCGTTAACTGGGCCTGGCCGCTGAAAAGCCATTTTTTATCCGGCGTTTCGTAGTCGGTGGTCACGAGGCCGCGGTGGCGTGGCACCATTGGGCGCTCCAGCAAACCATCGTCGGTGAACGTGGTGCGCACGTCATTGTACTTGTAAGCGACTTTTACATTCCATCCTTTCAGCACTTCCCAATTCAGAGAAACCATGGCGCTGTTGGAATACGAGCGGCCGCGCAGGTTGTAGAAATAAAGGAAGCGATAATCCTGATCCATATCCACCACCACCTGGTTCACGAAATCCGTGCGGTATAAATCCACCACAAAGCTGAAGGCGCGATCCGCCCATTTGCCATTGTGGGTCAGATTGACGCCATAATTCCAGGCGTCTTCCATTTCCAGGTTTTCCAACACTCGCACCGTCCGGCTGCTTGCCAGGGCGCTCACGTTTTCAGCAATGATGTTTGCAGAGCGGTAACCGCGACCCGCAGAGGCCCGCAGGATGGTGTTTTCATCAAAATTATAGCGCAAATTGGCGCGCGGCGTCAGCAACAGGCCATGCAGGTTGTGGTGATCGAGGCGCATACCGAGGATGGCGCCAAAGCCGCGTGCAGTTGCGGGCTGGCCGTTGAACGTATATTCTGCAAAAGCGCCCGGCACAGTTTCCGTGCGGTCGAATGCAGCCTGATCAAAGCTTTCCCGGTATTGGTCGTACTGAAATTGCAGGCCGTAATTCATCTGGTGGTCCGTAGTGCCGATGATGGTGGCGTACAGGACGTTGGCAAAAAAGCTGCGTTGTTCGCCTTCGTGAGGCCGTAGGCCGTATTCGCTGTCGGTGCGGTGCCAGGTCGCGCTGAACATGGAGCCCAGTGAACGGTAAGGCTCCGCAAAACCTTTATACCCCAGTTTTCCCCAGGCTTCCACGCGGTCTGCGTTTTGTTCGATGCGGTAAAGCGGGGCCCCATTTTCACCCAAATTGCTCATTTGCCCGCTTTCGCGGCGATCCATGATGCCCTGCACATTGAATTGACCACAAATAATTTCGCCTTCGTAAAAAAGCCGGTACAAACCGTTCAGTTGTCGTTTTTGCGGCATGTCCATGAACGTATCGTCATCGTGGTCGAATTCCGATTGCTGGGTGCTGCCGTGCAACAACAAACCAGAGCTCCATTTTTCAGTGTGTTTATGGTTCAGGTGTACATTGGCTTCATAACGGCCTGCATTGGAAGCAAAAAGGTTGAGAAAGAACGGCTTGTCGCGGAAAGGTTTCACCAACTCGGTATTGATTTGCCCGGTGATGGATTGAAATCCGTTGCGCACTGTGCTGGCGCCTTTTGAAATCTGGATGCCTTCGAGCCAGGTGCCGGGAATGTATTCCATGGCAAACGGCGTCGCCAAACCGTAATACGTTGGCCGGTTTTCGACCATCAACTGGGTGTAAATGCCGCGCAGGCCCAGCAGTTGGATCTCGCGGGCGCCGGTGATGGCGTCGCTGTATGAAACGTCCACTGAAGCATTCGTTTCAAAGCTTTCCGCTAAATTACAGCACGGCGCTTTTTTCAATTCTTTGCTGGTAATGCTTTCCACATTCAGCGTGCTGAGGGTGGAAACGTAGCTATCGTGCATTTTTTCAGCTACTTCAACGGCTACTAATTCGAGGATGCCGCTTACCTCAATCAGGAGGTTATCTTCGTTCGGTTCAACCGGAATACTGACCGGCGCATAGCCGACATAGCTGATAATCAGGTTGGTTGGCGCTGATTTTTTTTCAATACTGAAACGGCCTTCCATATCGGCTACAACGCCGGAATCGCTGCCTTCCCATTGAATGGTCGCAGCGGCTAAGGGTTCGCCTTTTTCATTGACGACGGTACCGGAAAGCTGTTGATGGTGATCGTGGTTTTCCTGTGCATAAATATTGCCGGTAAGGCAACAGGACAGCAGGATGGAAATATAGAGCAATCGCATGATCTTGAAAGTTTTAGGTGCTGCAGGTCTAATGCTGAATCACAACACCTCAATGACAAAAAAGGATTCATCCCCAAGGGCACGAGGGACAGAAGAGCTCCATCGGAACAGCGATGCTAACAACGATAACTTTTGAGGAAACGACGCAAATCCATGCCCGAGGGTGGGGGTGGAGCGTTCTGCGGCGGCAGCAAGAAATCTTCCTGTTGAAGTGTCTGTACCGCCTGTGCTACCCAAGAAGAAGGAGGGGTGGTAAATGCAGGGAATATAGGCTTGAGTTGGTAATCGCCTGCCGAAAATACAAAAGGCGTATTGAGTTTGGCAAAGAAAAAGCCGCGCTCGGCGCAATCGTGTGGGTGCTTGTCATCGGATTCGGTCTGAATAAGCGGCTTGTGGCAAGCGCTGCTTTTGGCGCAACAGGTAGCCGGAGCTTTTTCTTCGGCCCGGGCGCATGGATCGGGTATATAAAGCAGAGAAACCTGCGTTTCTCCTTTGCACAGGCAATGTAGGGTGTGAAAGTTGAACCCGCCGGTTGACAACAACAGGCTGGGCAGACAAAGCCAAAGCGCAATATGGCGGTAATACCGTTTCACCCTACAAAAATACACTTAAAATTTCAATTGTCCAACGCTGAAATCCTTAGCTTTGGGGGGAGGTACCACATAGGTTTTTACCACATAGTTCACATAGAGGTATTCACATAGATCACATAGAATCTCGTACAGCTATGTGTTCTATGTGAAAAAAACTATGTGCTCTATGTGGTAAAAAAAATTATGTAGTAAATAGCTACAAATTTGACATGGAGCTCAATGCTCCGATCCCCCAATCATCAAATTTTCAAATCATCAAATTTTCAAATTAATGAAAATTCTCCGCGCGCATTGCTGGAAAGAAAATCTGGAACTGACCAAACCTTATACCATCGCGTATACGACCGT
>JALHRK010000294.1 GCA_022841505.1 Saprospiraceae bacterium | reverse complement strand
TGCGTTATGCTTGGCCCAAAAATCGGTCATTTACGCAGGTAAACTTCCATTTTTGGGCCTTCTCAAGCCTTGCTCTCGAACACTAAAGATCAGACACAAGGCTTTTGTTCAAAAAAGAAAAGGCGACCCTCAGGGCCGCCTTTTACCATTATGAAGCAAAACTAAAAACCAACAATTATTTTTTTACAAACCTATAAGGTTTTCGAAACCTTATAGGTTTTGGGTCAGAAGGTTAAAAAAGGCAGGAGGAGCTTATCCCTCCTGCCTCCAATCCTGTATGAGAAACCCTTTACAAACTTACTATTTTCCTTCAATGCCGGTTTTCCGGCTTATGTTCATAGTATTTGTGCGCCCATTTCGGATGGCACATTTTAAAAATTATCCTGATGCGCTACTGCCTGCAGCGCTTGCTTTTCAAGTTCGTGTTTTGGCAACCCCAACTCCGGCAACCTTGATGCGCCACGGTCTGCCTCAAATTCCGGGCAACGCGCCAAATGAATGGATTGCAGGGCTGTAAACACATTATTGGAACTCTGGTCGCTGATGGTCCAGTGGCGTTCGATGATGCACTGTCCTGATTGCTGCACCAGCTCGTCCGACCAGGAAACGTTGAAATCGCAGGTGCTGCGGTCAATTGCGATGCGGTCGAAAGCCGTGGTCAGGTCGCCGTCCTTGTCCAAAAAAGGATATCCCGTGCAAACTGGATCCGTGCAGGCCTGCACTTCAAAAAGGCCTGCTTCGTCGAAGCGTACATCTTCCGGGAACAATACATCGGCAATGGCCGCTTTCTCTACGGTAATGAGTTGCGAAAAAGCAATGCTTTCTCCTTTGATATCCGCAGTCCAGCGCCGTTCCCAAACCCCTGCAGCGTTGGTATAAAACCGCAGGCTGCTGAGGCTGACCTCCATCGGTACGTTTGCAGCGTTGTCGAAATGCAGCTCGAACACATCACCCCGGCGCAATGCCGGCGAAAAGAGCTTCGCCTTTGCCGCTTTTTGAACCTTCACGGCGCCCGCGGCATTCACGGAAAATACTTGATTTAAAAGATTGGAGCCCCCAAAATTTTCATAGTCGAGCGAAATGAATCCATCAGCAGGAATGACAATCTTAAATTGTACAATGCTTTCGGCATTTACACTGACCTGAGCGCTATTAGCCCCTTCAACTAATATTGCATTGGGAGCTCCGGTGACATCTACCCCACCGTCACCTTTGATCTTGGCAATTTCCCAGCGGGAAACCGCGAAATAATCTGTCCACTTTTGAGATGCAGAAGCCAGGCTAAAGTATTGGTCTTCAGCAGAAAGGCCGGCCATCTGACCGGAAATATCTTGTACTTGGGGATGTGGGAGGGCACTCAGTGCAATTTGATCGAGGCAATTTACAGCAAGGTGATTGGGGGTAACGCTCCAACCTTTGGGGAAGGGCGCCGCAGCAAGCGATTGCGCAGAAGTCGTTGCGGAGGAAAGGCTCACGCAAAACATCAGGCAAATCAATTTGCTGATAAAGCTGGTTGAGAACCGGTATGGGTCCGGCAAGTTCATGGGATAGTTTTTAGATTCACAGGGATTGAAAACGGCTGCGAATGATGAAAAAAATAAATCATGCGCAGGTGAGACGATGACAAAGAAAAATTGTCACATCATGAACTTGAACGCTTAGCCAGCAGTGGAAAATGGATTTTATTCCGGTGACCCGGAGAAAGGTTGCGTAAACGCAAAAGCCCGGAATGGGCTGACAGGTAACATGTTTGTACGATAGTCATGGGACGAAGCGGTTTAAGGGAAAACGGATTATAATTAAAGCTGATTTCTGAGTGTGTACGCACCCTGTTTTTGGTCGTTTACGAAGTGCACATTTTATTGTGCTTTGCGCAAACTTTAGAACGCTACAAAGATAGCGGTGCCTTTCCCATCAATTCCATACCATAAACAGGGTATTTTTTGGAAAGATTTTGCATAAAGGCAGCTTTCAAAGGCAGTTTCTCTTTTTGAGACTGCGCGAACCTTTTGCCCAAAACTGCATTTCTTTACTATTCATTCAATCCGCAACACAAAAACAGCATGCAGGTCAAGAGAAAAGAATGGCAACAGTTCGTCCCTAAAAGCATAGAAGAGGTTTGGCAGTTTTTTTCCAGGCCCGAAAACCTGAACGCCATCACCCCGGAAGATTTGTCTTTTGAAATCAGATCGGACATCGAGGGTGTACAAATGTATCCGGGGATGGTTGTGCAATATTACGTGAGCCCGTTTCCCGGCATTAAAATGAATTGGGTTACCGAAATTACCCAAGTTGCTGACCACGCTTATTTCATTGATGAACAGCGCTTTGGTCCATACGCATTCTGGCATCACCAACATCATTTCAAAGCGGTAGAAGGCGGCGTTCTGATGACGGATATTTTGCACTACAAAGTCCCGTACGGTCCGATTGGCACTTTGGCAGACCTGTTGTTGGTTGACAATCGGATTGAGGAGATTTTCCGGTATCGGGTGAAGGCGGTGGAAAGGATATTTGGGTTTTGAGAAATTGAATCCTATAGCTTCTTTGCTTTAAGTCGCTTTTTTTCAATCAACTGAAATGCGTTGTCAACAGGCAAGGATGGCGCTTTATATAACTTTGCCTCATCGTATATGCGAATGTCTTCTAACTCTTCCACTGCTTCTATGAGTTCCAAATAATCTTCAAAAGGCAAAATAACAGAGAGCTTCTTGCCATCCATATCTGTAATATATTGCAGTTTTGTTAGTTTCATCTTGGGACATGTTTATTTATGTGAGAATAGAAAGAAAACACAGATTTCTAAACCATGTTAAACATTTCCTCCGTACCCTTTATGTACTCTGCGGAGATGGTTTCCCGCAAAGGTCTCGCAAAGGTCGCAAAGGCTGGCGTCTTACTTAGCGGACTTTGCGATACCTCCGCGTCCTTTGCGGGAACCTTTCCTCACAAATCTCGCAAAGACCGCAAAAAGACGGCGTAATTGGACTAAGATTATGCTTACTCCTACTTAAAAACTTCAATCATCTCTCTCCTAAACGCAATAACTCTCCTGAAATACTCCACATCCAGCGCAGGTGCAACCCATTCCATCTCAAAGGCTTTGCAAGTCGCCACATCGCACCCAAAAGCCGCAGCTTCGAGCATGCTCCGGTAGTGCTGCACCGCCCAGGCAGGGGCTGAAAAATGGCGTTTATCCCACTCCAAAAAATTGGCGACCATTGCGAGTACCAGTTCATCCGACCAGACATAACCCGGCGTACTCAGCAAGGTTGCCACAGCTTGTCCTTTTTCCACGTCGCGGTGTTGCGCTAAGAACTCGAGACCTGCAGTATTGAATGCCTCGTCGCTCATGCGCAGTGGGGGCGTGTTTTTTGCAGTTTTCCGGGCCGGAACGCCCCAGCGGGGATTCAGCGCAATCAGCCAGGTTGCCCGGGGCCCCGCAACAGGTTCCAGCAGCGCGCGAATTTCCGGATTCCAAACCGCCAGCTCGAGCAGCATCGGCAAGTGAGCAGGCGACACATGAAGGTTTTTAGCTGCTGTTAGTTTAAGAAATTCCGGCAACGCCAGTCGGTAAGTGCCATCTAAAATTTTTTCTAAGGCTTTTCCAGCGGCAGGGCTGCACAGGCGTTCAGCGCTCAGATCGGGTGGTGCGGCTTGCTCCATTGCGGGCAATATCGAATGCGCCTGCCGCTGCCGGAGCAACACTGCCGCGCCATCCAGCAAAGCTTTTTCCGGCGATGCATCCGGATCAATGCCCTGAGACAACAAGGCAGATCGCAGGTCGTCGGGCAAAGCGCTCCGGCCAAGGCCCAATAAAGCGGTGGTGGTTAGTTTTTGCCACACGAAGCTAATAATTTAAGTTAACCAGCATCTATCCATTATAGGCTCGTGTCTGAGTTTTAGGGTTCGAGAGCAAGGCATGCGAAGGCCCAAAAACGGGAGTTTACTCGCGTAAATGACCGCTTTTGGGCCGAGCATAACGCAGCTATCGAACCCTAAAATCAGACACTAAACATGGCTTTCAGTGCATTCCACAAAGCGCCTGACAGCTGCTTCCCCCCCTGCTTGCGCTCTTCCGCAATGGCGGCAATATCGTGCGCCAGCAATAGCGTCAAACCTTCGACTTCGGCAGGCTGGTATGCTTGTGCCAATGCCTGAATGCCCATATCCGCCGCAGGAACACCGAAGGCCAGTACGTAGCGCACCGGTTTTTGTCGGGAGAGTTGGGCTAAGCTGAACTGCTCTCCGGGTTTCAGGTAGAGCAATGTTGCATCTTTGTGCAGGTCAATTTGTGCAGCTGCAAAAACCTTTGCGGCAAACGCCTCCATTTCTTCCCGGAGTTCCGGAGGGGAAATCAATACGATCAGCACGCCTTTGGCGCCGCCGCCAAAACACCGCTCGGTGATGGTGTCGGAATCAGCCACCATGAAAAGATCAAAATCGAGAAAACTCACGTCCTTTTTTTTAAAAGCCTTTGAATTCAATATAAATTTTTCTGTGATTTGCCATATTTAATGCTCGTCCATTTAGCCGAGTCTCTGCTCTTTAGAGTTCGAGAGCAAGGCATGTTTGGCCCCAAAAGCGTGAGCCCCGCCGGGCGGGATGACCGATTTTGGGGCCAAACATAACGCAGCTATCGAGCTATAAAGACAGACACAATTTGAAAACTTCGGGTAATTTTGCAAAAAATATTCTATAATGAAGTATAGCATCCGGATTGAAAAATCCACTTCCTCCCGGTTATCGCAAATTGATTTCAACAACATCCCTTTTGGAAGGACTTTTTCCGACCACCTGTTTGCAGCGGATTATAAAAATGGCGAATGGACGGACTTGCGGATTGTACCTTTCGAGCCTTTTCTCATCCATCCGGGTTCTATGGTGCTGCACTATGGGCAATCCATTTTTGAAGGCATGAAGGCTTCCAAAAACCAGGATGGGCAAGCCATGCTGCTGCGCCCGGAAATGCACGCGCGCCGCTTCAACCTTTCGGCGGCCCGCATGAGCATGCCGGATGTTCCGGAAGCTTTGTTTCTGCAAGCCCTGCACGCCATTGTCAGCATAGACAGCGACTGGATTCCACCCCAGGAAGGCAGCGCCCTGTACCTTCGCCCGCTGATGTTTGCCAATGACGAATTCATTGGCGTACACAGCTCGGAAAATTACCGGTTCCTCATCATGACCGGCCCGGTTGGGCCTTATTACCCGAAGCCGATCCGTCTGTGGGCCGAACGCCAATACGTGCGCGCCGTAAAAGGCGGTACAGGCGAAGCCAAAGCCGCGGGTAATTATGCAGGTTCTTTGCTTCCCGCAAAATTGGCCGCTCAGAAAGGTTTTGACCAGGTGATGTGGATGGATGCCCACGAATTCAAATACATCCAGGAAGCGGGTACGATGAATATCTTTTTTGTGATTGACGGCAAAGTGGTCACGCCGGCCACGGATGGCGCTATTCTGAAAGGCATCACCCGCGACAGCATTTTGCATATCCTGAAAGACAAAGGTTACACCGTAGAGGAGCGCCCCGTTTCCATTGACGAAATCATTGCCGCTTACTACGCCGGTACGCTCCAGGAAGCTTTTGGAACAGGCACTGCAGCCATCGTTTCCCATATTGCGGAAATCGGCAGCGACGAACTGCTCATGCAGCTCCCGCCCATTGATCAACGCCCGGTTGGCGAACTCATCAAATCTGAGATCAATGGGTTGCGCTCGGGGAGGATTGTGGATACGCGGGGTTGGGTGGTGCCGGTGGACGGTGGACGGTGGACGGTAGACGATGGACGGTAGACGGGGGCGGATGGTGCTTTTTGAACGAAGAAATGCAACTATTGCGCAATTCAACATAACTTAGCCTTCGGTTATGTAACCAATAATCTTCTTTTTCTGCTTCGGGGTCTGCCAGCTCAAGCTGGCGACCACAGGAAAAACAAAAGTCATGCAGCACATCCCTCATCAGCCCATTTCTCCTTTAGCCTATAGTGAAACGTTTGTGGTACGCACGTACGAAATTGACCATTGCAAGCGGGCGACTATTCCGGCGCTGATCCGGCTGATGCAGGAAGCGGCCATGCAAAACGTGATCCAGTTAAACGTCTCGGTCTGGGATTTGGAAGCTCAGAACATTTCGTGGGTGCTGCTGCGCAAATCCATGCAGGTATTTCGACTGCCCGGACTGGGCGAACAGATTCGGGTACTCACCTGCCCGACGGGGTTTGACCGGCGTTTTACCTACCGCGATTACAAAATTTTCGGCGCTGATGACGAGTTGCTGCTCCAGTCGTCTTCCGCCTGGTTGCTGATGGACATGGTCAGCCGGCGGATGGCGCCAATTCCTCCGTTTATTTTAGAATTTGAATCCAAAATGCCTGCGCTGGAAGACCGGCTGCCCAGGCCCGATTTCCGGTTTCCCAAATTTGAACAGGCGCATTTTACCAAAATATTTGAAGTCAATTTTCACGACCTCGATTTTAACCTGCACCTGAACAATACGTTATACATCCAATGGATGCTGGAAGCCATGCCCCACGAAATGCTGCAGCACAAACGGGTGGCCGGCATGGAAGTGCTCTACCGCGCCGAAAGCCGCTGGAACGATGTATTGTACGCAGAGACCCAGGTGCTGGACGACCATACCTACCTGCACCGGTTGATGAAAAAAGGAGAAGAGAAGGAGTTGGCGATGGCGTTGAGCAAGTGGGTGTGAGGATTTGAAGATTTGAAAATTTGAAGATGCTGTCGGTTGTTCGTTGTCAGTTGTTCGTTGCTGTTCTGACGCCCAACAGACAACGCTCAACACCCGGGTGGAAGTGAGAACAGAACGAACAACGATCAACAAACAACGAACAACTCCCCGAGGAAGTGAGAACAGAACAATCAACAAACAACGGACAACGGATGTGAGAACAGAACGACCAACGAAAAACAGACAACGAACAACAACTTCTGACCGATAACCAGTAACCAATTCATGGAGTTTGGCAAATTACCAACAATTGAATCTGTAGATTTCAGCATGCCTGGCGACAGGGAAGGAACGGCGCGGGCGCTTGCCGAAAGTCCAGCATCGGGGGGACAGCCTACCTTTTACATTGGCTGCACGGGATGGAGCATGAAGGAATGGGTTGGTAAAGTGTATCCTGAAAAAACCAAAACCAGCGACTTCCTTCGCCATTACAGCCGCCAATTCAATACCATTGAACTCAATACCACGCATTACCGCATTCCGGATTGGGTCACCATCCAAAAGTGGAAAACTGAAGCTGCGGATGATTTTCGGTTTTGCCCCAAATTGCCACAAACCATCAGCCACAGCAACAACCTCGGCATCAGCGGCGGGGAATTGCCTGCGTTTTGCGAATCCATTCAGCAGTTGGAAGAAAAATTAGGCTGCTGTTTTATGCAATTGCCGCCTTATTTTGGCGTTGACCGTCTACCGGTAATCGAACGATTCATCGAGCGATTCCCGAAGCACATTCCGCTGGCATTAGAATTGCGGCACGAAAGCTGGTTTGGCGAAAGCCCGGCCTCCGAGGCCCTTTTCAGCTTGATGCAGGAACACCGGGTATCTACCGTCATCACCGATGTAGCCGGCAGACGGGATGTGCTGCACATGCGCCTGACCACCGGCACGGCCATGGTTCGCTTTGTGGGCAACAACCTCCACCCGACCGATTACCAGCGGGTGGATGCCTGGGTGGGTCGCATCGGCGACTGGTTTGAGCAGGGGTTGCAGGAGGTGTTTTTTTTCACCCACGAACCCGACAACCTGATGGCGCCGGAACTGGCTTTCTACGTGTTTGAACAGGCCAGCCGGATTGCCGGCGTTCAAACGCGGGGGCCGAAATTGATGGGGAATGAACCGGAGCAGGGGCAAATGAGGTTGTTTTAATTTGAAGATTTTGTCGGTTGTCGGTTGTTCGTTGTCAGTTGTTCGTTGTTCGTTGTTCGTTGCTGTTCTGGCGCCCAACAGACAACGATCAACACCCGGGTGGATGCGAGAACAG
>JALHRK010000293.1 GCA_022841505.1 Saprospiraceae bacterium | reverse complement strand
CGGAGTCTCGCGGAGTTAAAAGGAGTTTTACAGAGTTTGATTACTTCACAAAAACGCCACCTTACTCCGCGCCACCTGGTCATGCGGCGTCTTTTGAAATGAAACGCACTATATTCGTTAAACGGAAATGCTTACTTTTGAAGGAAATTTACCGAAGGTAATGCACATCACCAAGCTCTCCATCGTCATTCCGGTCTACAACGAAGGGAAAACCATTCAGCTCATCCTCGATAAAGTAAAAGCGGTTGAACTCCTGCATCACCTTTCCAAAGAGGTGATTCTTGTAAACGATTGCTCCACCGACGACACCGAAGCTGCCATCGAACGCTATATGGCAGCAAACCCCGGCTTCAACATTCAATACGATAAACACGAAGTCAACAAAGGCAAAGGCGCAGCCCTGCATACCGGGATCCGCAAAGCAACCGGTGAGTTTTTGATTATTCAGGACGCCGATCTGGAGTACGACCCACAGGAATACAATGATTTATTGAAACCGGTGGTGGCGGGAGTGGCAGATGTGGTATACGGCTCCCGGTTTATGGGCAGCAACCCACACCGGGTGTTGTTCTTTTGGCACGCCGTTGGCAACAAGTTTTTGACGTTTTTGTCGAACTTGTTTACCAACCTCACCCTCACGGACATGGAAACGTGTTACAAGTTGTTCAACACCAAAATGATCCAGTCGCTGGCCTTAAAGGAAAAACGATTCGGGTTTGAACCGGAAGTCACGGCAAAAATATCGCGCATTCCCAATGTCCGGATTTATGAAGTGGGCATTTCCTACTACGGGCGCACTTTTGAAGAAGGTAAAAAAATAGGTTGGAAAGACGGTTTCCGCGCCATTTACTGCATTTTTAAGTACAACCTGTTCAGATGAAGCCGGCGTTTGAATACAAAGACATTGACCAGAAAGGACTGGAGGTGCTGGATGTGATTGCTGCTGCGGATCGCTTTAACCAATGGATGTACCGAACCATTGCTCCTTTTTGTACCGGTGAGATCCTTGAAATTGGTAGCGGGGTGGGCAACATTTCCCAATTTTTTATCCGGAACAACCAGCCCATTGTGCTTTCCGACATCCGGCTCAATTATCGGACGATCCTAAAAGAAAAATTTGGATTGGATGACCAAAAAGTATTGGAGATAGACATTGCGCATCCCGATTTCGGGCAAACCTACCCTGGCCTGTTGGGCAAATTTGACAGCATTTTTTGCCTGAATGTGGTGGAACACATTAAAGACGATGAACTCGCAATTGAAAACATGGGGAAGCTATTGAAACCCGGGGGTACCCTGACGGTTTTGGTTCCTGCTCACCAGGCTTTGTACAATGGTTTTGACATTACCCTGGAGCATTTCAGGCGGTACAATAAAAAAAGTCTGACCGCCCTGATGACAAAGCACGGCCGGCTGGTGGATGCTTTTTATTTCAATGCAATGGGCATACCGGCCTGGTTCATCAGCGGGTATTTGTTCCAAAACAAATCTATTCCGGAAGGCGAAATGAAGTTATTTAACCATTTGGTGTCTATTTTTGCATTGATAGATAAAATGACGTTTCGGAAAATCGGCCTTTCTGTCATCTGTGTGGTGGCAAAAAAGGATTAATACTTCACTTCTGCCGAACTGGAGTTCGGCAGTACAAAACCCGTACCGCCAAACTCCAGTTCGGTGAACACCGTACCGCCGAACTCCAGTTCGGCGAACACCGTACCGCCGAACTCCAGTTCGGCGAACACTGTACCGCCGAACTCCAGTTCGGCGAACACTGTACCACCGAACTCCAGTTCGGCGAACACAAAAAAACATGTTCGTAAAGACCGCCGAATCGGAGTTCGGCGGTACAGTAGCATTACCAAAACAAACCTGATATGCAGATCCAACACGAGCGGGAAGGCGCGAAAGGCGCATTTTATGTAGAAGAAGGCGGGGTTCGCCTGGCCGAAATGACCTATTCTATGGCCGGCGCCGAAAAAATGATCATTGACCATACCGAAGTGGGCGATGCCTTGCGCGGGAAAAATGTGGGCTACCAGTTGGTGCATGCAGCCGTAGAAATGGCCCGGGAGCAAGGCTTCAAAATCCTGCCGCTTTGCCCCTTTGCGCACTCGGTCTTCAAAAAGAAACCGGAGTTTAAGGACGTGTGGCTGTAGAGCTTGTTGAAATTCCCGAACATGTTCTTGGCAGTTAGCCCGACAATTGTGTAAAAATCGAGGGGGAGATTAATGCACACTTTGCCTGCTGAGCGGGGAATGCCTTATCTTGATTGCATAAAATTTCTCAGCTATGAAAACAACAATTACACTCCTCCTCTGCTGCCTGAGCGACGTTGCGGTTGCCCAGCCATCCGCCATCCGTGGCGTCATTACCGATGCACAAAAGAAACAACCCATCGAGCACGTCAACATATATGCCCCGCAAAATGAGGTTGGGGCTGTTTCTGACGCGGCAGGAGGTTTTTCTTTAAATCTCACAAAATTCCCGGACACGCTGGTTATATCCTGCATCGGGTTTGCAACCATCAAATGGCCGCTCCGATCAGCGCCAGCGGCTCCAATTGCGATCATTTTGCAGCAACAGTCCGGTTTGTTGCCTGAAGTCTCCGTTTCCGCTTTGAAAAAAGCCGAAGTCATCTACACGCCGGAGTACAGCGTAGTAGATTACGAATTGCACGAGGGTCGGCCCCTGCTGCTCGTTTGCAAAAACAGCCTGAGCGCTCATTGGTTGGTTGCCTTGGATGAAACCGACCGGGTAACGGGTGAACTAAAACTAAAGGGCCTGCAACCAAACGCCTTAACCAAAAGTTGTCTCGGGGGAATTTATCTCCACACAAACCTTCAAATATACGGTGTGGAAGTAGCTGAGGGGGCGCCGAGGCTGGCTGAAACCGTGAGTATTCAGCAATACAATCAATTGGTTGTGCCTTGTGTGGGCGTCAACGATCAATACATTTACTTTAGCCGGTGGCGTTATAAAAATCAGATGCTTTCTTACGAAGCAGCGCCCCGTGACGGAGGGCCACACCTGGCCATTAAAACGGTACTGGATGAGGCGCAGCTGACGCAATTGGCAGAAGAAGGCTGGTTTCGCCAGGTTCAGATCGAAAACGCCAAGTGGCTGTTTGGTTCACTAAAAGACTATCAGATCGAAAACATGATCAGTAACCTGGTTGAGGATCAAAATGCGTTTGCAGACCGGTTTGTTTACACGCCCATCAAAGCGAATTTGTTTGCTCAGGAGGAGCGCTTGTGCCTGTTCAACCACACGAATGACTATCTGGAGTGGATGAAGTCCAATGGGGAGTCGCTTCGGCGCATTCCCATCCAATACCACCGAGATAAAAACTGGAAATCCGAAATCCTGAATGATGAAGCCACCGGGCGCTTTTATACCCTGATGGATCATGGCAAAAACACGTTGGTTTTAGAAATCAATACCTACGATGGTACCACTTCCGAGTACATGTTGCTTGAAAAGGCTTTCGTACAGCAAGTGAAGGTCTTCAACGGCAGGCTTTACTTTTTATACAAGGATTTTGCCTTTTCGGATCGCAACTTAAGGCTGCATCGGGTAGGGTAGGTTCACCGAATCCGTTAATCCCGCGTTAACATTCCTGTATATCTTGCTGCGAAGCATTACTTTTGTGGCAGCAACCTGCATGGAATGTTACGAAACCAGTTCTACATGACGCATTTTCAAATTCCCGGTTCCACAAAACGCCTGTTGGCGGGTTTGTTCGGCCTCCTGCTGGGCGCCACAACGCTCTGGGCGCAGCGGCCGCCTGCTGGCGTTGGAGGAACCACCGGAAGGGATGGGGCTTCAACGACCAATTCCACTGTTTTTGCAGGGCAGGAGGATTTTGACAACCTCGATACCTTTGGTGTCTTTTCGTTTTTAGTCAGCAATCCCAACCGGGAAACGCCTTTTTCCGATTCTTTGCTCGGATATTATTTCCATCAGTACGATCCGGCGCGCCGGCGCGAAATAGACCTGGGCCATCTGGGAAATTTGGGTTCAGCGCATCAACCCATTTTTTTTCAGACTTTTTCAAGAAAAGGGTTCGACATCGGGTTGCATCAATTTGATGCCTACCTGACGCGCGCGTCCGATTTGCCGTTCTATCGCTTAGAAAAAGCCTATACCAACGTAGGCTATACACAAGGTTCGGAGCAAGCCGACAGCTACTTTACGGCTCAGTTCAGCCGGAATTTTGCGGATGGACTCAATTTTTCGATTGATTATGAACGCATCAGCCAGATCGGCCGGCAGGATCAGTACCCCAATCAGAACGCCCGGAATACCGCTTTGGCGACAGGCTTGTGGTTTCATGGGAAAGGCGGACGCTACGACGGATTTTTCGTTTTTGCCAACAATACCATTGAACAGGAAGACAACGGTGGGTTGATCAGAGAGCCTGCACGCGGAGAAGAATTTGACAGCCCCTCTTCCGCCGAAGTTTTTCTGGAGGATGGCCAAACACGGCACGCGCACCGCGAATTCCAATACACCCAGTATTACCGCTTTGGCGGCCAGACTGATACAACCGGGCGCCAACGGCGGGCATTCACGCTTTCCCATCAGATTAACCTGACGAACAGCGCCTATAAGTTTTTTGACCCCTATTCCATTGCAGATACCGGGTTCTACCGGCGCTTTCCTCAACTGCTGACCGACGAACGCGGCGCCCGTTTTTTTCTCGACCACCGTGCCATCGAAAACAGCTTTCGCATCAGTACCTATAAATTGCGCGACGGCGCTCAAAAAAATGTAGCCCGCGAGCAGCGCGATCTGTTAGAAGCAGGATTGACCCATATCCACCACCTGGTGCGCCAGGAAGGTACGGCTGACACCGTGCTGAACAACTTGTTGCTGCATGGGCGATGGCTTTTTCAACCCAGCCAACGGTTGCGTTTCGATGCTTTCGGGCATCTGAATCTTTGGGACAACGGCGGCGATTACCGGGTTGGCGGGGAATTGCTGCTCGATTTTGGAAAAATAGGCGCGCTGAATATTCAAGCCTCTAATCAGTTATACAGCCCCAATTTGCTCCAGCACCGGCTCTACCTGACCCAGCAGCCTTTGTGGGAAAACGATTTCAAACAAACGCTGGAGACCAATGTCCAGGCCAGTTATCTCCTGTCTAATAGTTCACTGGAAGTGGGCGGCGGCTATTATTTGTTCAACCAGTACATTTATTTCGATACGCTGGGCATTGCGCGCCAAACGGGACTCCCCCTGAGCGTATTCCAATTTGTAGTCAAGAAAAATTTCAAACTCTGGCGCTTCCATTCAGACAATACCCTGACCTTTCAAAAAGCAACGGAGGATGTCATCCGCCTGCCGGAGATTTTTGGCAAACACAGCCTGTATTATGCAGGGACCTGGTTTAAGGTACTCGATGTGCAACTTGGCGTTGACCTGCGCTGGAATACAGACTATTTTGCGAATTACTACAACCCGTTCATTGGCCAGTTTCACCTGCAAAACGCACAGGAAACCCGGCTTTTTCCCGCTTTGGATGCATTTTTCAGCATGCGGGTCCGTAAGTTTCGGGCATTTCTCAAATTTGAAAACATGGGTAGTCTGTTTGTCCCCGGCCAGTTGTACTACCAAACTGCTTTCTATGCTTTTCCGGATGCTGCTTTGCGTTGGGGCATCAAATGGCGGTTGGTGAATTGATTCATTCCTTGGGCGGGGCGCCTTTTAACGACTGAAGTACATACTCCCAAAGGGTTTCATAAGGCACGACTTCCAACTCCGCATTTTGGCGTGCCGTAACCAACGGCATACTTTGGAGCGCTTCCCAAAACCGGTGGGCTTTTCGCAATACCTGCTTGTGGATGAAATTACCCTGCGGTACTTGCAGGAGCATCTTTATGAAACAGTTGCTTCGAAAAGTGTCGTCTTTGCGCAGGTAACGGTGGGTATACATGTTCAGCGACTCTACCCGATCAATAATCTTATTGTATTCGCCCTGAGCGAGTAAAAACAGGGTCTGCAGAATCAAAATGGAGATATTTCCGCCTTGTTTATCCTGTGAAAAGGTAGGAACCTGATTCAAAAATTTACTCACTCTGAATCGGGTTGAGTTGCTTTTTTGCAGATTGGGTTTGATTTTCCCTAACATGATAAAGTAGTATACATAAGCCTGAAAGATGTTCCATTCTTCCGATTTGTTCTGAATCAGGTGCTTGAATTTTGGATGCCCCGTAGCTTGCTCAAAGATATGGTAAGCTTTTTGGTATTGCTTGGAGTGGAAACAAATCGTAATGTAGTAGTTGAGGGTGTTAAACCAACTGATGGAACCTTCCGGCATACTCAGCAGCGCCTTTTGGGCTAGAGCCTCCCCTTCTATATATTGTTCTAAACGAAGATGGCACGCTAAGGATTTGTTCATAAAGGAAACGACAACTGTTTGTGATTGAGCCACATATTGTTCATTTGATTGAAAAAAATCAAGCGCTTCTTCGCAGACCTTTAGCGTGTTTTTGTAATCATTGGTGATTTCATAGCGCAACAGGGATATTTGGTAGAACAGGTAGCAAAAACGATAAGATTGGGTATGTTGCATAATTTCTGCCAGTTCCTGATAGTACTGCTGAGCCAAATCAGCCCACTCTACCTTACTGCCCAGCGACTTGGCATAGTTGATGGTGATTCCCATATAATAGTCTTCTGCTTTCAGTTCAGCAAAATAGATGTTGGTATATTGAACTACAATTTTTTGATACTCTGCATATTTCTTTTTATCCCCGATGAGGGTTCCGTAGTGCACCTGCAAATCCCTTGCCACCCCCAGTATGATGTCTGTAAATCCAAAGCGCAAGGCTTTCTTCAGCGTCTCTTGGGCAAGCGGGATGGCTGCCGGCCGGGCGTGGCGGCCAATCAGAATCTTTGAAGCAACCATATCTTTGTAGCAGGAGAAGTAAGCTTTCTGGTAATCATTAAAGGCCGGCTCATTCACATCTATCAGAAAAATAGTATTCACTAAACGGTCCCGCAATTGCCTTTTCAATCTGGAGAAGTACAGGTTTTTATGCGGATTATCACCGTAAAAGGTAGTTACAAGCTCCGCTTCATTACTTTCTCTACCCGATGACAATAGCTCATAAAGCCCTTTTAAATGTGAGCGCGCTTTTCCTTTTAAGGCCACTTGCTCTATTTTTTTTATCTTATTTTTAGATACGAATTCCGCTAACGCTATTATTTCTTGCATAGATTGCATTTTTTTGTGTTCTGAATGAGATAGATTTGATTAAGAAAGTGTTTGACTATAAAGTAAATATAAACCAATTTGGTTGATTTCGCCTAAATGATACCTGTCTTTTTTTATTTTTTTTGTTATCATAGTTCAATCCCGATAAGCATAGTTTTAAACCAAAATTTAAAATGTTTAAAACTATGAGTACAATAATCACTTTTCTGCTTTTCATTGGTGTCATTACTGCTCCTGAACAAGCCACACAAGACATGAAGGATGCCTACAGAGTACAATACGAAGAGTATTCCATCCTTAATGATGATATTGGCGGCTGGTAATTTTTAAACAGCAATGGGTCAGTGCTCACCTGTAATGGGAACTATTCCTGTTACAGCAAGCTAAGGATGTTGCTATGCCTTGGTGGTTCAGTTTTCGTCTGGTACTTCTGAAATGTATCAGACTGAGGCGTGTGTTTTAAAATCTGGGAGAATCTAAAATATAGCTATTTTGCACTTATTTATAAAATGCAATTCGCTTTTTATGAGCAACTTGTGTTTTTTTTAAGTCGCTATGCTTAAAATCTTCTATGTTCAATCATAAGTCTTTCTGTAATTGATCTGTACAGAAAGGCAAGCTACTTTTGTACTGTGTTTGTTCATAGTGTTTGTTAAGGCATAATTGAGCCCGGCACCCAAGCCCGCTTTATTATGCTTTTTTTTTGTGTATCCATCAGGGTAATTCTTGATGCATGCATGCGTAATTCTACCTTTCCAGCCTATATTTGGCGCAGGATGGCTTTGAGCCAT